>NZ_BCAG01000001.1:0-352306 GCF_001293685.1 Desulfatitalea tepidiphila | reverse complement strand
GGGTGCCTTATTCCGCAGCTTGCGCATGAAAAAACTGCTCGCCGTCTTGATCACCGACAGGGGTTGGTTCAGTTCGTGGGCCACGCCGGTGGCCATCTCGCCCAAGGTAGCCATCTTGCTGGCCTGGATCAGCTGCTGTTCGGCCTCCAGACGCTTGGTGATGTCGCTGATGGTCACCAGCAGCACCTTCACACCACCATACGCCGAGGGCGAAATACGGATCGTCACAAAGCGCGCCAGCCCATCCTTGTCGCGATGTTTGGCCCGCTCGATCACCGTCGCCGTCTTCAAACCGGCCGCGGTCACCGGGTCGGGACGCTCCCAGAACAACTCCAGGAAAGAGGTGCCCACCACCTCCCCACGCTGAAACCCGTAGACGGCGTCGACGCTGGCGTTGCAGTCCAGGATGATCCACGTCTCCGGATCGAGCACGAACACAGGATTGGGGATGTTGTTGAAGATGGCATGATACTTCTTTTCCGATTGCACCAGCTTTTCTTCCAACTGCTTGCGCTCGGAGATGTCCAGGTTCATCTCCATGGCGGCAACGATGTTGCCCTCGGCATCCTTGATGGGCGACGTACGCACGATCCAGTGCCGCATGGTGCCGTCCTTATCGAGGGCCGACTCCTCGCTGTAGTGCGGAAGACCATCTTCGAAAGTCATCTCCACCGGGCACACGACACACTTGGTGTCGCGCCCTTTGTAGGCCTGGTAGCAGAAGGCGCCGGGCTGGGGCTTGAACCTTTCGGCGAATTCCCGATTGTACTCGATAATCCGGTAGTTGCGATCCTGGACCGTGATGATGCAAGGCACCGTCCCGAAGAGATTTTGATACTGATTGCGCTGGCGGTTGAGGGCCTGGGTCTTCTCGCCGATGGATTGCCCCATCTGGTTGATCGCCTGGGCCAACGCCTTCATTTCGTCGTTCTGGTTGATCTGGACCGCGGCGCCGTAGTCCCCGCTCTCGATGCACCGCGCGCCCTGGATCAGGCGCTTGACCGGCGCCGTCACGAACCGCAGGATGATGAACACGATCATCACGGCGATGCCGACGAACAGGCCGACCGCCAGCAGAATCAGGTTGCGCTGGTAGACAGCCGCTTCGCGGTCCACATCCTTGAGTGAAACCACCAGGTCCAGGGCCCCGAGGACCCGTTTATCGGCCGGGTGCACATGGCAGGCATCCGTGGCGCAACCGGGTTCATTGTATACCGGGCTGATGATGCCCATCATGCGATAGCCTTGATCCGAGCGGAGCAGGCGCACCCGTTCGGTCAAGGGCACCGATACCTGCGGCGGATCGACATTGTGACAAATATCGCAGGCCTCGGCCTTGATGTTGGTTTGCCGGTCCACCTCTTCGGAACGGTTGGAATACTTGATCTCACCGGCCTTGTTGTAAATACGGACATTTTCGATGTCGTTCTGGCGCGCGACGTTGTTGATGATCTGTTGGATGTCGTCGCGGGAATTGAGCATCATGGCATAATGGGTGCCCAGCCGGATGGTGTTGCTCAAGCGGTCCATGTTTACGGCCAGGTCGTCCATGGCCTTCTGTTGCAGATATTGGTAATTTAAATATCCCCAAATGCAGAGGCACACGAGCATGATGCCCGCGACGCTGATGAGCAGTTTGGTGATCAGACTGTTCCTCAATTTTCTGAAAAATGGGGCCATTGCAGCTACCTTAAAGGGTATCGGGCGTCAGAGGCAGTTGGCGCACCTGAATGGCGGTGTTGATCCCGTACGATAACCGATTCCCCGTATGGGGTCAACGTCGCGGGTTTCCCATGGACACCCAAACCCCTTGTCATGCCCGCGTGTCCATGTTATGGACTGCCGGTAATCGACTCTCGAAAACCATGCCGCCAAGGCCAATGCATCGCCGCAAGGAGGTTGATCCCATGGATTCTTTGAACCGCTTCGCTCCCTTTGTCGTGTTAATCGCCCTGTTCGTCGTGCTGCAGGCTGCATTGATCGGTCTGGACTGCCGAAAAGGGCCGGCCGCCGTAGCCGAAGCCTTTGCCAAGGATTATTACTACCTGGACACCGACATGCAAGAGTGGCTCTGCGCCGGAGAAGGCGAAAGCGGTGACCCCGTCCGGACATTCCTGAACCGAAAAAGCGACGAGGCTGCCCAAAGGGGGTTCGATATCAACTATCTCCGACACATGTTCACCCATATCCATACCGAGACCCTCTCACAGGATTCGGAGTCGGCCGTCGTTCACCTGACTGGAACGACGCGCGTGGCCATCAACCCGGTCTTCATGGTCGTCGGCAAACTGTTTCGCATCGGCAACGACTATCCCGTCGATGTCACCATCGAGCTGGTCAAGGAAAACGGGCGTTGGCGCGTGTGCAACGCTCCGCTCGGATTGCAATCTTGATCTCCTGTTTTTAGCAACCTCCATTTCTTCTTTAAATTTTAAGGGGCGGCGCCATCCGGCACCGCTCCTTTTTTCTTATGGACTGCAACCGCCTGGAGCCTTGCGACAGGCACCAGGAAGTTGAGAGGAAAGGCTTTCCATGCAAACGCTGACGCTTCGAGATTATCAAGACCGGGTGGACCAATGGGTGAAACAACACGGCGTGCGCTATTTCGGCGAATTGACCAACCTGGGCATTCTGATGGAGGAGGTGGGCGAGGTAGCCCGCCTGATGGTGCGGCTATATGGCGAACAGAGTTTTAAAAGCACGCCGCGAACCAGGGAGGACCTGGCCGACGAGCTGGCCGACGTCATGTTTGTGCTCGCCTGCATCGCCAACCAGACCGGCGTGGATCTGACCGCTGCGGTGTCGGGCAACCTGGAAGAAAAAGCCCGGCGCGACCATCGGCGCCACTGGCAAAACCCCAAACTGACATCATAGCGCTGGTTTCCTGCCGGTCCCGGCCAGGCGCGGCCCCGACGGTTTCACAAGACAAGGGCTTGCCAGCCCGCCAGGCGTGGTTATCATGGTGCTGAAAATCAAAAACCTTCGGCACAGTCAATCAGGAGGGTTGCCATGAACGATTCGTCCAGTAAAAACCAAAATGGTTGCATGAGCCTTTGTGAATCGAAGTTTACCGAGTGCACCCGCAGCATGCCATCGGGGTGCGTCGAGGATCTGCGGGTGTGCCGCGACAACTGCCGTCTGGAGCAGCAGAGCTGAGCCTGACCGCGGCGTCCAGCACCCGCACAGCCATCTGCATATCGACAAACGACGATGAGATGAGTGCTCATCACTCATTAAGGCCCGGCGAGAACCTCGCCGGGCCAATTTTTTCAAAGACATGGGGATGCTTTCATCCTATCAGTGCCCATCCACAAATGGCCAATTTGCCCGATATCTGCGTTCTGCTCAAAATTTTATCCTCGGAATATCGACTATATGCCTGCGGTAAAATTTTTCGCACGCCTTGATCTCAACCAAATTTGCCTATTTGTGGACGGACACTATCAATCTATTTATGTTATGGGCTCACTTGCGCCCCGGGGCGGTCGCCTGTGCCCCCTCGAACAGGGCGGCATAGCGTCCATAGCCTTCCTTCTCAAGATCCTCCCTCGGAACAAACCGCAACGCGGCCGAATTGATGCAGTAACGCAGCCCGGTGGGTTGCGGGCCATCATCGAAGACATGCCCCAGGTGGGAGTCGGCATGCCGGCTGCGCACTTCGGTGCGGACCATGAACAGGCTGCGGTCGGCACGCTCGACGATGTTGGCGGGCTCCAGGGGTTGGGTAAAGCTGGGCCAGCCCGTTCCCGAGTCGAACTTATGCGTGGAGCTGAAAAGGGGTTCGCCTGAAATGATATCGACGTATATCCCCTCTTCATGGGTGTTCCAGTAGGCGTTGTCGAACGGCGGCTCGGTCCCCTCCTGCCGCGTTACCTTGTACTGCATGGGGGTCAAGGTGGCCCGCAAGGTCTGGTCATCGGGAATGGGCCGCAGGGCGCCGGCTGCCTCTTTCCCTTCGGACGCGTCTAAAGAGCCGGCGCGCTCGTCCGGGATTTGCCCGAATTTATCCATGCGCCATGCATTTTCCAGAAATTGATCGCGCCCGGAGCCCGAGCGATACCATTTATAACGGATGGGATTCTTTTTGTAATAGTCCTGGTGATACGGTTCCGCCTCGTAAAACTCGCCGAGGGGCAAAATCTCCGTGGCAATGGGCCTTTCGAATTGACCCGAGGCGATCAACCGTTGTTTCGATGCTTCAGCCATCTGGCGCTGCCGATCGTCGGCATAAAAGATGGCGCTGAGATATTGCCTGCCGCGATCCACGAACTGGCCGCCCGGATCGGTAGGATCCACATGCCGCCAGAACACATCGAGAAGCTGCGCGTAGGAAACCTTTTCTTCATCGTAAACCACCTTGACCGCCTCGACATGGCCCGTTTTACCGGCCGATACCTGCTCGTACGTCGGGTTGGCGACCTGGCCGCCGGTATAGCCCGAGATGACCTCCAGGACTCCCGGCACCTTCTCGAAATCCGATTCCGTACACCAGAAGCAGCCACCGGCGAAGACGGCGGTTTGCGTTTTCTTCGAAGAACCGGTTTTGTTTTGACCGGCGGCGACATGGTGATTCGATATATGGTTATATCCTGCAACGATGGCGACCAGCGCCAGTGTGATCAAAAGGATTGTTTTCATAAGTGACCTCCCTCCTCAGCCGATCCTCACGATGAACTCCTTCATGTGGCTTCTCGAATTGCGATATTCGCCTGAACACGATGGAGCTTAACACGTATAATAAGACCGCTTATCGAGAGCGCCACATCCCGGCGGAGATGCCCACGGAATCCGGATCAGAAGCTGGAAAGGTGCGACCGCCTGGAAGAGAGGCTATGCTGCCGGTGATGATCCCTGCCGAAAGGCGACCGCCACGGTGCCGGCGCGTGCTCTCACGACATGTCCTGTAACGACCACGACGCCGGATCGTTGCCGATAGGGGATCGTCAAAAAGAGCTCTTGCCCCAGATTGGGCTTGAATTGGGAGGGGTGTTCGACCAGAGCGCCACCGAGGCTCAAGTCTCTCAAGTAACATCTGAAATAACCGTTGTGATCATTGAGATCGATTTCAAAGACGCAGCTCCTGCGTTCGTGCCGCCGCCGTTCGCCAAAGATCAATTTCCGGCTCATCTGAAACTCCATTGGGGTTAAAAATATCGTGGCGCCGGGCAAATGGAACCGGGAAAAGAAGCAGAGGAACGAGAGGAGAATAGCCATCAGAGAGGATAGGGCGCACAACAAAATGCCTGGCGGGTTCCATACGACAGAATGATTCCAAAATCAAACCGTAATCCGCCCATTCAGAGATTCTAACTGAACGCGATTCATTAAACCCGTCGTGGTTGGAACAGGTGGCCGATGCCACACGCCAAGCGGTCAAGAGCCAGTAAAATGCACGGCGGGCGGCCCAGAAACTCGCTGCGCTCAAACAGTCTGGGCCGCTTGTCCGCCGTTTGCATTTAACTGGCTCCAAGACCGCAGGCTCACGTGGCCCTGGCCACCTGCCCCACCCACGCCTGCCATGTCCGTTGCGATGCGAATTTTTTTATCAAACTCCCTCTTTAATGCATGCCCTTCCCGGCGCCGTCCGCATGGCCTATCGCCCAAACGCCTGTTTTATCGATCCAGCCGCCTGCTCCGGCTCAGGAGTCCCGCCACTGAGGTCATCCCGGGAGGATGCCTCGAACGGCCAGGGCAACCGGAAGGAGGCCAATGGCTTTCGCAACGTGCGGCAGCCGACCGGCCGCCCTTTTCCGACGCGAAACAGCATGACATGCCCCTCGGATTCATGCGTCACGCCGAACAATCGCTGGTATCGGGGCCACAGGTCCTTCAACAACCGCCGATGGGCGGGACGGAAATCGCCCTGCCCGCCGAGTTGCCAGCGCAACCAGAACAAGGTGGCGGCGGTCATGGGTTGAAACGCCAGGCCCAGGCTGGCCACCGTCAGCCAAATCCGCTCCAGCGCCCTGCCGCCGGCAATCAGATCTTCGGGGAGCACGCTCGGAACCTTGAGCATCCCCACCGCCGAGGCCGAAAGAATGCCGTGGCGGGAAATCCCGGATATCATCCTGCCCATCCCCAAATGGTTGAGCATCCGCATCACCGGCCAGGGCCGCGTGCACCGGATAAACCACTCGCCGGCCCTGCCCGCCTCCAGGTTCTTGAGGAAAAACCCGTCGCGCCGTTCGCGTGCCTCCTGGACGCTGAAACGAATCATGCGCATGAGATGGGTGTGCAGCCCTCGATGCTCCGCCCGTATACGGTCGATACCGGCGACCAATTGCGCAGACTCCCGGATCTGTTGCGGTTCGGTCAGCAAGAGCAGCTCGGCCTGCTGAAACGGTTGTATGGCCGCGTGAATCTTGAGGCGATGATCGGGCTCCAGGGGCGAGCCATCGTAAAGCGTACGGTTGGTATGCCTTTCCCAGACAAACCGATGCAAGGGATCTTCGCACAACGTGCCGGGTGACAAATCGATCTGGACCCGGGCATTGCCGTCTGCCGCCGAAACCGCAACGGCGGCCGCCATTCCGAAACGGCTGGCCGCCAGCACCAGGTTTTCCACGGCAGCACCGCAGCTGATCAGGGAGGCGGCCTGGGCCACGTTGAAAAACGAATCATCTGCTGCGGGATCCACCATGAAATGAATGGTATCGGCCTGATGGGCATAACGCCATGGCTGGCAATTATCTCCCGAGGGCGCCCGAATGGCGGCTTTCATCAGATAGTCCCGAACCTCCGCGGTCAGCGGCCCGCCGCCCGGCGCCGATGGCGCTTCGAGCTTCGGTCGAGGCTCTTGCAAATATTCAGACTGACCGCACAGTCTGGCTTTCATCAGCCATCGCTTGACCCGCTGCAGCGGCCCCCGGTTGCCGAACCACAACCGCCCCTGGACGAATCGGCGCGCAAACGGATCGAACTGGAAGTAATAGGGCGCCGGCCGCAATCCCGGTTTGCCGAGCAGGATCCGCACCACCTCGGCCGCCGCCACGGCCGAACACAGCTGGCATCCGGCGCCGAGGGAAGGCCCCCGCTGCTCGGCCATATCGATGCTTCCCGGCAAGGTATAGGACTTATGAGCGGCCTTGGGGACCAGGCCGACAAAGAAAGCGATCAACTTCTCTTCCACGCGCATGTCGTCATGAAGATCGAAATAGCGATCGAACGTCATGCCGCGATCCGGTGCGAACACCATGAACGCACTGCCGAATCCGATCGGTCCGGCCGTGACCACGTGGATGCGCTTCTCCCAGGCACGACGAAAAATCAACCGCCGAATCTCGATGTTGAAAAAATCCATGCCATCGATGACTACATCCACGCCCTCGAGGAAGGCATCGATGTTCTCCGCCGTGACCCCTTCCTCGAACACCTTCAGCGCCGCAAACGGATTGATGGCTCGCGCCTCTTCGGCCAGCACCTCGCATTTGGGGCGGCCGAAGGTCCCGGCCCGGGCACCGTGCTGGCGATTGATGTTGACCACTTCGAATCGGTCCAGATCGGCGAGGTGAAACCGGCCGACGCCCAGACGGGCCATGGCCGCCACGTGGGCGCCGCCCGCTCCGCCCAGGCCGGGAATGGCCACGACGGCTTCGTGCAGACGCTCCTGTTCGCCAGGCGTCAGAAACCCGATGTTGCGGTCGAAGGCTTGCTCATAGTATTCGTATTTGCTTCCGGCAGTCGCAGGGTGGATCTGCCGAGGGGATTGACAAGCTTGCATAACTGACTCCTTTTACCGGCTGAGCCGGACGTTGTGACAAGTGGTTATAGCAGGACTTCCATCGGCCGACGGTGTTCGACGGGCGCATCGATTAAAACAGGCGCGGTCAAAGCTTTGGAGAGGGCCGCCGCCGGCATCCCGAACATGGGATCATAGGTGCACCGAACCCTTTGGCTCATGATTCGGCAAAGCCACATCATGCGTTCCGGGGAAGCATACATCTGATCGATAAAGGATTGCCTGGGCCATACCATGACGTCCACATCTTCGGAGTGGGCCACCAGGGTGCTGGCCATCCCCCGTCCGTCCAAAGCCGAAAGTACGCCGAAGAGCTGGCCGGGGCCGAGTTGCATCGCATCGGCTGCCTGTTCTTTGGATCCGGCCTTATCCATTGGTTCTGACCGGCCCTGAACCCGCACCACGCCCCGCATGATCTGATAGACATGCGCATCCTCGTCTCCCCCGGCGACGATGGTCTCATCTTTTCGGAAGAGTCGGCGCTCGGCCGAATCATCGAACAGGTGTTTATCCGGATCTGAGAACCGCTTCCTATTGCTATCCGGCAGATCTTCGAGATCCACGTGCACGGGGATGATCCCGACGCCCAGGGCATGATCCATGATTTCGGGCCCCAGTGGCCGGGCCCCTATGAGACGCGCCAACAGCGGCAGCGCCGGCGGGTGCATCACCGCCAGTACATGGCGCGCGCCATGCTGGCGCATCTTGCGAAAGCACATCTGAATCAGCGATACGACGAGGCCGGGATGGCGCCGGAAACGCCTGCTGATGCAAAACCAACCGACCGTGGCGCAGCCGCCGTGCAGCGATCGGCGCAACGGCCCGAAATCGAATGCCTCCTCGGCCGGCAGGCCCACCGGGTTGTCCAGCACCAACCGAATGCCGGCCACGGGCGTATCGCCGTCGAAGGCGAGAAAATTGCTCGTCTCCGCGAAGCTGTCGAAACGATCGAAAATGTGCTTGTTCGACAGATCGAAGCGCCTTTCCTCTTCGATGAACACCTTGGACCGCAGTTGGTACACCTGTTCCTTTTCCCATGTTGATCGCGCAACTTTGAGTTGCAGTGACATAAAACACCTCCTGATTTGGGTTTGATATGAAACATCGATTGATGGTCGATGATGCAAAAACAGCTCCCTGGCCGGGCCACGCAGCGCAGGGCCATGAAAGCCTTGACAATTTTACTGTACCGAGGGGGAATCAAACGAAGGAAAGGATCCGGAAAACGTCAATCGACGCGTCCACGCACCAGCGATTCTAACTGAATGTCATCCATTAAACTCGGCCCGGGTGGGGCAGGTGGCCGATGCCACACGCCAAGCGGTCAAGAGCCAGTAAAATGCACGGCGGGCGGCCCAGAAACTCGCTGCGCTCAAACAGTCTGGGCCGCTTGTCCGCCGTCTGCATTTAACTGGCTCTAAGACCGCAGGCGTATGTGGCCCTGGCCACCTGCCCCACCCGGGCCTGCCGCAACCGTTGCCACACGAATTATTTTCAACAAACGCCTTCTGTAAAACATGCCCTTCAGGATGAATCACATTGAGTTGGAACTGCTGTCCGTGCACGAAGACGGCTTGGCGGATCAGGAAAGAATGGGGGCTTTTGCGGCCTGGACAGGCAATGCAGGCAGGTAGACCGTCACCAGGGTGCCTTGACCCGGTGTTGAATCAACTTGAATATGACCATTGTGCTTTTTAACGATGGAGTGGGTGATGGTGAGGCCGAGGCCCATACCCTTCTTGGAGCCCATCTCTTTGGTCGTGAAATAGGGGTCGAAAATTTTTCCCAAATGTACCGGGTCGATCCCGGGTCCCTGGTCGCGTATCTCGATTCTGACGTATGTCCCCGGGAGCAAAGGATTGCCGGCGGCCGACGAAATTTGCACATTTTGTGCCGTAATCCACAATCTGCCTCGCCGGGACATGGCCTCCCGGGCATTGCAGATGATGTGTTGCAATGCCGACATCATTTGCACTTCGTCGACGATAACGGGATGCAGGTCTGACGGCAGCTGCAGATCGCATCTCACTTGAGAGCCTTGGAGGCTCGATTCAACGGCCTCCGAGACGATATGATGGATCTCTTTGGGCCGTGTCAGGGGAGTGCCCCCTTCGGCAAAGGTCACCAGGCGATTGGACAAATCCCTGGCCCGCATGGCGGCCCCCATGGACTTGTCCAGATGCAGGTCGGCCTTCCCTCTCTCATGCCAATGGATCCTGGCCAGTTCGAGATGGCCCACCAGGGCCGCCAGAATGTTGTTGAAATCATGAGCCAGACCACCGGCCAGTGTGCCGATGGATTCCAGGTTGCGGGTACGCAACAATTCTCTTTCAGCCTTCTTCTGATGGGTGATATCGCTGATGCTGATGAGAAGCTGCCCGGAAAGGTCGCGTCCCGTACCCGAATTGACGGATGATTCGATCCGGTGTCCCTCGCACCTGGCGTCCAGCACGCCGCCAGTGCTGGATACGATGCGAAACTCGAGCGTCTTGCCCTTAGGGTCTTTGTAGAAGGCACGATAGCGTGCATAATAGAGTTCTTGGTCCTCGGGGTGGATCATATCGGCCAACGGTTTCTGAAGCAGGTCGGCGATCTCCCTGTTCAACATCGCCGCCAGGGTCTGGTTGGCCTGCAACACCATGCCCACCGCATCGGCCACCACATAACCGACCGGTGCATGATGGTACAAGTCGAGATACCGATCGTGTGACCGTTGCAACTCCTGTTGCGCGGCGCGAAGCTCTTCGTTCTGAAGCTCCAGTTCGATCTGGTGCACATTCAGGTCGTGCAGCAGACGCAGCACCTCATTATCAGCCGCCGGTTCGCTCTGTTCTGGGCGCCGGCCCAAACGCTCCAGTGCCTTTTCGCGCAGCAGTCGCATTCGCTCTGTAAAATCATTGTCGCTGTCCATGGCTGCGAACCTCTCTAACCGATCTCTTCCGTTTCAGTTCAATTCGGTCTTAAGCCGGTGCAACATCGGCAACCTCGAATATCTGGCAAAGGGCATGAGTGGGCTGCCCTTGGCCATCACGGATCAGGGTCACAACCAGCTGAACGGCCAATGTCCGGCCATTCCCGCCCTGTAATCGCATCGGGGCGTAGTAGAAATCGCGCCGACCGGCTTCCATCTCGGTCAACATCGCTTCACCTGCCTGCCGGTCGCCAGGGTGGATGCATTGCACCAGCGTCATGTCTGCCAGCGCTGCCTCTGAAGTTGACAAGATTCTTTTAAAGGCCGGATTGCTCTCCAGGAATCGGCCCTTTATATTCACCAATGCAATACCGATGGATGTCCCCTCAAAAGATGGCTTGAATTTAGACACACTGAGCAGGCAACTCTCCTCCTTGTGCTTGCGCTCGGTGATATCGGTGGCGAAGCCACATATCAATTCCAGCCGCCCTTCTGAATCGAAGACCGGAAAGCCGCGGTCATGAATCCACCGCACGGCACCTGTCTTGTCCGTGATACGGTATTCGAGATTCCATTGCCCCTGGGTGTGACGCGATAGCTGATCGGCTACGACATCGCGGTCAGCCGGATGCACGGAATCGAGAAAGGAACGGGCGTCCCGGCAGAGTGCCTGCATATCCTTTCCCCATATAGTCTCGTAGGCCGGGCTGATGTAGACCACCCGGCCATTGTCCGGGGTCCGGATCCAGAAGACATCTTCGAGCTTGTCGGCCAACAACCTCAATTTCGTTTCACTCTCCTCCAAAGCGTTTCGTGAGCGGACCTGCGAATCGATATCGATAAAGGCCATGACCGATCCTGAAAAGAATGCCGCCCCCACGGTATACGGCAATATCCGCATCAGATAGTGATGTCCGCCCCGTGTACGAACCTCCTTCTCGACAGGCTCATGGTCGGCGTGCACTTTTTGCACGAGAGCCACTGGATCGACATCTTCAAGGCTGTGGGGGATTTGATGAAGAGGCCGGCCGACATCTTTTTCGGTGATCTGATAAATCTTACTGGTCTGGGGAGTAAACCGGCGGACTTCCATATTCTCATCGAGAAACAGCGTGCCGACGCCGCTGCTCTCCATAAGATTGCGGATGTCGTTGTTCAGCTCAGTCAGCTCGAAAATCTTGCGCTGGTGTTCGGTGTTGACGGTGTGCAGTTCCTCGTTGACCGATTGGAGTTCTTCGTTGGTACTTTGCAGCTCCTCGTTGCTGGCCAGCAACTCTTCATTGGTGGCCTGGAGCTCCTCGTTCGAGGTCTCGAGCTCCTCGATGGTGGCCTGAAGGTTCTCACGGGTGAACTGAAGCTCCTGCTCCAGGTCCTCTATACGCTGAGCGGCCTCCTGATCCAGATCGTAGCTCGCGGCCTCGGGCCCCATCGGCTTGGCCGCGGTGCGGTCAGGCTCTTCGATCAGTATCACCGCCATCGGCTCCTGGCCTTTTTTCTGGAGGAGCGGCTTGATGCGCAAGTCGATGGTGCGGACCAAACCCGGCCTGCGAAGCCGGACATGGGTGTAACGCACCTCCTCTTTTCGCTTGAGCGCCTTCTGCAGGCCGGTGGACAACGGCACAGAGAGGTCGTTGACGGCCAGGCGGGCGATGTCGTTGACGACCCGGCCCGAGGGATACCTCAAAATTCCGCTGGTGTCGCCCAACACATGGATCAGCTCCATCTGCTCGTTGACAACCATGGCTAACGGCAAATAGTCGCCTGCCAGGGTTTCGAGCAGACGATCCAATATTCTCTCTTCTTCGTGCAGCCGCATTGCTTTTTGCGGTCCCAGAAAGCTTGGCCGCAGCAGCCGGCCACCTTTGGACCGCAGCTTGGAGACCTCCATCTCCGCGATGCCCTTTTTTCGGTTTCCCTTGGAGCGGTAAATTTTCCATTTGTGGCTGAGTGGCTCGAACTCCTCCATCATCTCCCCAACCGTCTCGCTATGGCCTAAAAACAACAACCCGTCCTGGTTCAGAGAAAAGTTGAAGTATGCCAACACCTTTCGCTGTAATACCGGTTGGAGGTAAATGAGTAAATTTCGACAGGCGATAAACTCAATATTTGTAAAAGGCGGGTCCTTGATCAAATTGTGCTGGGCAAATACAACCATCTCGCGGATGCCACGTGCGACCTGGAAGGCATCCCCGCGGCGGACGAAGTATTTCGATAGGAAATTCGGGGAAACATCGGCCGCGATGCTCTCGGGATAGATGCCGTTTCCAGCCAGGAGCACCGATTCGTGATCCACGTCGGTGGCGAAAATTTTGATATCGAGAGATCGGCCCAACTTTTCGAGGGTTTCACGGCAAAGAATGGCAAGGGTGTAAGCTTCCTCGCCTGTAGAACATCCGGTTACCCAGAATCGCACAAGAGGGCCTCTGACCCGCGCCAGCAAGGCCGGCAAATGCTCGTCGGCCAGCAAGCGAAATGCTTCGGGATCCCGAAAGAAATTGGTGACACCGATAAGCAATTCCTTATACAAAACCGACAGTTCACGTGGGTAACTCTCCAAGAACCTGACGTAATCCCGCAGTGTATGGATGTGATTCACGGTCATGCGACGCTCGATGCGGCGCACTACCGTCGAAGGCTTGTAGTAAGTGAAGTCGACCTTGTGCCGATCCCGAAGTAGTGCGAAAATACGCGTCAGACCGTCCTCATCGGTGAGAAGCGTTTCAGAACGGACGGACCGCATCTGTTCCGGATGATCGGCAAAGGCCAGCATTTGCGCCGGCATCTCCTCCGGTGGCAGAATAAAGTCGACCAGTCCGGTAGAAATGGCACTGCGCGGCATGCCGTCAAACTTGGCGCTGGCCTCATCCTGCACCATCACCATGCCACCCGATTCCTTGATGGCCCGCACGCCGCGCATCCCGTCGCTGCCCGTCCCCGAAAGGATGACGCCGATCGCCTTTTCGCCTTGATCATCGGCCAGTGATCTCAAAAATGTATCTATGGGAAGAAAAATACCGGATCTCGAACGTTCCGGGTCGCCGAGCATCAACCGGCCATGAAAGATCGTCAGATGCTTTTTGGGGGGGATCAGATAGACCGCATTGGCGGTCACCTGCATGCCGTTCTCGGCGCGACAAACATTCATTTCGGTGCGCTTCGAAAGCAGTTCCACCATAAGGCTCTTGTAATCGGGGGAGAGGTGCTGAATAACGATGAAGGCGAGCCCGCTAGTCGGGGGCATATGCTTGAAGAAGGCCTCTATAGCTTCCAATCCGCCGGCCGAGGCGCCTATGCCCACATAGAAACTGGGTGGACGAACATCAGGCAGCGCCTGTATCTCCTGCTCGGTCGACGTCGTAGGAGGAAACTGCTCTGCACTCTGGTCGCTGTCCGATGTCATCTCCCCACCCCCTGCCATGTGTCTGGCACTGCAGTTTATTTTGACATAAGCACTCCCAACTATTGGTAAGGCTATCGACGCTATGGCTGCACGTTGCGCGGCGATCACATTAACCGAAACGATAGGCACGATATTAGAAAAGACAATCGGCGAACCAAGTGAAACCAACGAATGAGAACACAGGATTCAGCGCCACTTAATTTTGCGGGATACTTTCATCCGTACTTTCCACAATCTGATGCAGGCGGGCTGTCATCTACCCAACTGACAGAGATCCGCAATACTGGGCCTGACAGTGTTCAGACATGTTTTTGAAGTGATGAACCAAGGTGTTCGGCGGCGCGGGTGGGGCATGGCGCGAACGGCGGGGAATCAGGGCCGTCCGCGCCATGGTTTTCAAAAGGCGTTCGGACCGGCTAATATTCCGGTGGGCGCATCTGCTCGGGTGGAATATCCTTCGTATGCTGGCCGAAGGTCCACATGTGGCCCTCCAGATCATTGGCCGCATAAACACGATCTCCCCAGAACATATCTTCGGGCGGCATGACGATCACGGCGCCCTTGGCTTTGGCACTTTCGTGGTGGCGGTCCACATCTTCCACATAGACATAGAGCCCTTGATTGACACCCTTCAAATCGAGGGGGCTCAAGCTGTTGTATTCCCGGTTGGCCGGGCCCAGCATCACCACGCCGTCGGCGTATGTGATTTCGGCATGCATCAATCCGCCCTTTTTATCCGGCAAGGTGAAGCTGACCTTGAAACCGAAGACCGAGCACAGCCACTCGACGGCTTTTTCGACATGATTGTAATGCAAGTATGGAATAATACGCGGCATATCTTTAGGTGGGTTCTGTACCATGATGACACCTCCTTTTCATATGTCACATAGTGCGACACCTCCGCCACATTTAAAGCCCTGCCCCATTTTTTTGACTTGTCTTTGCCCTCATCACCCATGGTTCACCCTAAAGCCCCCTATCGATGCGACCGATAATGATTTGGTGAAACGCCGCCCCGAACCGGCATGCCGACGCGCCATGGGAAACGGACATTTTTTGTGATGGCATTGCCAACGGGATGTTATCTCGTGTGAAATTTTCCATTCGATCGAAGGAGCATTGCAATGAAGGTCAACCTGAAATCCATTTCGTCCAAACTGATGCTGATCGGTATATCTGCGGCCCTGATCCCCTTGTGCGTGGTGGGGTATATCTCGTTTACCAAGGCACGCGACGCGTTGGTGACCTTGTCGATGAACCAGGCGCGCGACGTTGCCGTGGACTTGAGCCGGTTGACCCGGACCATCCTGGAATCCGAGGTGCACAAAGCCGCCGCCATGGCAGCCCAACCCGATGTCCTTCGGGTCGCAACGGCGGTCGAGGAAAAGGGCCTATCCGGGTCCGGAGAGATGATCGCGGCCACAGCGCAGGCGCTCAAAAAACAATTCGCTAAAATGGGCGATTATTATCAGGGGATATTCATCGCCGATGCCAAAGGTCAAATATACACCGGTATCCTGGAAAACGGCAGCGTCTATCAGGGGGTGGACATCGCCAACAATCCCACATTCCTGAAGTTGAAAAGGACCGGCAAGCCGGATATCGATGAGGTTATCCGCTCCGCGGCCACCAAAAAACTGATCACCACCGCCGCCGCTCCCATCACATCGGAAGCCGGCCGGTTCCTGGGAATTTTCGGCATCGTCATCAAGGCGGAATATTTCACCGAGCTGATTTCAAAACGCACCATCGGCCGGACCGGTTACGCCTACATGATCAACAAGGGAGGGCTGCCCATTGCCCATCCGAACGCCGATATCATATTGAATCCCGCCGTGGCCGATATCCCTGAAATGAAGCATATCAACAGCCGGATGATTGGGGGGGATACCGGTGTGGAGGAGTATACGTTCAGAGGCGCCGATAAGATCGCCGGATTCGCCCCCGTGGGCGTCAACGGCTGGTCCATCGCCGTTACCCAGAACCGGCAGGAGTTCCTGGTGGCCTCGAACGCCATCCGCAGTGCCATCGTCCTGGTCGGCCTCTTTGCCGTGGTGGCGACCACAGTGCTTGTACTGGTGTCCGCACGCACCATCACGCGGCCGATCAATGCCGCGGTAGCGGGTTTGAAAGATATCGCCCAGGGTGAAGGCGACCTGACCCTGCGCCTGCGCGTCGACAGCCGGGACGAGGTGGGCGACCTGGCCAGGTGGTTCAACACTTTCATAGAAAAGCTCCAGGGCATCATTCGGCAGATTGCCCACGGCGTGGAGACACTCTCCGCCTCGTCCACGGAGCTGTCGGCCATCTCCGAGCAGATGTCCCAGGCGGCCCAAAACACGTCCGAAAAATCCAACGTGGTGGCCACCGCTTCGGAGGAGATGAGCACCAACATGGCCAATGTGGCCGCCGCCATGGAGCAGTCGGCGACCAATACCCAGGCGGTGGCCACGGCGGCCGAGCAGATGTCGGCCACGGTCAACGAAATCGCCAAGAACTCCGAGCGGGCGCGTTCGATATCGGACACTGCCGCGCGCAAGTCGGCAGAGACATCGGGACGGATGGACCATCTCGGCAACGCGGCCCAGGCCATCGGCCATGTGGTGGAAGCCATCACCGACATCTCCGAACAAGTCAATCTGCTGGCCCTCAACGCGACCATCGAGGCCGCCCGGGCCGGTGAAGCCGGCAAGGGGTTTGCGGTGGTCGCCAATGAAATCAAGGAGCTGGCCAAGCAAACCGCCGAAGCCACCCAGGACATCAAAGAGAAGATCGGCACCATTCAAGACACCACATCCCTCACGGTCAAGGACATCGAGGAGATCACCCGGATCATCCAGGAGGTCAACGACGTCGTGTCGGGCATCGCCACGGCGGTGGAAGAGCAGTCCACGGCTACATCCGAAATCGCCGGCAACGTGTCCCAGGCGGCCCGGGGCATCCAGGAGGTCAACACCAATGTCAGCCAAAGCTCATCGGTAGCCGGAGAAATCTCCCGGGATATCGTCGAGGTCAGTGCGACGGCCAATGAAATGTCCTCGAGCAGCAGCCAGGTCAATATGAGCGCCGATGATTTGGCCAAACTGGCCGAACAATTGAAGCTGATGGTGGGGCAATTCAAGATCTAAAAGAGGTCTGATATCGTGGCAAGGTGTAATCCAAAGTAAGAAGGAGTCAACGCTCTCCATCGGTCGCCTGATTTTTCCATGATCTCTTGACAAAAATGGACGAACGCAGAAGAAATGCCTCGGTTGCCATGTGCACCGGGGCATTTCAATTCAATGGAGAGGAAAGAGTCATGAAGAAAGCATCGCTTTTCAGTCTGATCGCCGTATTTTCTTTTGTGTTCGCATCGATCCTGGCGGCAGGTGCCGCCCAGGCCGAACCGCAAGGCAAGCTGGTCATGTTCCATGCAGGCAGCCTTTCGGTGCCCTTTCAGGCCATGGAAAAGGCCTTCGAGGCCCAATACCCCAAAGTGGACCTGGTCCGCGAAGCCAGCGGCAGCCAGCAGGCGGCCCGCAAAGTGACCGACCTGAAAAAGCCCTGCGACATCATCGGATCGGCGGATTACAAGGTCATCGACAAGCTGCTCGTTCCCGATTATGCAGATTGGAACATCCGGTTTGCCACCAACCAGCTCGTCCTCTGTTACACGGACAAGAGCAAATACGCCGACACGATCAATGCCGGCAACTGGTATGAGATTCTCCAGAAAAAGGGCGTGGTCTGGGGGCACTCGGATCCCAACCTGGATCCCTGTGGATATCGCGCACTCATGGTGCTCCAACTGGCGGAGAAGCACTACCGCAAACCCGGCCTTTACGAGGCCGCCATCGCCAACCGCCCCCTGGAAAATATCCGTCCCAAATCGGTGGAGCTGGTTTCCCTGCTCCAGACCGGAAACATGGACTATGCCTGGGAATACCTTTCGGTCGCCGTCCAGCACGGCCTGAAGTATGTGGTCCTGCCCGATGAGATCAATCTGGGCAACTATCAATTCGACGATTTCTACACCCAGGCCACGGTCAAGGTGTCGGGGAAAGAGCCTGGCACCCTGATGGAGCTCAAAGGGGGGTCGTGCACCTATGGCATCACCCTGATCAAAAACGCACCCAACCCGGAGGCGGCCGTCGCCTTTCTCCAATACATGCTCTCGCCCGACGGCGGCCTGAAAATTCTGAAGGATATGGGCCAACCGCCGTTCATCCCGTGCCAGGTGCCCACGGCGGCCATGCAGGAACGGCTCCCGAAAGAACTGAAACCCCTCGTGGAAGTCAAAAACTAGATTTTCGAAAGTGAGCTTATGCGAAGAAAGGAGCTGTTTTTCTGGCTCACACTGACTTGCGGCATCGTCATCGTCGCCTATATTCTCCTGCCGCTGGTCGAGTTGATGACCTCCTCTTCCATACCCGCCTTGTGGGAGAGCATCCATGACAAGGAAGTGGTGCGGTCGATCCGGCTGAGCGTCTTTTCGGCCGGATCGGCCGCCCTCATCTCGTTTCTGTTTGGCACACCGCTGGCCTACCTGCTGGCACGCCAGGATTTCAGAGGCAAACGCCTCCTCGAGGCCATTATCGATCTTCCCATCGTCATTCCCCATCCAGTGGTCGGCATCGCCATTCTGGGCATCGCCGGAAAAAACCATTGGATCGGCCGGCTCCTCTTCGACCTGGGCATTCGCATCATGGGGAGCGTCACCGGCATCATCGTCGCCCTGACCTTTGTCGGGATTCCCTTCTATATCCATAGCGCAAAGGCGGGATTCATGGCCGTCTCTCCCCGACTCGAAAAAGTTTCAAGAAGTCTGGGGGCCTCCATGACCGGGACCTTCCTGCGCATCACCTTCCCCCTGGCCTGGCGCAGCATGCTCATCGGCATCATCATGTGCAGCGCCCGTGCCATCAGCGAATTCGGCGCCGTGGTCGTGATCGCCTACCACCCCATGACCGCCCCGGTCCTCATCTACGAACGCTTTGAATCCTATGGATTGAAGTACTCCCAACCCGTGGCCGTCTGGCTCGTCATCGTCTCTCTTTTCCTTTTTCTTTTTCTTCGTATCCTGACGACGCGGGAGACAAGGGAGAAATGATCCGCACCGAAGCATTGAACATCCACCTCCTAGATTTTTCTCTGCGGAACGTCAATCTCTCCGTCAACGAGAATGAATTCTTCGTCCTCATGGGACCCACCGGGGCCGGCAAGACCGTCCTCCTTGAAGCGATCGCCGGATTGATTAAGGTCGACGGCGGCAAAATCTTCATCGGAGAAACGGAGGTCACCGGTTTGCCTTCGGAAAAACGGGGCGTGGGCATCGTCTACCAGGACCATGCGCTGTTTCCCCATCTCGACGTCATGGAGAATATCACCTATGGCCTGCGGTACCATGGTATCGAGGCTGGTGAAGGCCGGGCGAGGCTTAAGGGATTGATGGATTTGCTGGGGATCGCGCACCTGCTCACCCGCCTTCCCATTCATCTCAGCGGCGGAGAAAAGCAACGGGTCACATTGGCCAGAGCCCTGATTGTGCGCCCCCATGTCCTGCTTCTGGATGAACCGCTGTCCGCCATCGACCCGGGCTTCAGGGAAGAAATCCGCACCGCCATCAAGACGCTGCATCAAACGACCCAAACCACCTTCCTGATGGTGACTCACGACTTCGGCGAAGCGTTATCCCTGGCCGACCGCGGAGCTATCATTCTACAGGGTGAAATCGCCCAGACAGGGGCCATTCAGGATCTCTTTCACCGGCCCGCCTCCATGGCCGTCGCCGAATTCGTGGGCATGAAAAACATTTTCGAGGCAAGGTTCGAAAACAGCATCGCCCATGTCCGAAACCTTCGCATCCAGCTCAACGCCCCCGTAAACCCGCGTCATCGATATCTCGCGATTCGTCCCGAGGACATCACCATGCGCCGAAATTCATCCCCACAGGAACAGTCCAACCGCTTCCACGCGGTCGTCACCGCCGTCGCAGGTCAGGGCTTCGCCTATGAAGTCCAGCTGAAATGCGGAGAACTCACCGTCAAGACCATGGTATCGAAACGAGCCATCGTGGACCTGGAGCTTCGGGAAGGCGCAAACGTTGTTGTCTTGGTTGACGCCGTGGCCATTCATACTTTCTAATCCCAGCATTCGAGAAATCCGCCAATCACTTTTAAAGGCACGCGTTCATTCCTGTTTGAGCAGAGGACAAAAAATCCGGAACCCTGTTTTCGCGTCATTCCGGCGAACGCCGGGATCCAGTATTTCCAATAGATTCTGGATGCCGGCGTCCGCCGGCATGACGCATCTGCAACGTTCTACGGTGCCGTCATGTTTAAGTAGAGGGTAAAAACTTGGGGGGTAACGATGCGACGCCCACAAACCCAAAAACGTCCCTGATGGTCTGCAATCCCCTGGTGATCATCATCTTGGATGTCCCGTGCGCGAGCCATTTGCCATCTTGATCGACAGCGGTCGCCTCGGCCAGGCACATGGTTTTGCCGATCTTGATGCTTTTTCCCCTGGCTGTGATGACCCCATCGCTGATGGGTGCCAGAAAGTCGATCTTCAAGTCGATGGAGATCATGCCGACGCCTTCATCGAGTTCGCAATAGACAGCCCAATAAGCGGCCGTATCGATGATCGACGCATAGACGCCGCCATGTATCCCGCCAAAAGGATTGAGATGTTCACGGCCGACCTGGAGTTCCACAACGGAATACCCGCCCCCCATCTCTTTGACCGGCATGGACAAATGTTTGAAGTAGGGACCTTGATTGATTGCATGGAGCACGGCCTGCACGTGATCGGGATTGAGTGAAAGCATAACGCCTCTCTGATGCTTGGGGGTTCACTGCCCATCTATAGGTGAAAAAGCGCCATATAAAAAGTCCGGCCGCTTTTCCGAGCCTTTCGGATGGGGCACGGTTCAGTCGCCCGCAACAGTCGGTTGGAATTTTTCCTGAAAATTGGCTTGCAAAGGCCCGGTCCTTGATCAATAAAAGAGGCTGGAATTCAGGGAAGCCGACGAACACCGACGCGCCTGGTTTTCTATTCGGGAGCGTTTTTTGTTTGTCAATCATTGACGGCATCGTCATGAAACGATTTTTCACCAATCCATCAAAGATCATGATGGGAACCATCGGCCACGGGCCGCTGGGCAACATAGCAAAACAATAGATGAGCAGGACCACCTCCAGGGAAATCCCCTTCAACTACACCTCGGCCGACGACCGGCGCGTCTGGAGCATGCTGTTGGGCGAGGAGGTACTCGCACCGTTGGAGCGGCTGGTGTTCACCCGCCGCACCGGGCGGTCGTGGCGTCTGCTCATGCGGCTCATCGGGGATCTGTTCATTTTCCGGCGCAATCCGTTCCTTTACCAGCAGCTGATCGATGACCGCGACCTGCGACAGCGCTTTTTTTCCATGGTGCGCAGCGACCTGGCCCAGATCACCGAACGGAGCCGCAAGACACCCGAGCTGGACCTGGTGCTCGAAAAATGCCGGGGGCAGTTCGATGCCCTGGAACACGAACTGACCGCAGCCATGGAGAGCCGGGAGCGCACCCGCCGCCGGCTCGGCGCCATCGTGGGCGATCCCAATGTCTTTTTCGATCCCTTCACCCTCTGCGCCCACGCCACCGATGCCACCGACTGGCGCCTGCATCTGCCCGTGGCCGTGGTCTGCCCGAGCCGGGAAGACCAGGTGCCGCCCCTGCTGCGGGCCGTCGCCGGTCTCGGTCTCAAGGCGATCCCCCGGGGAGGCGGCACGGGCCTGACCGGCGGGGCGGTGCCGGTGGCGCCCGGCTGCGTGATGATCAACACCGAAAAGCTCAACCGCATCGGCGCGATCCGCGACGTGCCCTTCGACCAGCCCGACGGCACCACCCTGACCCTGCCCACCCTCGAACTGGAGGCCGGGGTCATCACCGAGGCGGCCATGCAGGCGGCCGAGGCGGCCGGCCTGATCTTCGCCGCCGATCCCACCTCCTCGTGGGCCTGCACCATCGGCGGCAACATCGCCGAGAACGCCGGCGGCAAGCGCGCCGTGCTGTGGGGAACGGCCATCGACAACCTGCTCGGATTTCGCATCGCAGTGGCCGACGGCCGCCTGCTCGAGGTGCGGCGGCTGCAGCCCGACGCCGTGCGCATCGATCCCCAAGGCTCGATTCACTTCGAGGTGAGCGACACGGCCACCGGCGAAGCCCTCAAACGCATCGAGATCCACGGCTGGCAACTGCGCAAGCCCGGCCTGGGAAAGGATATCACCAACAAGACCCTCCAAGGCCTTCCGGGCGTCCAGAAAGAAGGCACCGACGGCGTCATCACCTCCGCCGTGTTCGTGCTGCATCACCCCTATCCCCATCAGCGCACCGTCTGCCTCGAATTCTTCGGCGAAGACATGGAAGAGGCCGCCGAGGTGATCGACCGAATCTGCGCGGCCTTTGCCGAAAAGGGGCGCGAAGCCCTGATGGCCCTGGAGCACTTCGACGAAGAATATGTGCGCGCCATTCAGTACAAGGCCAGGGCGCCCCGCAGCCAGCGTCCCAAGGCCGTGCTGCTCATCGATGTCGTGGGCCACACCGCTCAGCAGATCGACAGCGGCCTGTCCCGCCTGACCACCCTGCTGGCCGACTATCCCAACACTTTCATGGCCGTGGCCCAGAGCGCCCAGGAGGCCGAGCGGTTCTGGCGCGACCGCAAGCGGCTGGGGGCCATCGCGGCGCGCACCAACGCCTTCAAGCTCAACGAAGACATCGTGCTACCGGTCAAGGCCCTGGCTGAGTTCGCCGCCTTCGTCGACCAGCTCAACGTGGAGGAGGAGCGCGCCAACCAGGAAGAGGCGATCTGGCAGCTACTGAACTACATGGAAAAGGCCGTTCCCATCGAGGACCCGGAATGGCTGAGCGCCAAACTGCCCCGGGCACGGCAACTGCTCCAGGCCGCCATGGAGCAGATCAAGCTGGCCGGCCGCAACCACCTGCGCAACGAAACCCACCTGCGCCAGGTCCAGGCATCCCTCGCCGAATTGCTGCGCGGCTACAGCAAGGTCAACGCGGAAATTGAACGCGACATGGCCGAGATCCGCAACCGCCGTATCGTGGTCGCGACCCACATGCACGCCGGAGACGGCAACGTGCATGTCAACATCCCGGTCTTTTCCAATGACCGGGAGATGATGCGCCACGCCGCCGAAGTGGCGGATGTGATCATGGAAAAGGCGGTGGCGCTCGAAGGGGTGGTGAGCGGCGAACACGGCATCGGATTCACCAAGATCAAGCATCTGGACGCCGCGATCATGGCCGAATTCAAACGCTACCGGGAGACGGCCGATCCGGACGGCCTGTTCAACCCGGGCAAGCTGACCGATCGGAGCGTGGCCGAGCGGGTCTATGCCCCGTCGTTCAACCTCCTCGAAATGGAGGCGCGGATCCTGCGTTACGGCCGCCTGGAACAACTGGCCGAAAAGATCTCCCAATGCGTGCGCTGCGGCCGCTGCAAGACCCCCTGCTGCGTCTTCTACCCGGGCGGCAATCTCTTCTATCACCCGCGCAACAAGAACCTGGCCCTGATCGCCATCATCGAAGCCTTGCTCTACGATGCCCAGCGCTCCCATGCCGTGGGGCTGCGCCCCCTGCACTGGCTGGGCGAACTGGCCGACCACTGCACCCTGTGCCACAAATGCCAGGCGCCCTGCCCGGTGAACATCGATACGGCCGAAGTCTCGATCCTCGAACGCGAGGTGCTGATCGCCCACGGCACCCGACAGACCGCGTGGCCCACGCGCATGGCCCTGGCCTACCTCGCCTCGCGCTCGCCGGCCACCAATGCCGTGATGCGGCGCGCCGTCTTCCAATGGGGAGGAGCGCTTCAGCGGCTCGCCGCGCGTCTCGCCGGCGGCCTGTGGCGCCGCGCCTCGGTGCTGCGACCGCTCTATGCGCCGGCGCCGGCCATCGCCGCCCAGCCGCTCACCAGGCAATTCCCCCACGGCCACGATATGAACCATGTACTGGTGGTCTCGCCGGAGCAGACGCCGACGGCCACCGTATTCTACTTTCCCGGCTGCGGCTCAGAACGGCTGCATGCCGACATCGGACTGGCCGCCATCTTCCTGCTGCTGCACAGCGGCGTGCGCGTGGTGCTGCCGCCGAAATTTCTCTGCTGCGGTTTTCCGTCCCGCGCCAATGCCAAGACCGACCTGACCAACCGCCTGGAGTTGGAGAACACCATCCTCTTCAACCAGATCCGCGGCATGCTGGGGCATCTCGATTTCGATGCCTGCCTGATCACCTGCGGCACCTGCCGTGAGGCCCTGGTGCGCATGAAAACCGACGACATCTTCGATGCGCCGGTCGCCGACGTGACGGGCTTTGTGCTGGACCGCGGACTCGACGTCCGGCTTTCGGGCAAAAGTTGTTATCATCAACCCTGCCACGACTCCCTCGACGGTCGGGGCGAGGCGCTGCTGCACGACATCGCCCCCGAAGGGGTGACCGCCGTGCCGTACTGCTGCTCTGAGGCCGGCACCCTGGCATTGAGTCGCCCGGACATCGCCGCCGCCATGCTGGAACGCAAACGATCGGCCCTCGCGCCCCAGTTCGCCCTCGACCCCATGAACCAGTTGCTGACCAACTGTCCGGCCTGCCTCAACGGCCTGAGCCGCTTGGGGCTCGTGGCGCCCAAACACCTGGCCGTGGCCCTGGCCGACGCCTGCGCACCGAAAGATTGGCGCCACACGACCGTCCAGCACCTGAAGCGCGCCGAGCTGATCCGGATCTGACGAAAACCCGCTCGCCCACTCGCACATCCCGGATACCGCAGGAGACCACTCGTTTCATCTCCGTTCTCCGTGACTGGTGATGGCCTCGATCAGATCCTCGACGGCGGCACGGGCGATCTCCCGCATCTCCCCATCGGTGCGATCCTGGATCGGATGGGGAACGAACACCGCCGCCGGGTCGTACCCCAGGGCCGTCGCCTGGGCCGTCCCCGCCGCCTCGAACTCGGACGAGGCCACATAGACGCTGGGGATCCCCCGGCCTTCCAGATCGACGATATCATGCACACTGCATGACGTGCACGACCCTCAGTCGGCCAGCGCCTCGATCACCACCTGGCATTCGGCGCTGATCTGCTGCATCAGGGCCACCGGCGCCACGCGGGCAAAGGTCGGCTTCTGATAGCGTCGCACCGATACGCCGTCGGCCCTGAGCCGGGCTTCGATTTCGTCGAGAAACACATCGCCGCGGGCCTTTGAGATATCCAGCAACCCCACGCATTGACCGGCCAACTCTTTGGGCCGGGGCAGACGCTCCCGGCGAGCCGGGGCCAGCTCGGCGGTGGGATCGAGCAATACCATGCCTGTATTCATTGTCCAATCTCCTTGGTGACCGATTGACTTCCCTTGGCGCCGCTGGCCACCCAGCCGCTGATGATGGCCGAAAACATGCCCGCCGTACCGCCGGCATGCACGATATCGAGGCCGCCCGGTCGAAATTTGGGCAGAGTGGTGTGGGCCAGGGACTCGGGAATGCCTTCGGCCATGCCGTGGGCGCCGCGCACCAGATCGACGCCGGGAATCTGCAGCAGCTCGTCCAACCGCTGGCGCAGGCGCGCCTTGGTCCAACCGGCCTGGCGGAACACCCGGCCGTGTTCGGGCGATACCACCAGGAAGGCGTCCGCTGCCATGGGAATCTTGGGATGAGCCACGGTGCGCAGACAGGCCGCATAGGTGCGCGCCAGGGATTCGGGGTCGCGGGAGTGCTGGTCGAAAATGGGCTGCACCCCGCTGCCGGCAAAGAGGGTCACCGTCGATGCGCCTTGGGCAAAGCCGCGTTCGGCGGCCAGTGATTCCCAGGGCGAACCGGCTTCGTCCTCGGCAAAGCAGAAAGTGTATTTCCCCGGTGTGCCCAACGTGGCGCGGTCGATCTCGCCCGGCCGCCCCCCGCCCACGTTGCGCACTACCAGCTGCAAGGCCCGGCCGATGGTCGCATTGGCCCGGTTGCCCTGGCCGAAGGCATTGACGCCCGAGTTCATGCCCACCGCCTTTGCCATGGGGCCGTTGACGATCACCACCGGACCCGCGAAATAGGTGGTGGCCAGCAGGCCGTGCAGACAGAACGTATCCAGGCAGGCCGCCTCCACGGCGGCGATCACGATGGGCAGGTATTCCGGCTTGCAGCCGGCCATGACCGCGTTGATGGCCACCTTTTCAACGGTGCAGGGCGCCTGGTTGGGCGGTATGATGCCCACCACCTCGTCCGGCGCACGGCGGGTCCCGGCCAGCATGCGCACCACCCGTACCTCGGTGGGCGGCACCACCGGCAGGCCGTCGGTCCACCCCCTGGCAAAGCAGGTTTCCATCTCGTCTTCATGCGACGGCGTCTCGATCCGGCGCGCCGCCAGGCGAACGCCGCCGTAACGCAAGGCCAATTCCTCGGCCAAGCCGGGCTCGACGCTCCGGGAGCCGCACCCCGGCCGGTTCGGCGGCAAATCCTCGCCCAAACCCTCGATGCCGGTGACCGCCTGCCATTCGGCCCGGTCCCAACCCACGGCCCGTGCCGTCTCCACCCCGTTTTGCATCCGGATCAGGGTCGGCACGGCCTCGACGGCCAGGCGGAAGGAGTGGGCCAGGGCCGTATCGTCCACCACCCCCGGCCATCCGTCCGGGAAGGCGGGGTCGTCCTGGGAGCAGACGGTCAGCGGCTTTCCCTTGTCGACGATCTCGCGAAGCACCGGAACGACCATGCCGCAGGTGGCGCATTCCCGCTTGCACACGACGATAAGCCCGTCGGCGGGTATCTCCATGAATGTGCCTTTCCGTTTTCGGTTAAAAGCAAGACACTGGTCAGGCGACCATCCCCTCGATGATCGCTTTGACCGGCCGGATCTTTTTGATCAGCGCGCTGACCTGGCCGGCACCGGCCGGAAACAGGTCGAAATCGCCGCTGCGCCAGGCTTTGCCCGCATCGCCCAGTTGATAGGCCTTGCTCAGGTCCGCACCCTCGGCCATCAGGCCGGCCATTTTGGGATTGACGATGGTTCTCATGGCCATGGGGCCCATGGGCAGCAGCGTAGTGCCGGCATCGCCGCAACCGATGATGGCCTCTTTCCACGCCGGGGAGGCCGGACTCTCTTCCGCGCACAAAAACGCCGTGCCGACCTGGACCCCCTGGGCGCCGAGGGCCAGGGCCGCCCGGTAGCCCCTGCGATCCGCGATACCGCCGGCCGCGACCACCGGCACGTCCACCTGGTCGCAAACCAGGGGAATCAGGATCATATTGGTCGATTCAGGCCCCGTGGTGCGCAAGCCGCCGGATTCGGCGCCCGAGACCACCACTCCGTCCGCGCCGGCCTCGACGGCCTTGACCGCCAGAGGGGCCGCCAGGGCCACATGCAGGCCGTTGAGGCCCAGAGCCTTGATCCTTGGATAGATCTTCTTGGGCGAACCGGCCGAGGTGGTCACCGTCCGGACGCCGGCCCCGGCCAGCATCTCCAGTATCGCCTCGTTGTTGGGATTCATGGCGATCATGAGATTGGCGCCGAAGGGCTTATCGGTCAGCGCCCGCACCTCGGCGATCATCCGCTTCACCTTCTCCAGGTCGGTGATAAAGCCCAGGGCCAGCATGCCGAAGCCGCCGGCTTCGGACACCGCCGCCACCATCCGCGGGTCGTTCAGTTCCCCCACAGGGCCTTGGATGATCGGATAACGACAGCCCAAAAGGTCCAGCAAATTGCTCATATCCACGCCTCCTATCCCTTTTTTCTCTTGCCAAGAGTTTCGACGGTAAACAGGTAGATCACGGTGGTGACGACCAGGCAGATGGCGCAGAACCCGAAGGCGTCGATGAATGCCGAGCCGCCCATGGCATCGTCGGGATGCAGATATTTCATCATGTTGCCAAGGCCCTGGAGGAAAACCGCCACGCCGATCATGGTGAAAAAATTGATCCCGGTCATGGCTGCGCCTGCCCGCTCCGGGGGCATGCGCTCTTTGATGTGGGTGTACATGATTCCGCCGGCGCTGCCAAAGAAACCGAAGGAAAAAAAGAGGATGCTCAGCACCGCCATGCCCGTGCCGGGCTCCAGCCGGGTCAGCACCAGCAAGACCACCGCCATGCCGATCAACCCGCTGATCACGACCCCTTTACGATTTTCCAGAATCGTATCGGACAGCCATCCGAATATCGGGCTGCCCACCACGATGCCGACGCTGGTCAGGATGAGCAGGTTGCCCGCCGTGACCGCCGGCACCTGGAGGGTCTGGATCAGGAAAGGCCCGGCCCACAGGGCCTGCACCGCCGCGAAGATGCCGTAGCGGCAAAAGGTGCCCAGGGAGATGATCCAATAGTCCTTCTCTTTGAAAAGACGAACGAGGCTTTGCAGGATGTCCCTCATCCGGGTCGACGCCGCCTCGGGCACATCGGGAACCA
This sequence comes from Desulfatitalea tepidiphila, assembly GCF_001293685.1. NCBI lineage: Bacteria > Pseudomonadati > Thermodesulfobacteriota > Desulfobacteria > Desulfobacterales > Desulfosarcinaceae > Desulfatitalea > Desulfatitalea tepidiphila. Next base: position 323,844 of record NZ_BCAG01000001.1, on the reverse strand, counting down.
GCGGCGTCCGGGGACGGTCGCGGGCAATGGCGAAAAAGAGAACCACCAGGATCAGATTGATCCCGGCCATGACCAGAAACGAGTTGCGCCACCCCATGGCCTGGGCCAGCAGCACCAGCGGCGTGGCCGCGATCAGATTGCCTACGGTCCCCAAAGAGACGACCAGGGCCGACAGGGTGGCAAAATAGCGCGGCGTGAACCACAAAGTGATGATCTTGAGCGTGCCCATCAGGTTGCAGGCCATGCCGATGCCCATCAACGCGCGGCCGGCAACCAACGCAGACACCGAATGACCGGCGGCGAACACCACCGAACCCGCCACGGCGATGGCCGACAGCACGGTCATGGAGATGCGCGGCCCGATGCCGTCCAGGTACATGCTGATGGGAATCTGCATCAGGGCAAAAGCATAAAAGAATGCGGCCGAAATGAGGCTCAATTGCGGGGTGTCCAACGCCAGTTCACCGATCAGCTGCGGTGAGATCACCGCCACGGACGCCCGATAAAACTGGGAAAGCACGAACAGCAGGCAGGCGATCAGAAAAATCAGCCAGCGTTTAAGATGATCGGGTATCATCGCAGATCGTTGCACCTTAGGTAAGTTGTTTTTCGGCAGTGAGCGGAGATCAAGCGCCGGGCCCGGGCTTCTGTTCGGTCCTGCCATATTAAATGCGAGCGGCAACAGGGTCAACATTTGTTTTGAACGGCCTGTTTTACTATCTGGAAGCCTGTTTGCTCTCACCGAACATCCGGTTGGATCCCCGCTTCCCTGAGGCCTTTATGCACACCGCTATCCAAAATGGGACCCACCCCTTTGCCGGCACCCCCTTCCATTCTCAATAACGCAGTTGCAAATTTTTCCGACCATGTCATAGGAAATCCTTTTTATAGATTCCCCGGATGGTCGCAGTTTGATAAACTTTTAAAGTCTCGGAGGCGTCATGCCGGCGAGTTTCAATCACGGCCTAAAAATCCGCTTGACATCGATCATCCGAACTGGTAGCTACAGCGCTTCATCCACGGGCGGATAGCTCAGTTGGTAGAGCACCGGCCTTACAAGCCGGGGGTCACAGGTTCAAGCCCTGTTCCGCCTACCAAACGAGCTGGAAAGCTCTAAAACATGTTCTTATCGATGAGTTTCGGGGGTGTAGTTCAGTTTGGTTAGAACGCCGGCCTGTCACGCCGGAGGTCGCGAGTTCGAGTCTCGTCGCTCCCGCCATAATATCAAGGGCTTATGATTAGAATCATAAGCCCTTTTTTCTTACCTGAATCTATCGTCCCCAAAAATATCCCCAACATAGGCAGCATATTCTTTAATGTATTGAGAATTTCTGAACTGAGAGGAGCTCATCCTGCCTGTCTGGCTTATCCGATCGAATATCTGCCCGCAATTCTTGACAATCCCTCAGCTTATGGTATCCTGCCCGAAAACAGCAACCATCGGATCAACTTCATGCGCAAGCCAGGGACATGTCGGGCAAAAGACGCCACGTTTTCGATCACCGCAACAGAAAGAATCGCCCCATCAGAGAAAATTCAAACCCACTCCGCCGCATCGCATGCGGCACAACGTTGATCGGCTGAGCTTCGCCATGACCAAAGTCACCGCCGCCCTCATCACCGACGCAGGAAAAATCTTTGCCGCCAGAAGAAAAACGACGGCCAGGCTGGCCGGCCTGTGGGAGTTTCCGGGGGGCAAGGTCGAAAGCGGCGAAACGCCGGAGCAGTGCCTGAAGCGGGAGCTTTGGGAAGAGTTCGAGATCGATGTGGTGGTCGGTGAATATATGGGGACCAGCGTGTACGACTATGAGTTTGGCACCATCGAGTTGATGGCCTTCAGGGCAAGGATCGTGGGAGGTGATTTCAAGCTGAACGATCATGCCGAGGCGGTTTGGGTGGGAGCCGATGATATCGACCAATACCATTTCGCGCCGGCGGACCTGCCGTTCGTCCGGATGATCCGGCAGGGACAAATAGCGCTTTGAGCGCGTCCAGTCGATTTTAATTGAAGACGTGGAAGAAGAAAGGACCTTCAATGACCCATTCGATAATCGATAATATCTCTTTTGATGCCGGCCGATGGCCGCTCCAGGCGGATCGACCGACGATCTTCTTCATTCATGGTTCGGGCAACAACCGGTTATTCTGGAAAAATCAGCTCGAGAGCCTGAATGACTGCGCCAACACGGTCGCCGTGGATCTTCCCGGACACGGAGAGAGCCCCGGCGCAGGCATGGACAGCGTCGACGACTATGCGCGGGTGGTGGAAAAACTGATCGCGAGTCTTCAGGCGCCCATGCCGATTCCCTGCGGCTTGAGCCTGGGCGGGGCGGTGGCGCTTCAACTGCTGCTCGACGGAAAAGGGCGCTATCATGCGGGCATATTGATCAATACGGGGTCACGGCTGAGGGTCATGCCGCAAATCTTCGATATGATCAAAACCGATTACCAGACCTATGTCGAATCGAGCCCGCAAGTGGCGGCCTCTCCAAAAACGGATCGCAATCTGCTTAGGGGGTACATCCAAGAGTCGAAAAAGTGCCGTCCCGAGGTGGTCTACAAAGATTTTGCGGCCTGCAACGCCTTCGACGTGATGAGCCGTCTGAAAGAGATTTCCGAAACGATCCTGATTCTTTCCGCCCAAGATGATCAGCTGACGCCGCCCAAATATGCCCAATTCCTCCACCAGGGCATTCCCAACTCGAGCATCGTGAGCATACCCCAGGCCGGCCATCTGTCTCCCATCGAGCGTCCGAACGATGTAAACTCGGCCATCCGGGAGTTTCTCGGGCGATTGGCGTGAGATTTCGTCGTCATCTTCTTTTTTAAGGCATCGTATTGATGAAAAATGACAATTCCCATCTGGTCTATTCCACCGAAACCGGCCGCATGTGTCCGAATTGCGGCCGTCCTTTGAAAAAGTGCGGTTGCAGGAGCAAGCATGTTAATTCATCGGTCGATTCAAGGGTCGATGGCATCCTCCGCATCAAACGGGAAACCAAGGGGCGGGGCGGCAAGACGGTCACCACCATCTCGGGATTTGATGAAAACGAGGATGTGGTGAGGCAATTGGCCGCCCGCCTCAAAACCCTCTGCGGCACCGGCGGTTCGGCCAAAAATGGCATCATCATGATTCAAGGGGATCACCGGGAGGCCATCAAGAGGGAACTGGAAACGCAGGGATTCAAAACCAAGCTCGCCGGGGGATGACGCGCTTGATCGCAAACGAGGCTCACCTGGGGAATGCCATCATGGGAAACCCGCCTGCCGCCAGGTGAGTCCGTGTGATCTCCGGGGGCCACCAGGACGCTGCCGAAGCGTCATGCCGTCCGGCGCCGGCATTCCGAATCTTCAACAGGTGATGAAACCCGATCGAGAACGGGATGACGTATTCAATAGTTGCGGGATGCCACGTCGATTATTGCACAGCGGACTTCAAAGCATCGAGACCGACCCGTTCGATCATCTTGCCGAGACGTTCACCCTTGGTGGCCGTCTCCGCATAATAAGCGATCACTTTTTGGGCGAATTCCAGGGCCTGTTCGTCGGTGAGGCCCTTTGCGACCTCGTCGGCCAGTCTGGGGGTGACGCCCACGTTGCCGCCTACCACGACCTTCCAGCCATCGGGTTCGCCGATCAGTCCGAAATCGCGAACCGAAGACTCGGCGCAATTGATCTTGCAGCCCGACACTGCCATCTTGAACTTCCCCGGCAATTGAGCCCCATGATAGAGGGCATCCAGCTTCATGCCCATGCCGAGGGCATCCTGTTTGCCCATGGTACAGAAGGTGGTGCCGGGACATGCCCGGATGCTTCGGACGCAAAGGCCCACCGCCGCGCCCTTGTCCATTCCCAGATCGTTCCAGACACTGTCGATGTCTTCTTCTTTCAATCCGACCAGGGCGATACGGGTGGCGCCGGTGATTTTCATCGCCTGGACCTGATATTTTTCCGCGATGTCGGCCAGCTTCCGCAGCAACTCCGGCGTCACCACACCGCAGGGGATATGGGGGGCAATGGCATAGGTGGTTCTGCCTTTTTGGGGAATGGCGCCTTTTTCTCCGATTTTCAGCATGGGGTTCCTCCTTATGTTGATCATTGGCTCAAAGTGGGCTTGAATAGGTCATTCAACACTTTTCTTTATCATTATTGGCCACAGAATCAAAAGCAAACCTCGACACACAAGAGATGGGCACACGATAGCCCCGAGGCATTCGAGCGATCGCGATGTCGATCTATATGGGATGGGTTGGCCCTTCGGGACCAGGAATAGGCGGCCTGACCGGTGCGAGGCGAGGCTCGCGGGCGTGAGGACAGTCGGGTGCATGGCGCCGGGGGATCGCCAATCAGCGGCCGATCCCCCTTCTATTGGCAGAGCTTAAAGGGTTGTGACGCGCCTTGTGAGGATTTCGAAAAAGTCAACCAGAGGGACAAGACCACGTCAAGCCGCTTTTCGACCGGTGGTGGTCGTGTGGGGTGGCTCGTCTGTAACATTTCGCGTTTTGGCAAAGGCGACCGGCTCGATGACGCCGGCGGAGGTCTGCACTGCCTCGTATTCGCTCAATCGCTTTTTGATCCGAAGCATCTTCAGACCAACGACCCCAACCGCGACAATCCCGATCGCGACGGCGAGTTGCGTCATGCTGAACGGTTCGGTGCCTAGTGAAATGAGAAACTTGATGAAGAACGCCACGCTGACAGCCATCATGGCCACGATGGCAGGCGTGTAAATATTGCCGACAAGAAAATCGCTAGTCCAGGCCGATGGCCTGGGGTTCCGACACATGATCAACACGACCCCGAAGAGCAGGACCGAAAGGGCCACTCCCGCGGCTCCATAGACCAGCATCATAACGACCTCCCCCTGGATCGACACGGCATGGTGCGGCTCAGGTTGCCGTTGCGTCCCGGATTCCCTTAAATTGTTATCACCAAACCGCTCATGGTCTGAAGAATAACGAATTCTAATCGTCGGCCAAGGCGAAATCAATAGCGATAAATAACATTATTAGTAGTTTATTGGTAGGCTCCACAAAAACCCTCATCGATGAACAGGGGTGGCCGCCCTAGAAAAAAAACCTCCAAAACCTAGTAGTTCTCCGAGTTGTTTTCAATTTCCCCTTCTGGTTGAATGCCTTCTAAACAATGGCCCGGACAAAATTTCGCGAGGGAAGAGAAGATCGCATCGATGAGCGCCGCCCGAACCCCTTTTTATCGACCGGAACCGTTTTAAGAAGACTTTCAGAAACCAATACTTTTGACCGAGGAGCAAACATGCTGACGATGACCCGCATCAAATGGCTGATCAGCCTGGCGATTCCCGTCGCGATTTATTTTGCGGTGGATCCAACGGTTCACCCCAAGATGCCGCTGTTTTTCGCGTTCACGGCTTGGGCGGTGACGGTTTGGGCCCTGGAAATCCTGCCCGCCATTCCCGTGGCCGCGGCCCTCACCTTCTTCTATGTGCTGGGCGAAGTGGCGCCGGCCAAGGTGGTCTATGCCCCCTGGAGCTCCTTTTTGCCGTGGCTTTGTTTGGCCGCCCTGGTGTTGGGGGATGCATTGGAACACACGGGGTTGACCCGAAGAATGGCGTTGCGGCTGATGCTGTTGGTCGGCGCCACCTATCGAAATACGATCATCGCCCTGATGGCCACGGGCATCTTCATGGCCTTCCTATTACCGGATATCATGTGCCGGGTGATCATCTTCGTGGCGATCGCCCACGGCCTGGTGCTGGCCCTGGATTTGAAACCCACCTCCCGCATCTCGTCAGCGATCATCATGGCCGGCTTTTTTTCGGCCACGTCACCCGGATACGGCTTTCTCACGGGCACGGAGATGGCGCTGATCACGGCCTCCATCGCCACGCCGGTGATCGGTCCCGTGTCCTGGGGTGAATTTGCACTGGCCAACCTGCCCTTCAACCTGCTCTACTGCGCCATGTCGGTCGTCCTGTGTGTCTATGTGATTCCCGGCAAGGAACACCTGCCCCAAGAAGATCACCTCAAGGAGGTGATTCACAAGCGTCTCGCGGAGATGGGGCCGATGACCGCCACCGAGTGGAGATTACTGGCGGTTTTGATCGTGGCGATCACCGGCCTGCTGACCCAGAAATTTCATGGCATGCCCGGCACCTTCGTGTATGCCATGGTCGGTTTGACCTGTTACCTGCCTGTGCTGAACATTTCCAAACCGGAAAACTTCCGCCACCTGAATGTGGGCTTCATCATCTTCATCGTGGCCTGCCTGGGCATCGGCGCGGTGGCCCAATTCATCGGCGCGGACAAATGGATGGCATCGCTGGTGTTGCCCGTGATGCAGAAATTGCCGCCCAGCCTGAGTGTCCTGGCGGCCTACTGCACCTCGGCGGCGGTCAATTTCATCCTGACCCCCCTGGCGGCCGTCTCGTCGCTCACGGCCCCCATGATCGAAATCGCCCAGGCGCTGGGCATCAACCCAAAACCCATGTTGTTCGCCTTTCTCAACGGACTCGACCAGTACATCTTCCCCTATGAATATGCGCTTTACATGTATGCCTTCACCACCGGCTACATCACCGCGCGACACATCATGAAGGGACTGGCCCTGCGCATGTTTTTCACCGGCGTCGGCATCATCGCCATCCAAGTCCCCTACTGGCGATTCATCGGCATTTTATAGATTCAGGATTAAAACGTACGATTCAAAAAGCTTAGGAGGCATCACATGACAGAAAACAAGATCAAAAACGTCGTCTTCATCATGCTGGACACATTGCAGTTCAACTACCTGGGCTGCTACGGCAACAAGACGGTCAAAACCCCCAATTTCGACCGCTTCGCGCGCAACGGCATCCTCTTCGAAAACGCGTACAGCGAAGGCCTGCCCACCGTACCGGTACGACGCGCCATCATGACGGGCCGCTTTACCCTCCCCTTTTCCGGATGGCAAGCCCTCTCCCACGACGACACCACCATCACCGACATCCTGTGGGGACGCCAGGTACAGACCGCCCTGGTCTATGACACCCCGCCCATGCGGCTTCCAAAGTACGGCTATTCCCGCGGTTTCGATTATGTGAAATTCTGCCCCGGCCATGAATTGGATCACACCACCTATGCGGAGCGAACCCTCGATCCCGGTATGCGGCCCATCGATTATACCTCCCCCACCATGGTCTACAACGAGAACGGCGAATTGATCGACGACGCCAGCCAGGCCCTGCTGGACGAAATCGAATGCTTTCTCAAGTTCCGCCAGGAGTGGCGTTCCGAGGAGGACAACTACGTGAGCGTGGTGGCCCGGGAGTCGGACCGCTGGCTGCGCGATGTCCGCATCAAGACGCGCCCCTTCATGCTCTGGGTCGACTCCTTCGATCCCCACGAGCCCTGGGATCCACCGTCGGTATGGCGAAAAGAGCCGTGTCCGTATGATGCGGAGTGGAAGGGCAACCCCATCCTGCTGGCGCCCTGGACCCCCGTGGAGGGCCGAATGACCGATGCCGAGTGCGAGCACATCCGCGCCCTGTATACGGAAAACATCGAGCTGGTGGACAAACAGATCGGCAAACTGCTCGACTCCATTCGGGACCAGGGGTTGTGGGACGAAACGCTGATCGTCATCACCTCGGATCACGGCCAGCCCATGGGCGAAGGCGAACATGGCCATGGCATCATGCGCAAATGCCGTCCCTGGCCTTACGAAGAGCTGGTCCACGTGCCCCTTATGATGCATGTGCCCGGCATGGCCGGTGGCCAGCGCATCAAGAGTTTCGTGCAGAATGTCGATGTGGGCGTCACCATCCTGGATGCCCTCGGCCTGTACCAGGAAATCAACACGCTGGACGGTGGCCACGGCTTTCCGGTCTACGGATGCATCGACATGCAGGGCAAGAGCCTGATGCCCCTGGTACGCGGCGAGACGGACAAGATTCGCGACTTTGCCATCGCCGGCTATTTCGGAATGTCCTGGTCGATCATCACAGAAGATTACAGCTACATCCACTGGATCCTCAAGAACGCCAGCCAGCGCGATTACACCAGCCAGGACAACCCCGGCAAAGTCACCATGGAAAACGAAGAGATGTGGTCGTGCACGGCCGGCGCCAAGCAGGAGTGCCCCGAAGGCGACGAACTCTACGACCGACGCAACGATCCGTTTCAGCTGCGCAACCTGCTCGACCAAAAGCCTGATGTGGGAGAAAAACTGCTCGAACAGTTGAAACTCTATATTGGCGAGCTGCGCACCATGTAACCACCGATCTTGCGGGGCGAGGCCGATCCTCGCTCCGCAAGCCACACCATGAAAAAGGAGATTCCCATGTTTGAACAACTCACCGATGCGACCTACGAAAACCGCATGGCCGACACGGCGGCGGGTGTGTGTATTTTCATCAAAAAACTCTGTCCCCATTGCAAGAACATGATGAAGGTGATGGAAAAATTCAGCGCGCTGCAACCCGGCGTCACCCTGCTCTCCATCGATATCGAAGAGAACAAGGGGTCGGCCGATGCCCTCGGCGCCGAACGCGCACCGACGACCATCGTCATCAAAGGCGGCAAAGTGGTGGGCAAGAAGGCCGGGCTCATGAACCCCAAGGAGATGTTGGCCTTTTATAAAAATGTGTGATGCATCCCGGCCGGCGGCGTTGCCATGGAAGCGCGCCGCGGCACGGTCCGATGTGTCGATCATGGCAGGAGTCAGATATGAATGAAGAGCGCATCTATGATCTGGTGATCCTCGGCGGCGGGCCGGCGGGCATGACGGCGGCCATCTATGCGGCCCGGGCCAAGCTGAAAACCATCATTTTGGAAAGCAACATCACCGGGGGATTGGTGAACGCCACCTACACGGTGGAGAATTTCCCCTCCTACCCCAGCATTCACGGCATGGATCTGATGGAAAAATTCCGTGCTCATGTGGACAGCCTCGAGGTGGAAGTGGAAGAGGTCTGCGATATCGATCGCCTGGAGCTTGGCGGACCCTTCAAGCGCGTGGTCACGGATGAGGGCACCTACGCGGGCAGAGCCATCATCCTGGCCACCGGACGCAAGCCCATCCCGCTGGCCACGCCCACGCCATCGGAGCAGGTTCACTGGTGTGCCATCTGCGACGGAATGGCCTATGTGGGCAAGCGGGTACTGGTGGTCGGCGGAGGCAACAGCGCTTTCGATGAAAGCCTGTATATGCTATCCATCGGTATCGAACATATTACCCTGGTCGAGGAGATGCCCCGCTATTTTGCAGCCCAGGCCACCCAGGAGCGCCTCTTCAGCTGCGGCAAGGCGGTCGGCCACACTTCCACGAAAGTGGCGGACCTGATCGTGGAGAACGACGTGCTCAAGGGCGCCGTACTGAAACATACGGAGAGCGGCGACACCAGCACCGTCGAGGTGGATGGGGTTTTTGTCTTTCTCGGGCAGCACCCCAACAACGAGCTGTTCAAGGATCAGCTCGAGCTGACGGAGCAGGGCTACATCCGACCGGGGCAGGACATGGGCACCGGAATACCGGGCGTGTACAGCGCGGGCGACATCAACGACAAACCCTTTCGCCAGATCACCACGGCGGTCTCCGACGGCACCATTGCAGCCCTATCCGCCGAGCGCTATATTCGATCCCAGGGGAATGTCTGCTGACTCCCGGAATCCGGACCCCACCGTCACCAACGGAATTGAAGGATGCCAGGCCATGAAACACATCAAACGCCACCGCCCCTGGTGCCGTCGAGCCGTATGGTGTTCTGCCGTGGTGTGGACTTGGCTTGTGCTGGGGTCACCCTTCTGGTTTGGGCCGGTGGTCTATGCCGAATACGGGCAGACCCGTCACGTGCTGGTGCTTTACTCCGGCCCGCTCGACTTTCCGGCCACACGGCAGGCCGAAAAGGGCATCCGGGAAGTCTTCGTCAGCCGCACCCGCTTCAACATCCAGCTCTTTTCGGAGTATCTGGACCTGTCCCGATTTCGGGACGAGGGGCAACGAACGGCACAGGTGGATCTGTTGCGCCAACGATACGCCCAGGACGGCATCGACCTGATCATCAGCGTGGATCTGCCGGCCGCGGAATTCCTGCTGCAATTTGCAGATCAAGTATTTGCGCAGACGCCCATCGTCATGTGCTCCATTCCCCGATCTCAATCCGACCGTTTCACCGCCGACGCGCTGAAATCCAGAGCAGTGGTGGTATTTGAACCGAACATCGCGGAAGAACTTGTGGCAACGGCGCTGACGCTCAGACCGGCGAGCCGGCATGCGGTGTTGATTGCCGGCGATTATGACAATGACCGCATCAGGGTCGCGCAGTTGCGAAAAGTACTCTCTTTGCGGGGTAAACAGCTCGAATTGATCGATTTGACGGGTCTTGCCGTCGAACACCTCGTCGAACGGCTGAGACGACTGCCCACCGATGCGGTGATTTTCTTTTCGACCTTTTTTGTTGACGCTGCAGGCCGCAGTTTCGTTCCCCGGGATGTGCTGAGATTGGTGGCCGACAATGCGGATATCCCTGTTTTCGGACCTTACGAATCCTATATGGGCGCGGGCATTGTCGGCGGTCGCCTGATCAGCCTCATGCGACAAGGCCAGAGAGCCGCCGAGCTGGGCAGCCGGATACTCAACGGTGCAGACCCTACAGATATCCCTTTCGACGAAGGCAGGGATACGTGTGTAACCGCTTTTGATTGGCGGCAGCTCCAACGCTGGCAGATCGATCATCGGAACCTGCCGGCCGAGGCGAACCTGCTGTACCGCGAGCCGACCTTGTGGGATTTGTACAAATACTACTTTCTGGGCACCTTTCTTCTGGTGGCGCTGCAGTCCGTCCTGATCGTCGCCCTCATGGTCAATCTGCGCCAACGTAAAAAGGCTCAAATGGCGCTGCGAGACAGTCAACAGGACCTGGAAGTGCTGGCCGGCCGATTGATCTCCTCCCAGGAAGAGGAGTTGCGGCGCCTCTCACGCGAGTTTCATGATGACATCGCCCAACGGTTGGCCGCCGTATCCATTGCCGCCGGAACTCTCGAAAAGCAGTCCGGAAAGCTGGCGCCGCAGGTGTCGCAAAAGATCGAACACATCAAAGACGAGCTCATCTGTCTGTCCGAGGATGTCCATTCGATCTCCCGCGAACTGCACCCGGCTATTCTCAAAGATCTCGGCCTTGAAAGAGCCGTCCGATCGCTCTGCATGACCGTCTCCGACCGGGAGAATCTGAACATCGAATTCCACCCGGAGGCCATACCGGAAACCGTGCCCAAAGAAGCGGCATTGTGCGTCTATCGCATCGTGCAGGAGAGCCTGAGAAACATCGCCAAGCATGCCCGTGCCCATAACGTCGAGGTCTCGCTGAGGCGGTGCGGCGCCGCCTTGTGCCTCGAGGTGACCGACGACGGCGTCGGTTTTGCGCCCAAAAGCGTCCGCCACACCCCTGGCATCGGCCTGGCCAGCATGCGCGAGCGGGTGCAATTCGCCAAGGGGGAATTCACCATCCGTTCCGAACCGGGCAAGGGCACCTCGGTGGCCGTGGCCGTCCCCATTGAAGGGAGCGCATCATGAAACGTCCCAGGATTTTATTGGCCGACGACCACCGGATGGTGGCCGAAGGACTGCGCGGACTGCTCGAACCGGATTTCGAGCTGGTGGGTATCGTGGAGGATGGACGGGCCATGCTCGACGCAGTGGAACGGCTGCATCCCGACGTCGTGGTGGTGGACGTCTCCATGCCCCTGCTCAACGGCATCGAGGCGGTGCGCCAGCTGAAAAAGACAAACAAGAAGATTGCCGTCGTTTTTCTGACCATGCATCTCGATGTGACCTATGCGGCCAGCGCCTTCGAGGCGGGCGCTTCCGGCTATGTCCTCAAACACGCCGCCCCCACCGAACTGATCAGCGCCATCAACAGTGCGCTCAAGGGCCGCACTTACATCACACCCATCCTGGCCGGTCAATTGTTGCAGTACCAGAAGGGCAAACCACGGGGAACCGAGGGCGAACGCGTGGCCCTGACCCATCGCCAGCGCGAGGTGCTCCAACTGATCGCCGAGGGGCGCACCGTCAAGGAGGTGGCCACGATCCTGAAAATCTCCACCCGCACCGTTGAATTCCACAAATACACCATCATGGAGAACTTCGGGCTGAAAAGCACCGCCGACCTGGTCCGGTTCGCCATCAAAAACCGCATTTAGCCTCAGCCGTCGATCGATCGCAAATCAGCAATTCTAACTGAATGTGATTCACCTTGAAGGGCATGCATTACAGAAGGCGTTTGATAAAAAATTCGCATGGCAACGGTTGAGGCAGGCCCGGGTGGGGCAGGTGGCCAGGGCCACGTCAGCCAGCGGTCGCTAGTGCCGGTTGAATGCAAACGGTGGACAAGCGGCCCAGACTGTTTGAGCGCAGCGAGTTTCTGGGCCGCCCGCCGTGCATTTTACCGGCACTTGACCGCTTGGCGTGTGGCATCGGCCACCTGTCCCACCCGGGCCGGATTTGGTGAATGGCATTCAGTTAGAATCCCTCATCGCAAATCCAGTATGGTTTTGAAGCTCCGGCCGTCGAGGAGATCGCAGAACCGCCGTTCCACATCCTGGGGCGGCACGATCGCTTCGACGAGCAGCTCGAAGGCGCGGGGATAACGGCCGATGAGCGCCAGGGCCGCCGCCATGTGACGGCGGGTGAGGCCATAGGCGCCGAAAACCGCGGCCTCCTTGTAATGGATCAGGTTGATCCCATCGGCCGGAAGCCGCCCGCCCCCGGTCAGACCGCTGAAAAAGGCGCAGCGTCCGCCCCTGGCCAGCCGGACGAGTCCCTGGACGAACGCCTCGGGATCGGGGCAGGCATTGAGCATCGCATCGAACTCATCGTCCTGGGGAGCGGCGCTGCGCGCCATGACCTGCGATATCTGCCGAAACGCCTCGGATTTGGCGATCTTGTCCGGATTCTTTTCAATCACCAGGGGCTGTGCGCCCATGGTCCGGGCCGCCAGGGCGGCGATCAACCCCAGGGTTCCGCCGCCGAAAATGACGAGGCGTTCGCCGGCTCCAAGGCCGAGTTTTTCCAAGGCATTGAGGGCGCATCCCGCTGGTTCCGCGAAGCAGGCCAGGTGGGCTGGCAAATCGGCGGGAACCGGAATCAGGCTGGCGGTGGGCGCCAGCAGGTGGCGGCTGAAACCGCCGTCGAAGTGAAAGCCCATGATTTGCATACCGTCGCAAAGATTCTCGCGACCCCCAAGACAATGCCGGCATCGTCCGCAAGCGTGGCCCGGCCACACCGTGAACAGGCGGCCGTTGTCGTCCCGGGCCGCGACCTCGTGCCCCGGCACCCGGGGCAACACCAAGTCCCTATGCCCGGTGCGCCACATCTTGGCATCGGTGCGGCAAATGCCGCAGTATTCGACGGTCAGCCGCGTCATGCCATCCTGGGCCGCCGGCCTTCCCGATGCCCGTGTCTCCAGGAGGCCGGGAGCGGTCAATACCAGTTTCATGCCGTTTCTCCTTTCCTGCCCCTTCGGCGAACCTGCCTTCACCTTTCCTGTGTTCAGCTGACCCGGTTTGACGGAGTATTAAAAAGCCGATATCGGACGGCGCCGTAAAACGCTCGAGATCAAGGCGCGCGAAATTCAGTGTCCTGAGGCGTACTTGTCGTACGCCGCAAGGACCACGGGATGAGCGCAACGCAGATATTGGGCGTTTTACGGCGCCGTCAGGCTTCGCAGCCGTTCCAATCCCCGCTTTGGATCCCTGTTCTGACACGCCACCCAGGCTTCCAGGGTCCGGTAGGCGTCTCCGCGGTCCATGGCCGCGAGGGCCCTTTCCATCCCCGCGGCGACGGTGGCAGCCTTGCCCGCCACCTTGAGGATCAGGGCCGTGTTGAGCAGCACGGCCTGCCTTCGGCCCGCGAGACCGTTCTTCTTCCCGCGAATCAGGGCCACGAATCGCCGGGCTTCGGTGGGCAGATCGGCCGCGGGCACCAGATCGGCCGGGTCGATGGCATCCAGGCCCAGGGCGGATGGCGACAATGCATACTCATGGATGCACCCCGCTTCATCGAGTTCGGCGCACCAGGTGATGCCGCATACCGAGGCCTCGTCGATACAGCGCCCGGTGTCGGCGATCTCTCCGCAGCACACCAGCGCCCTTCGGTAGCCGATCGCCCGCATGGCCGATGCCACCGGTATCATCACGTCGCGGGCATATACGCCGCGCACGGCATGACGCGGCCGGGCCGGGTTGGCCAAGGATGCGGCGATGTTCAGCGGGGAACCGAAATGGATCTGGGAAAGGATGCGTCCCAGGGCCTGGGCATGGATCCGGGCGCTCATGCCGTTGAACAAGCCGATGTTGGCCTGGGCGATGCTGCGGGCCACGAGGTCGGCCTCGCATTCGACATCCACACCCATGGCCTCGGCCAGGTCGACCGTGCCGCACACCGAAGTGATGGCCCGAGACCCGTGGCGCGCCATGGGCACACCGGCGGCGGCGGCAACGATGGCCGCAGCTGTGCTGATGTTGAAGGTTTTGAAGGCGTCCATGCCGGTGCCGCAGTTCTCCATCAGGGGGGTGTCAGCATCACTCACCGTCCCGCAACGCACCTTGGTGGTATCCAGCTCGTAGATCGCCTCCCAGGCGCCGGCCACCTCCTGGGCGGTCTCTCCCTTGGCGCGCAAGGCGGCCAGAAAGGCGCCCTGTTGCATGGGCGTAGTGTCGTTTTTCATAAGGCGGGTAAAGGCGTCCCGGGATTCTTCACGGGTCATGTCCCCTTTCTGGATAAGCCGGGTGATGAGCTGTCCAAAGGCTTTGTCCTGTTGCATCGACCGCTTGCTCCTGCATGAATGAACCGAGGAAAAGGGCCGAACGATCCGGAAGAAAAATCGACGACAGAGGGACCTGACGAAAAGGTGGGCGTAAAAAACCCGCAGGCACCTGCGTATCGCTTCCCTTGGCGCGTTCGGCCGGGCCAAAACGATACGGACAGCTTCCAGCGGGTATCCGTCAGGGTGGGCAGTGGGTTGCCCCGGCAATCGACAGGCAGGCTTTCTGGCTCACGGGCGGTGTCTCTTGCGCCTACCGGCCGCGCCTTCCCATCGACACGGTGTCGACAGTGGCATGCTGCGGCTTTCGTTCCCGATCACAGCAACGGCTGGTATGCGATGGACTCTCACCATCTTTCCTTTTAACGGGCGTCCCTTTGTGGGGCGTCCCGCACCTGTCAGCCGGACCCCTCCTAACCTGAAACGGGGGCCGTGTCAACCGGTCGGCGGTAATTGCAGCAGTTCTATCCGAATGCCATTCATTAAATCCGGCCCGGGTGGGACAGGTGGCCGATGCCACACGCCAAGCGGTCAAGAGCCAGTAACATGCACGGCGGGCGGCCCGGAAACTCGCTGCGCTCAAACAGTCTGGGCCGCTTGTCCGCCGTCTGCATTTAACTGGCCCTAAGACCGCTGGCTCACGTGGCCCTGGCCACCTGCCCCACCCGGGCCTGCCACAACCGTTGCCATGCGATAATTTTTATTAAACGACTTCTATGCTGCAGGCCC
Organism: Desulfatitalea tepidiphila; assembly: GCF_001293685.1. Taxonomy (NCBI): domain Bacteria; kingdom Pseudomonadati; phylum Thermodesulfobacteriota; class Desulfobacteria; order Desulfobacterales; family Desulfosarcinaceae; genus Desulfatitalea; species Desulfatitalea tepidiphila. Next base: position 308,336 of record NZ_BCAG01000001.1, on the reverse strand, counting down.
TTCAGGGTGAATCACACTCAGTTAGAATCGCTGCGGCAATTGCAGTTTCAATGGAAGGGAAATCGATGGAATCGACCGGGTTCGTCTACGGCTGAAAACCGCGGACGAACCCGGTCAGTTGCGCTAATTGATGGGGGCGTGTTTGTCCGGAGGATTATCCACGCCGCTCAAGTCGAAATGGGCGTCCTGATTGGCAAACAGGCTTTCTCCCTCGCCCAGCACCAGCGCGTGGGGCAATACTTCGTCCATGTGCTCGACAGTGACGATTTCCAGCTGTTTGGCGATGGTGTCCGGAATATCTTTGAGATCTTTCTCGTTCTCCTTGGGGATGATGATCTTTTTGATCCCCCCCCGGTGGGCCGCGATGATCTTCTCCTTGAGCCCGCCGATGGGCAGCACGCGACCGCGCAGGGTGATCTCGCCGGTCATGGCCACTTCGCGGCGGGTGGGCCGACGGGTCAGGGCGGAAATCACCGAGGTGCACATGGCGATGCCGGCCGACGGGCCATCCTTGGGAATGGCGCCTTCGGGGATATGAATATGCAGATCGTACTTGCGATAGAATTTGTTGTCGATGTTGAGCAGATCGGCACGGGAACGCACGAAGCTAATGGCGGCCTGGGCCGACTCTTTCATCACATCGCCCAGCTTGCCGGTGACCATGACCTGGCCGCGGCCCGGCATGACCAGCGTTTCGACGAAGAGCAGTTCGCCGCCCACCTGGGTCCAGGCCATGCCGGTGGCCATGCCGACCTGGTCCTCTTCTTCGATCTCTGTCTTTTTGAATTTCGGTGGCCCGAGGTACTTGAGCACGGCCGCTGCATTGACGCGTATGGGCTTATCGGTCTGGGTCTTGACCACGTGGCGGGCCACCTTGCGGCAGATGGAGGCGATTTCACGCTCCAGGTTGCGCACACCGGCCTCGCGGGTATAGCGATTGATGATCGTGTAGATCGCGTCTTCCGAAAAGGTAACCTGCTCGGCTGTCAAGCCATTGAGCTTGATCTGCTTGGGGACCAGGAACTCTTTGGCGATGTTGTATTTTTCGTGTTCGGTGTAACCGGGCAGCCGGATAATCTCCATGCGATCCTGCAACGGCAACGGAATGTCGGGCAGGGTATTGGCCGTGGTGATGAACAATATTTCGGACAGATCGTAATCCAGGTCCATGTAATGGTCGTTGAAAGCGTAGTTCTGCTCCGGATCGAGCACCTCGAGCAGGGCCGCGCTGGGGTCCCCGCGGAAATCCATGCTCATCTTGTCCACTTCGTCCAGGCAGAAAACCGGGTTGTTGGCGCCGGCCTTCTTGAGAGACTGGATGATCTTTCCGGGCATGGCACCGATGTAGGTGCGCCGGTGGCCGCGGATCTCGGCCTCGTCGCGGACCCCGCCCAACGAGAGGCGGACGAACCGCCGGCCTGTGGCGCGGGCCACGGAGCGGGCCAAAGAGGTTTTGCCCACGCCCGGCGGACCTACCAGGCAGAGAATGGGGCCCCGAATCTTTTTCACCAGGGCCTGCACGGCCAGATACTCGAGAATGCGCTCCTTGGGCTTTTCCAGGCCGTAATGATCTTCATTGAGGATCCGCTCGGCCTCGGTGATGTCGATGTGCGTTCGGCTGCGTTCGAACCAGGGCAGGCTGATGATCCACTCGATGTAGTTGCGCACCACAGTGGCCTCGGCCGACATGGGGGTCATCAACTTGAGCTTTTTGAACTCCTGGCGAGTCTTGTTGGCCGCCTCCCTGGGCATGCGCTTGCGCTTGATGCGTTTTTCCAGCTCCTGAAGCTCATCGGCGGCCTCGTCCTCGGTCCCCATCTCCTTGCGAATGGCGCGCATCTGTTCGTTAAGATAGTAATTTTTCTGGGTCTTTTCCATCTGCTCCTTGATACGACCCTTGATGCGCTGGTCCATGCGAAAGACTTCGATCTCCAGGTTGATCAACTCCACGAGCAGATCGAGCCTCTGGTTGACGGGAACCGCTTCCAGAATCCGTTGTTTGTCCTCAATTTTGAAAGAAAAATGAGACGCCACGACATCGGCCAGCTTGATATAGTCATCGATGCCGGCCACTTTGGCCACCAGGTCCTTGGAGATGTTTTTGTTCAGCTTGGCATAGGCCTCGAACCCCTCCTTGACCTTGCGCGCCAGGGCCTCGGTTTCGGCCTCTCCCGATGCGGGAACCACATCGACGATGGGCTCGAGTTCCACCTGAAAAAATTCCTCGGCCTTGATGAATCGCCTCACCCGCGCCCGCTGTTTGCCTTCGACCAGGGCCTTGACCGTGCCGTCGGGCAGTCTGAGCAACTGCAGCACGGTGCCGATGACACCGATGCGGCTGATATCTTTTTCGCTGGGGTTGTCGACGTTGGCGCTGCGCTGGGTGGACAGAAAAATATACTTATCCGCCGTGTTCATCGCATTGGAAAGTGCTGCCACGGATTTGGGTCGCCCCACGAACAGGGGCGCGACCATCTGCGGAAAGATAACGATATCGCGCAACGGCAGCAGGGGCAGCAGCTGCCCGCTCTGTTCATTATCTTCGTTTTTGAAAAATCGCGTGATATTCACCATGCCTGTATCCTACTCCTGGAAACCTGTGATCGATCCGTCGGCCATCCGACAACTCACAATTTAATACATCAGGTTGAATTGTACAGCAATCGGGTGCCAACAGACAAGTCGTCCCATTGAATGCGAGCGGGGACCATGCGGAGGGCGGGTGGCCGCCCCACCCGGGAACGAGGTCCGGTCCGGGCGGCACCGGCCGGACCTCACGGGCGGGGGAATCCCATCGAACGGTTAAGCCTGTTTTTTCGTTTGCTCGTAAAGCAGAATCGGATCTTCCTTGTGGAGCACCACATCTTCGCCGATGACGCACTCTTTGACATTTTCGATAGAGGGTATTTCGTACATGATATCGAGCATGCAACCCTCCAGGATGGCACGCAACCCGCGGGCACCCGATTTGCGCTTGATCGCCTGGTCGGCTATGGCCGACAGGGCGCTGTCGGTCAGACGCAGATTGACCCCCTCCACCTCGAAAAGCTTCTGGTACTGTTTGACCAGCGCGTTTTTGGGTTCCGTGAGAATGCGCACCAGGGATTTGGCGCTCAGCTCATCCAGCGTGGCGATGACCGGCAGACGTCCCAGAAATTCGGGAATCAGGCCATACTTGATCAAATCCTCGGGCTGGACCTCGCGCAGCACTTCGCCCAGAGGCGCTTCCTTTTCTTTGACGATTTTCGCGCCGAATCCCATGGCCTTGGTGCCCAGGCGACGCTTGATGATCTGATCCAGCCCGCTGAAGGTACCGCCGCAGACGAACAGAATATTGGAGGTGTCCACCTTGACGAAATCCTGCTGCGGGTGTTTGCGTCCGCCCTTGGGCGGCACGCTGGCCGTGGTGCCCTCGATGATCTTGAGCAGGGCCTGCTGCACCCCCTCTCCCGACACGTCGCGGGTGATCGACGGATTGTCCGACTTGCTGGCGATCTTATCGATCTCGTCGATGTAGACGATGCCGCGCTTGGCCTTTTCCACATCATAATCGGCGTTTTGCAGCAACGCGAGGATGATATTCTCCACATCCTCACCCACATAGCCGGCCTCGGTCAGGCTGGTGGCATCGGCGATGGTGAACGGCACATTGAGAAAACGCGCCAGGGTCTGGGCCAGCAGGGTCTTTCCGCTGCCTGTGGGTCCGATGAGCAGGATATTGCTTTTTTGAATCTCCACATCGCTGGTGCTCAGAGTGGTATCGAGCCGCTTGTAATGGTTATAAACGGCCACGGCAAGGATCTTCTTGGCCGTATCCTGCTCGATGACGTATTCATCCAGCTTCTTTTTGATCTCCTTGGGAAGCATCAGGTTGGCCAGTTCCCCGACCTCCTTCTCTGTTTCCTCTTCGATGATCTCACTGCACAGCTGAATACATTCATCGCAGATGTAAACGGCCGGACCGGCGATCAACTTTTTAACCTCTTTTTGATTCTTTCCGCAGAAGGAACAAAAGAGGTTGTCATTTGGATCGTCTTTTTTTGCCATGTTGATTACTTCTCCGCCTTATCAATGGTGTCCAGGTCTTCGCGATTGCGGATCACATGATCGACAATCCCGTAATCCCTGGCTTCAATACCCGACATGAAATAGTCCCTGTCGGTATCTTTCTGGATCTGGGTCAGATCCTTGCCCGTGTGCTCCTTCAAGATCTTGTTGAGCGTCTCGCGCATGCGCAGTATCTCACGGGCCTGAATTTCGATGTCTGATGCCTGCCCCTGAACGCCGCCCATGGGTTGATGAATCATGATTCGGGAATTGGGCAGTGAATAACGCTTTTTGGCGGTTCCGGCAGCCAGCAGCAAGGCTCCCATGGAAGCGGCCTGACCGATGCATACCGTGGCGATATCCGGTTTGATGTATTGCATCGTATCATAGATTGCCAATCCAGCGGTAACCGATCCTCCGGGTGAATTGATGTAAAAGTTGATATCCTTGTCCGGGTCTTCGGATTCCAGAAAAAGCAACTGGGCGATCAGAAGGTTGGCCACCTCGTCGTTGATGGGGGTTCCCAGAAAGATGATGCGATCCTTGAGCAAACGGGAATAGATATCGTAAGCCCGTTCACCACGACTGGTTTGGTCGATGACCATTGGAATGACCGTCACGCTAACACTCCTTTCAGCCTGGACTGTGCACCGGCCTGGACCTCCTGGCCGATTCCGTCCGCTTCGGCTGTCTCATTGTTGTAATTATAGCGCCAATCCCCACCAGATCAAGAGCTCTTCGATTCCGGGGCGCCGGCCACCTCGTCGGTGGCCTGCCGGCCGGAGGGATCGACCTCCTGAACCGCGTTAGAATCAATGATAAGCTTCAACGCTTTCTTTTCAAGCAAGGTGTGCTCAAAAAATGCCAGGCTGTTGGGATCCTGCTTGTAAAACGCCTTGATGCTTTCCACCGGCTGACGATACATCTGGGCCATCTCCTGCAGCCCGACCTCCATCTCCTCGTCGCTCATCGTGAGCTTTTCCTGGTCGATGAGTTTGGAGAGGATCAAATGCCGCCGCACCTGCTTTTCGGCCACCGGACGATATTTCTCGGCCATGGATTCCCTTGAAATTCCGAGTTCCTCCATGGATTTATTGCTGTATTCAAAAGAACGCTCGGCATCCTTGATGATATGATCCAGTTCGGAAGTGACCATGGTATCGGGAACCTCAAACTGGACCTGATCGAGCAGCTGGGTAAAAATCTGCTCGTTCAACTCCTGTTCGATCCGCTTGTCATATCCATTCTGCAGATTTTCCCGGATCTTATCCTTCAGCATCTCCAGGGATTCGAATTGATCCCCCAGGCTCTTGGCCAGCGCATCGTCGATCTCAGGCAGGACCTCTTCGCGAATCTCGTTGAGTTTGACCTTGAACAGGATCTGCTGGCCGGCAAGCTCCTTGCCGAAATAGTCGTCCGGGAAAGTGACCGGGATCTCCCGTTCCTCGCCGACCTGCATCCCCACGATGCCATCATCCAGGTCCTTGACCACCTTTCCCTCGCCGAGCTTGACGACAAAGTTATCGGTTTTTGGAGTCGATTCGTGAGGTTGACCATCCTTGTAACCCTCGTACTCGATGACCGCGACGTCACCGATGGCCACCGGACGCGCCTCCTCGACCTTGTTGTGCTTGGCCATGTTCCGCTGCAACAGCTTCAACTGCACGTCGAGCTCCTCGTCACTGACCCCGTACTTGCTCTTGGTCAGATTGAGGTTTTTGTAATTGATGTCGTTGATCTCGGGCCGAATCTCCACCTTGGCGTCAAAGGCGTAGGCACTTTGGTCCTTGAGTTCCGGGGGATCGACTTCGGGTGAGCCGACGATGTTGAGGCCGGTCTGCTGAATGGCCTCGATAAACGAATCCTGAATCAGTTTGGCGGATACGTCGGCGTGAACATCTTTGCGATACATGCGCTCCAAAACGGACCGCGGCGTCTTGCCGGGACGGAACCCTTTGATCTTGGCCGTTTTCTTAAGCTCTGCATAGGCCTTGTTGATCTCGGAAACCACTGTTTCCTGGGGCACTTCGATATGCAACACTTTTTTGACGCTGCTTTGATCTTCGACAGTCACTTTCATAACCACACACCTTTCTCAACCAATAATAAAGTGCCTCAAGGAACTTTTCTCAAGGCACTTCGCATTTTCCGCGCCATCCGGCCATCCGAAGCCCGCGGCCGCTATACCCGATTGTGCATTCGACCCTGAAGATCGCTCGTGGAGGCATGAGATTTGGTGCGAGAGGGGAGACTTGAACTCCCACTCTGTCGCCAGAGCTGGATCCTAAGTCCAGTGCGTCTACCAATTCCGCCACTCTCGCGCGATTTATGGCCCAGACCCGATTTAGGTACTTGACATTCAACCCTTTTCAACTAAAGTGAAAACAAAAAATTTTAGTTAATATTAAACCAGATGGGTGTCAAGCGAAAACACGTGACCACTGAACGCCGCAAAATACCGACGGGCCTGGTCCCCATCATCCTTTATATGACGATGGTGATCGTCACACCGAGCGCTGCAAAGGCCCAGGATCAGCCTCCCTCTCCTTTTGCCGGCGCCCATGGCACGGTGGCGATCGATCCAGGCCACGGCGGCAAGGATGTCGGCGGCCGCGGCAACGCCGGCGCCACCGAAAAAGAGATCTGCCTGGCCATCGCAAGAGAGCTGACCCACCGCCTGGAACCTGGCTACCGGGTCGTCCTCACCCGTAGCGACGACTACGACATCCCTCTCGAGGAACGCACCGCCATTGCCAATCACCATCGGGCCGACCTGTTCATCAGCATCCACACGGGGGCAAGTTACCTGCGCAATACCGAAGGCATGGGCATCTACCATTATCAACCGGCGGCCCGAGCGGTCGCAGCCCCTTCGTCGTCCAACACGGCGCTGCCCTTATGGCATCAGGCCCAGATGGCCCATTTGAACGCCAGCCAGGCGTTGGCCGGCAGCCTCAGGCAAAGCTTGACCCAGCTCGCCGGCCACCCCACTGTCCGCACCATTGCAGCGCCTCTGGCAGTGTTGCAGGGCGCCGACATGCCGGCCGTGATCATCGAAGTGGGTTACCTGACCCATCCCTCGACCGAAGAGGAACTGCGGTCCGCCGAATATCAGGCCGCCCTGGCCAAGGCCATCGCCAGGGGTGTGGAACGCTATTTTGCGGCTTCCCTGCGCCACGAACGTTGACGGCACCGTGGTGAGCCAAATAGGATATGGGTTGCTTCAGACCCTCAGCCATGGTATTCAGCGGCCAAAATCGGGGCGTGGCGCAGTCTGGTAGCGCACCTGCTTTGGGAGCAGGGAGTCGGAGGTTCAAATCCTCTCGCCCCGACCAGCTATAATCCTATGAGATCAATAGATTGAAATAATCTCATGACCAATAAATTGAAAATCAATCCGCCGCTATTTCTAGTGAGTACCAACTGGCCGTGTTGGAAATGTGACACAAGGATTCCGCTGGCCGCCCTGCTCGCCATCAAGGTCGATGAAATTAACGGCGATATCTGCAAGTTGACCAATATCATCCAATTGCCGGATGAGGTATTGGCTTTCATACAAAGCCGCGTCCCATCTTTTAAGTATTCTTATTCAATGACAATAGGCACAAAATATTTTGCCAACACATGTCCGAACTGTGGCGTCATGCAGGGTGATTTCTACCTTCACTCAGAGCCGGGTTCGCCCTTTTTCCCAATGGACAAAAAGGAGGCCAGGGCCTTATTCATGACCGAAATTCCATTGACGACACCCATACAGGTTGAAGCGGACTATGAATTGGGAGCGCCCTGCGAAATGATCTACACTCACGCCAAAAGAATCTGACGAAACCGACCCACCAAACCGACCAACAAAATCGATAAAAAGGCCGATATCAGCAATCGGCCTTTTTCTTTGGCTGCTTTTTGATGTGCTGAATCGCCGCGGTGGCGGTCGCGGCGACACTTTCGTCCGGGTCTGCCTGCAATTGTTGCAAGCGCGTCAGGGCCGGCTGCGCAGACGCGCCCATGGTGCTCAGGGCAATGGCCGCATGGGTCCGGGCAGGCGGATGAGGATCCTCGAGAAGCTGGGTGAGCGCTTCGACCGCTTCGGTGCCGTGCACTTTGATGCAGGCGAGGGCCAATGCCGCGGCGGCGCGTACCTCTTCGACGGGGTCTTTGAGGCAGGTCAAGATTGGGCCGACGGCCTCGGCGGCGATTTCCCGTAGCTCGGCCAACAGTTCGAGGCAGATTCGACGAATCCGCGCATCCGGGTGGTCGAGCCGCGCCACCAGCATGGAAACGCCCTCCGCCGCCAGGCCAGTGATTTTTACCACGGCCGCATGACTCGCCATAAGCGTTTCAAGGGGCAATTGGGTAAAAATGGCCTTCAGGGTGCCCACCGACGGCCGCGCATCCGGCCCTATCCAACCCAACGCCTCGATGGCACCGAGCCGCACCCGTTCATCTTCGGACGCCAGGCTGGCCGTCAACCCCTCGACTGCAGGTGCACCGATACGGCTCAGCGCAAGGACCGCATTGGCGCGCAAGACCGAATCTTCATCCGCCAGGCAGGCGATCAATGGCGCGACGGCGGATTGTGCGTCAGGGCCAAACCCGCCCAGCGCGGTGACCGCCGCCTGGCGCACCGACAGGGGTTGCCGTGTATCGAGGGCCATGATGAGACGGCCGACGGCGCCTGGGCCCGCCTTGGGTAGAACGGCCGCCGCCAACTGGCGCACCCCTTCGTCCGGATCTTCCAGGCACAAGCTGATCTCCTTGAGCAACGGCGACATATCGGCGTCGGCGATCATCAGTCGGGCCAGGGTGGTCAAGCGGGTCGGACTGTGGTGGCTATCGAGCTTCTGACGCGTCTCGGTCATCGGCATGGTGGGGGTCGTGTTGATGGTATCCAAGTCGCTATCTCTGATGCTCTTTTTCCATACTCTCGATGATAATTGTCGCGGCCAGCCGGGCGCCCATGCCAGGCGCGACCGGACACTTCGCCCTGGCGCCGGATTGGTTGAATGCGGCCCACTCGTCAGGCCCGGCAAAGGGATCATGGGCCTCGCCCAACAGCAACTGCTGGATATCCGTGCAGGACAGGCTGCCGAACATCGCCTTGAATCTTTGGATATATTGCCTTCCGGCAACATAGTGGGCGACATTCTGAAAGTTGGCCGGATCCGTATCGGAAAAATAGAGCCCCAAGGCCACCAGCCCGCCGGCGACCGGGCCGCATATGCCGCCGGTCATGGCCAGGCCGGGAAACGGCGCCATAGCCTTGATGATCTCCATGTTTCCCAACCCGAACGCCTCCAACAGCGACAGGGCGGATCCCTTGGCGCAACTGCGGGTGAGATAACAGTACTGCTCTGCGGCAAGCTGAACCCGATCCAAAAAAACCTCTTTCTCGCGAATGAGGGTTTCCGGCGCCGGCTTGACCTTGGGAATGCCATGGTCCACCAGGTGCCTGAATTTCGCCTCGATAGCCGGAAGATCCCATTCCCGCTCGGCCAGCATGGCAACTCTCTCTTTGATCTCATTTGAAGCCATCGATACTATTTTCTCCTTGATTCTCAGGGGGAAATACAAACGCACGGGATGCCGATCACATAACATTACCCACGCCGGGGCTATAGCTGGAGGAGACCACGCTGGTCGACATCAGCGTCTGGGCCTGAACCAGAATGGCCTTCACCAGGGCCGCGTCCAGGTTGATCAGCCCCCCGGACAATTTGATCGTCGCGCCTTCCAGGTTGATTTGCGGTGCCTTGACCGAAAAGGATCCCGCGGCCTGGGCCTCGATGACAGGCGCTTCGATGGCCACCTTGGCATCGGATTTGATATTCACGCCGCTGGATCCGTTTATGTTCACCTGGCCGCCGACCACCTCCACCCCGCCGCCGATGACGCGTACAGTGCCGTTCCGGCAATCGATCTGGATCTCCTGGTCCGACTTGTTCTGGACCAGAATCTTCTTCTCTCCGCAGTTGAGCCAGACCTTCAGGTCTTCGCCATTGTCCGCCAGCAGGATGCCGGCCGGGGATGGTGCGTCCCATAACGCCGCTTTCTGACCGTTTTCGGTCTCGAGTTTGATCCCGCTGACCCGGGTGCCCTTGCACAGGTGCAAAGAGTGGTCGTCCGCCGTGGCGATCCTGGCTTCATTGCCGAATTCGCTGTACCCGGCTCCATCGGCCATTGCGATCGTCTGGTTGCCGCCGGTCTTTAGGTGAACGCGGGCCTCGCGGTCATCGAAAAGCAACCGGTGTTGATACGGCGTCAGAATGACATTCTGAATGCGTTCTTCGGGTTTCAGCGGCGGACGGTTCAAGCCATTGTAGACCACGCCCGTAATCAAGGGCTTGTCCGGATCGCCTTCCAGAAAAGTCACGACGACCTCGTCACCGGGCAGGGGATGAAACTGAAAGCCGTGATCCGAACCGGCATACGGATAGGCCACCCGCAGGAAACAGGTTCGCTTTTCATCTTCGGATGGGGCGCGATCCCAGTGAAACTTGACCTTGGCGCGCCCCAGGTCATCCATGTAACACGTTTCCTCCGGGGGACCGACCACCTCGGCGGTCTGGGAGCCTAAAATGGCCGGTTTATGGGTCACGCGGGGTGGGCGGTAAGCGGTCTGGGAGGGCAGGCAGGTGAACCCATTGCTGTAAACCAATTGCGTGTCGGGTTTACCGACCAGGGCGTCGATCACCTTTTTCAGATTGTTGAACATGTCGAACAGTGAAAAGACGCCCAGCGGCCCAAGTGCCAGGCGGGGCAGTTGAGAGGCGATACCCGTATTGGACAACAATCCTGGAACGATCTGGTCGGCGGACAGGGGCCCCAGCTTGTCCAGCCCGATCTCCGAAAGCAAGCCTGTAATCAAGTCCTCCGGGCCCTTGATCTCCGGATCCGTCGGGGCTTTCTGCTGCGAGCCGGAATGCTGCACCGAAAGAAGCATGTATTCCTGGTTGAACGCTTTCCGCGGATGGCCTTCCATTTTAAACAAGAATCCGGGCGTCAAACGGCAGCAATTGCTTTGCCCCGATCCGAAGGCGGTCTGGGCCTGCATCTCTTCATAACGGACGCGGGCCGCCTGGTTGCCTTCGGGCAACTCGGCAAATTCGCCCGGATAATCGTAGATTTCAAGATGGCCCGCTGGGCTGCCCTGGGCTTTGCCCTGCAGCACGATGTCCGGCCGTTCGTAGTTGTAGTCTCTTAAGGAGACGGCATTCGGGCGGGTTTGATAACCGAAGCGGTAATCGTAGATGTGTTCTTCGTCCTGGACCTCTCCGGTGACTTCATGAAACAACACCTCGGACTTCCCGTCGATCGACTTGTGGCACGAGGGGGCATCCACCATGACCAACACATGGTGGCCGCTACCCTGCTGCTCGTCGTAACGGTGATCGAAATAGTAGTAGATCCCCTCTTCTTCCATCAAGCGGGCAATGAAATTGAGATCCGATTCCCTGTATTGAAGGCGAAATTCGCGGACGGGATAGGTGTTGCGCAACAATTTGGAATTGAGATGATCCGCACTGATCCCGGCTTCGCGCACCACTTCGGCGACGATTTCGGGCACCGTTTTATTCTGGAAGATCCGGCAATCGAACCGTTGGGTCAGGGACCACAGGGCCGGCACCAGATCGGCGTAAAATATCGTGTTGCCGTCGACTTCCGCGATCCACCAGAAGCGCGAAAAGATGCCACAGATCCGCCGCGTCTCGGGGCCGTTTTTAATGGTCAACACGGCGGATTTCCCCACCATGTCATCGGCTTTGATCTCATCATCCTGCGACTGCAGATAGACCTGGAACCCAAACAGCTGGGACAGCCCTTCATTTCCGCTAAAACTCGACACGCGGAATTGCTTTTTCAGTTCGGTGATTTCGATCGAAAACTCAGCTGTCGTGTAGACCATGAGCGCCAATCCTTTCTTCATCCATAAGGTGGGAGAGGAAAGTCCCGGTTTTTGCAGACCGGCAAGTCATGGTCACTATGCCCTCTTTTGGGGCAAATCGCAAGAATTCCTATTGAAATGAAAGCAAAACCAAGGGCCTAAGCTTTCAGCCGGGCGGCTATGCCGGCCACGTGCTTGCCCTGGAAGCGCGCCGCGTCCAGTTCGTTTGGACTGGGCCAGCGCTCTCCGGACGTGCCGGCAATGGTCGTTGCGCCGTAAGGTGATCCTCCGGTGATCTCATCGTTGCGCATCTGCTGCTGAAAGGTGTAGGGCAGACCGACGATGACCATCCCATGGTGCAGCAGGGTAATCTGAAAAGAGAGCAACGTGGCCTCTTGTCCGCCGTGTTGGGTGGCCGTGCTGGCAAAGACGCTGCCCACCTTTCCGACCAATGACCCTTGGGACCAGAGCTGGCCGGTGGCGTCCAGGAACTGCCGCATCTGGCCGCACATGTTGCCGAATCGCGTGGGCGTCCCGAAGATGATGGCATCGGCCGATGTCAATTCGTCGACCGTGGCCACGGCAATCTGGGCAAACGTCTTTTGGGCGTCAACAGCACCCATTTTTTCCAACACACCCTCTGGAAGCGTCTCCGGTACGCGTCGCAGGACCACCTCGGCGCCTGGCACCTGCCTGGCACCTTCGGCCACGGCCTCGGCCATTTTGTAGACATGACCATAGGTGGAATAAAAAACGATCAATACTTTCATGGCGACCTCCTTTCTGAATCTTGCCTGTTTTATTCGGGAATCTTCCCGTGGCGCACGATCTCGCCCTCGATCAGATGGACCACCTCCTCGGCGATGTTGGTGCTGTGGTCGGCCAGCCGTTCCAGGTGGCGCGAGATGAGCAGCAGGTTGATCAGTAAGCTGACCCGGTCCGGATTCTCCTTGATCGATTGCTTGATGCGCTGATAGGCCTGAACCTGGATATCGTCCACCTCATCGTCCATGAAGATGACCTTGTAGGCCGTGTCCACATCCAGGTTGACCAGGGCGTCCAGGCTCATCTTGAGCATGGCCAGCACCTTTTCGGCCATGGGGGTGTAATCGAAGACAAAGGCCAGTGGCGGACGCTTGGCCACGACCTGCAACCGTTCCGCGATATTGACCGCCTCGTCGCCGATGCGCTCCAGGTCGTTGTTGATCTTGATGGTGGCGACGAGAAACCGCAGGTCCACGGCCACCGGCTGGTAAAGCGCCAGCAGCTTCAGACACTCCTCCTCGATCTCCACCTCCATCTCGTCGACTTCCCAATCCGAATTGATGATCCGCTCGGCGATATCGGCATCCCGCCCCTCGACGGCCTCGACCGCCATGCGCGCCCGCTCTTCGACCAGGGCGCCCAGGGAGAGCATCTTTTTCTTAATTTTTTCCAATTCTCTGCGCAAATGTTTCGACATGCGTTCCTCCCGACACCACCTATCCGAATCGGCCGGTGATATAATCCTGCGTCAGCTTGTGCATGGGCGTGGTGAACACCTCGTCGGTGCTGCCCACCTCGATCAAGTCTCCCAGGTGAAAATAGGCGGTGCGCTGGGAAACGCGGGCCGCCTGCTGCATGGAGTGCGTCACGATGACGATGGAGTACTGCTGACGCAGCTCGTCGATCAACTCTTCGATTTTGCCCGTGGCGATAGGGTCCAGGGCGCTGCACGGCTCATCCATGAGAATCACTTCCGGACCCACCGCGATGGTGCGCGCGATGCAGAGGCGCTGCTGCTGTCCGCCGGACAGGCTGGTGCCCGGGTGGTTGAGGCGGTCCTTGACCTCATCCCACAATCCCGCCTTGATCAGCGACGTCTCCACGATCTCGTCCAACTCGGCGCGGTTGAGGGCCAGACCGTGAATCTTGGGGCCGTAGGCGACATTGTCGTAAATCGACTTGGGGAAAGGGTTCGGTTTCTGAAACACCATTCCCACCTGGGCCCTCAACGGCACTACATCGATTTGGCGATCGTAGATATTGACACCGTCGAGCAGGATGTCGCCGGTGATCCGGCATCCCTCGATGGTATCGTTCATGCGGTTCAAACAGCGTATGAAGGTGGATTTGCCACATCCCGAGGGACCGATCATGGCAATGACCTCGTTGCGCGCAATATCGAGGGAAACATTGATGATGGCATGTTTGTCACCGTAGTAGACATTGACGTCGCGGCAGGTCATGCGCGGATCGTCGACAAACGGATGCCCGACGGTGTGCCCATCGCCTCTGTTTTTGTATGGTGCAACGACCCTGTCGTCGGAGGCGGTCTGCATGTTGTGGCCTCTGGCCTTCTCCTCGCTGCTCACACCGGACTCCTTTTGTGAGGTTTGATCATGCTGAAAGGCGACTATCATGGCATCACTCCAAACCCAGTCACACGAATAACATACGGCGCACCGCCGCGCAAACCGGCCGTGCGCCGCCCCGAAAAATTTAAAATAAACACGAATCTTCCAATCCGTAAGGGCGGGCATGAAGCCCGCCCTAAACACGCCGGGGAAAAATTTCTCAAGAAACCGCTATCTCTCCCCGGTTTTGCCACTACTTCAATTGACCGATGGAAAGGCTCTTCAGGGTTTTCACATCGGAACTGAACTGCTTGCGCTCATTTTCCGGCATGGGGATCAAGCCCTTGTCGGCCAGATAGCCGTCATCACCCCAGGCCTTTTCGGAAGTAAACTCTCCGAGATATTCCTTGATCCCGGGAATCTGGCCCACGTGGGCCTTTTTGACGTAGAAAAACAGGGGCCGTGATACCGGATAACTGCCGTCGGCGATCGCTTCGAAGGTCGGCGCAACCCCATCGACCATCGCGCCCTGAATCTTGTCCACATTCTGATCGAGGAAGCTGAAACCGAAAATCCCCATGGCGTCGGGATTGGCATCCAGTTTCTGAACGATCAGGTTGTCGTTTTCACCGGCTTCGATGTAGGCGCCGTCCTCGCGCACTGTGTGGGCGATAGCCTTATATCGGTTCTTGTCGCTCTTGGCCAATCCCTTGACCCAACCATATGAATCGGCACCGGCTTCCATCACCAGTTCCACGAAAGCGTCGCGCGTTCCTGAAGTGGGCGGCGGTCCCAGCATCTCGATCTTGGTGGCCGGCAATGCCGGGTTGATCTCCTTCCAGGTCTTGTATGGATTGTCGATGACCTTTTCGCCGCCCTTGGGATCCGGGATCTGTTTGGCCAGCGCCAGATAGACCTCTTTACGGGTCAACTTCAGCTGGGGGGACTTTTTGGAATTGGCCACCACGATGCCGTCGTAGCCGATTTTCACCTCCAGAATGTCTTTGACGCCATTGTCGCTGCACATCTCGAATTCGGTCGGTTTCATGCGACGACTGGCATTGGTGATATCCGGATGCTGCACGCCCACGCCGGCGCAAAAAAGCTTGAACCCACCGCCTGAACCAGTGGATTCGATTTTGGGCGTTTTAAACGCGGTGGTTTTACCGAACTGCTCGGCCACCACCGTCGCAAACGGATAGACGGTGGAAGATCCCACGATGCTGACGTAATCCCTGGCCGCATCGGCCGCCACCAGACCCGCCGATCCGGCAATGAAGAACCCGGCGGCTACCCACTGTGCTACTCTTTTTCTTAACATGACTTCCTCCTTGATTGGTCTCTCGTTCGCTTACTGCTTGATTATAAAATGAAATTGCCGCAAACCAGCCCGACATGGACGAGCCGACGGCATCCGCCGCTACCAGCGGCGCTCGAACTTCTTCCTCAACACCACAGCCAACCCGTTCATGGCGATCAGGAATACCAGCAACGCCATGGTGGCGGCCGAGGTCCGCTCCAAAAAGGCCCGTTCCGGGCTGTCTGCCCAGAGATAGATCTGCACGGGCAACACAGCCGATGGATCGGTAAAGCCGGCCGGAATATCCACGATAAAGGCCACCATGCCGATCATGAGCAACGGCGCCGTCTCTCCCAGGGCGCGGGCCATGCCGATGATGGTGCCGGTCAGCATGCCGGGCAGGGCCAGCGGCAGGACATGATGAAGGATCATCTGCATCTTGCTCGCCCCCACCCCCAGGGCCGCCTCCCGAATCGACGGCGGCACGGATTGCAGCGCCGCGCGACTGGCGATGATGATCGTGGGCAGCGTCATCAGCGACAGCACCAGGCCGCCCACGATCGGTGCCGACCGGGGCATGCCGAAGCCGTTGAGGAATACGGCCAGACCGAGCAGACCAAACACGATGGAAGGCACGGCCGCCAGGTTGTTGATGTTGACTTCGATCAGGTCGGTCCAGCGATTGCGCGGCGCGAACTCTTCCAGGTAGGTGGCCGATGCGACTCCGATGGGAAACGACAACACCAGGGTCACCACCAGAGTGAAAAAACTGCCGCAGACCGCTCCCCAGATACCGGCCAATTCCGGCTCGCGGCTGTCGCCGGAAGTGAAAAAGGCGGTATTGAATCTTTTCTCGAGTCGTCCTTGCGAGATCAACTGGTCGATCCAGGCCAGCTGCTGTTCGGAAAGGCGCCCGCTCTCCCGCTCCAGGTGCCCCTTGAGGAGCATGTCGACGTCATCGTCGGCCGGCACCCAGATCGGGAGGGTTTTGCCGATGAGCGAGCGGTCCTCCAGGACCATGGCCCGCAACTGGAAGGCCGCACCCGAGCTGACCAGGGCATACAGACTACGCTTGGCACTCCGCCCCGATACCTCCGGAAACATATTGTAAAGAGCTGTTTTTACCAGATGCGGGTAGTCCTGACGGCCCACGTCGCCCTCGCTGAAAAGCTCGGGGTCGAAAAAAACATCGAGCTCAATTCGGGATTGGAACACCACCCCGCGGCCATTCATGAAAATGCTGGCGAACAGGATCGAGAGAAACGCCAGGCTGATCACGATGGCCCCCAGACCCAGGCGCCGGAAGCGTCGCTCGGCCCGGTATCGCCGCTCCAATCCCCGGTTGACGATATCGATAGTTTTGAGTTCCTTATTCATACTGCTCCCGGTACTTGCGCACCACCTTCAAGGCAATGATGTTCAATCCCAGCGTGATGAGGAACAACAGCAAGCCCAACGCGAAGGCCGCCAATGTCTTGGGGCTGTCGAACTCCTGGTCGCCCACCAGCAGGGTAACGATCTGGACCGTCACGGTGGTCACGGTCTTGAAGGGATTCAGCGTCAGATTGGCGGTCAGACCGGCGGCCATCACCACGATCATGGTCTCGCCGATGGCCCGCGAAACCGCCAGCAGCACCCCCCCGACGATGCCCGGCAACGCGGCCGGCAACACCACCTGCTTGATCGTCTCGGACTTGGTGGCACCGAGCCCGTAGGCACCGTCACGCAGCGATTGCGGCACGGCGTTGATCATGTCGTCGGAAAGCGACGAGACAAACGGAATGATCATGATCCCCATCACCAATCCGGCGGCCAAAGCACTTTCCGAGGAGACATCGAGCCCCACGGTCTGTCCGAGGTTTCGAATCATGGGCGCCACCACCAGGGCCGCAAAAAAGCCGTAGACCACGGTAGGAATGCCCGCCAGGATCTCCATCAGCGGCTTGGACACGGCCCGAAAGCGTTTGCCGGCGTACTCGGACATGTAGATGGCGGCCATCAGCCCGATGGGCACGGCGACGGCCATGGCGATCCCCGATATGAGCAAGGTGCCGGCGAAGACCGGAATGGCGCCGAAGGCACCCGAGGCCCCTACCTGGTCGCTGCGGATGGCCATCTGGGGGCTCCATTGCAAACCGAATAGAAACTCGGTGACTGGAACGGCCTTGAAAAATCGAATCGCCTCGTACAAGACCGACAGCACGATGCCGATGGTGGTAAAAATGGCCACGGTCGACGAGGCCCCCAGGACCCACAGGATGATGCGCTCCACGTGGTTGCGGGCCCTGAGGTGTTTGTTGATCCGGCTGCGCAGTACCGCCACAGCCGAGATGGCTACGGCCAGTACCACCACGGCCAGGGCGATGTTTGCGATCCCCTGGAGACGTCGATAATGGTCTGCGGCCGCCTGGATGGCCGGATTGATTTGGCCGGACAGAATGTTGCCGCTGTTGAGGTTTTTGATGTCGTTGAGCACCAGACTCAATTGGGCGGGCGAAAGTTCGCGAAGCTCCGGCGGCAACGCGGCCACTACGAAGTGGGTGATCACGGTGGATTCAAAGGCCTGCCAGCCGGCGAAGATGATCAGGGCGGGCAGGCCGCACCACAAGGCGGTGAGCATGCCGTAATACGGCGGTCGCGAATGGAGGGCGCGCACCGCGGCCGGGTTGCCGGCCACCGCAACAGAGCGACGCAATCCAATGTAGTAGGCCAGGGCCGTCATCCCCAGAAGGAGAATCACTAGAATCCCGGGAGAGATCATGCGACAACCTCAATTCTCATATCATCAAACAAGGCGGCTCCTTACAGAACACATCGCCAAAACCCGGTGCCCGGAAACATCGTGTTCCGGAACAACGACACGGCCAAGCTAACCCCGGCCTGTTTGGCTATTGTTTGTCTCGTGTTAGATTTCTGTTAGCGCCGGTCGCAAACCGGCTGAGGGCAGGCGAGGGCAAATGGCCCTCGAAGATGGAGGAAAGGAGCGATTAGGGTTTGAAGCGGTTCAGTCGTTCATATCCTTGATGGACGTTCTCGCGTTCCCGGTCGTTGTCCGCCATGGCCTCGGCCAGCCGCATCATTTCCAACCCTTTGGGATAATCGCCGCTGCCGGCATAGGAGAGACCCAGTCCGATATAGGCATCCGTATAGTAGGGATCCAGCTCTCTCGCCCGTTCGAACTCCCTGCAGGCATCGATGAATTTCTTGCGGTCGATCAAGGCTTGCCCGTTGGCCACATGATGGGCCGGCGTGTCCAACCCCTGGCGCAGAAAAATGGTGTTCGGGCCGCATGCCATCACGATCAAGATTGCACACGCGGTCCCCCACCAGAAAAATCTTACCTTTGACATCACACCACCTCGGCACACCTACGGATCAAGGATAATGATCACGCGGCATTTTTTCAAAAACCCCAAATTGGCAGATGCGTCCCGCAATTTGGCGGCATCGGCGTTGCTGATCACCACATCACAATTTCGATCTTCGAGGGTGTGCAACCCCTTTACGACGAGCGGCTTGGGCCCCACCCGCGGATGCCGCTCCGGTTTATCCAAGGCACTGACATACATACAAACGCCTTGCTGCACCGCATAATCACGGCTGACAAAGGCCGATCCGAAGATCTCCCTGCCATTCTCATCGACCAGCATCGGCACCATGGCCGGCCGGGCGCCCGTGCCGCGCGCATCGACGACCAGCCCGGTAAAGACATTCGGCTCCTCCGGCGGCGTGCGCAGTTCGGGAGATCCGGACGCCGTGTTTCCCGGGGCAGCCGGAGTGAAGGATTTGATGCTCTCCACCGGTTTGATCGACTCGGGCAACACCAATTGAGCCAGTGGACCGAGCATGGACATCTGCACCTGGACCGCGACACCTCCCGCTTCATCCGATGGCCCGGCGTCAATGACCGAAGCGGCGGCCGCCATCTCCGCTGCCCTGGCCGCAACCTTCGGGTCCGCCGACATGACGTGGCCCACATACCGAAAGGCATCCATGCGGATATGCGCCATGGTCACGAGCAACTGGTGGATCGACGCTTCCCGGGACCGACGCAGCATCGCCTCCTTGGATGGGCCGCCCTCGACCGATGATGTGTCGGAGGGGGTGTCGGAAAAAATTCTGCTGTGGGCCATCAGGACCCCATCGCTCCAATGGATGCTGCCGTTGGGCAGGGTTTCAATGAATGCGCCATGAGGTTCGGCGAAACCGACCAGGGGGCAGGCAATCAGCAGGCAACAACTCAAAGAAAACCAGATGCGCATTATTAGTCTACTGTTTTTAGGTAGTTATCCAAACTGTTGACCGTGTCGAACAATATATTGTAAGACTCTCTGGAAGTCAACCAATCCTCAGACGAGGTGCAACGGGGCCAGTAACGGGTTATGGAACAGGTTATCGGTTATATCGGCCGCAAAACCATTGACGCCTTCACCCACATGCTGGACCTGTTCGCATTGTTCTACCGCATGCTCGCCCAGATTCGAGACCGCCCCCAGGCGGGCCGTGCCCTGATCCGCCGCATCGTCATCGAACAACTCTATTTCACCGCCGTGCAGGCCTTGCCGATCCTGATACCCGTGGCCCTGCTGGTCGGCAGCATGGTCATCGTCCAATTCGCCAAATTGTCCGGACAATACGATTTCGGCCGCCTGTCGGTCCTGCTAGTCATCCGCGAACTCGGTCCGGTCATCACCGCCTTACTGGTGATCCTGCGGTCTGCCACCGCAGTCACCATCGAAATTTCCTACATGCGGGTGCTGCATGAGCTGGATGCCCTGGAGATGGCTGGCTTGGACCCGATCCGCGTGGTGTGTCTGCCGCGTCTGATCGGGATCACATCGGCAATGGTCGGGCTGTTCATCGTCTTCGACCTGGTGTCGCTATTGGGGGGCTACGTCGTCGTCTGGGCGGCGACGGACATCCCCATGGGCAACTTCCTATACCAGATCGCCAAAGCCATCATACCCGCGGATATCGGGGTCGGGTTCCTCAAGGCGATGGTCTTCGGCATCGTAATTACCGTGACCAGCCTGTATCGCGGGTTCGAGACCAAAATTCGCATCACGGAGGTGCCGGTGGCCACATCGCGCTCGGCCATCGAATGTTTTTTTTATTGCCTTGTTATTAACGCATTGATTTCAATTGCTTTTTACCTATAGCCATGCATGTCGTACAACTCCAGGATTACAGTGTGCCACCCCAGGGTTCCGGAGAGGGACTGCGCGATATCTCCTTTACCCTGGCAACAGGGGACGTGTGCGCCATCGAAAGCCCCAATTCCGATGATGCGCAACTGTTTCTCAAGGCCCTGGCCACATTGGCGATGCCGTCCAAAGGCACGTATGTGTTTAATGGACAACCTCACGATCTGCGCCGCTACGGCGACATGCTCTGCTGCAAGCAACGGATCGGTTATGTGGCCCGCGACGCTGCCTTGATCAGCAACTTGACGGTTCGACAAAACCTGTTGCTGCAGCGCTACTACCATGAAAACCGCCTGGATATCGATCTCGAGCCCGACGTTCTGCGCCTCTGCCAATCCTTCGGACTGATGGAAAAACTCGACCAGCGGCCCTCCCTGCTCAATACCATGGAGATTCAAGCGGCCATCGTTATTCGTGAGTGGACGAAAAAGGCACACGTGATGCTGCTCTCCCAGCCCGAAGACTTTATCGGGCATGCCAAGTTCGATCTGCTCGTCGCCCTTTTCGAACAAATGATCGCGCAACGGTTGCCGACCGTCTTCCTATCCTTCGATCAACGGTTGTTCGCGCGTTTCGCCAATCGAAAAATTGTGGTAGACAAGGGGAGCTTGACGATGACGGTGCCTGGAACGATATCAGCCGGATCGCCATGATACCATCCCGGCCGTCATCCAACGGTCAGCCCGGCGGAGAAAACAAATCGACATGGAGATGGAATTCTCAAAGATAGAAAAGATCGTGGGCGCTTTCGTGGCAGGCGTACTCCTGCTGCTCCTGTTGAGCGTCGTGATGATCGGGCGCGGCAAAGACTGGTTCGAAACGTATGTAACCTACTACACCACGTTTAGCGAAACTTATAACCTGCAAGTCAACGCGCCGGTCAAACTCTTCAGAGCCGATATCGGCAAGGTGGATGACATCACCCTCGAGAACAACCGCGTGCTGGTCAAACTGGCCATCCGGCAGAAATATACCCCACGCATCCGTGAAGATGCGGTGGCCGTGGTCGAAAGCCCCACCCTGATCGGCTCCGAGTATATCGCCATCCTGCCGGGCTCGGCCGAGGCACCGCCCATTGCCCAAAACGGAGCCATTCCGTCCCGTGAAAAGCGATCCATCGACGATCTGCTGACCGAATTCGAAGTCGAAAAGACGGCCAAGATGGTCGTCACGGCCATCCAGGACATCTCCAAGGTCAGTGAAAACCTCAGCGATCCCAACGGCCCGCTGCTCGCCACACTGGATAATCTCGAACGCATCAGCAAGGATATGGCCAAGCTCACTGCGGACCTCGAGGCCGGAAAGGGGCCCATGGGCCTGATGTTGAAATCCGAAGACCTGATGCAGCGCATCGTGGACAACATCGAGCAAATGGGCGATATACTGGCCAATATCGACCAGGCAGCAGCCATGGCCCCCACCACCGTGCAGCTGGTCAACGACAACCTTGCGGCTTTCAAAGAAACCGGCGTCGCCATCAATGCCGGCATTCAAGAGGCCAGGACCATCCTTCAGGCCATTGAGGCATCGGCCGGCGACCTGCAAACCACGATGGAGAACATCAAGGCCGGCAGCCGCCAGGTGCCCGAGATCACCACCACCTTCAAAGAGGGAATCCTGGAGATCCGCCAGGGGGTCGAAGAGGTCAACCGGGTGGTCGACGCCATGCAGAAGAGTGTCCTGATCCGTGGGAACCTGCCGCCCGATCCGGTGCCGCAGGTCACCGACGCCGGGGCGAGGCCGTGAAAAAAAGAAGTTTAAAGTGTTCAGTGTAAAGTTTAAAGGGAAGGTATTCTGTCGATTTGATTTTTATTAAAAATAGATACCCTACCTTCACTTAAAACTTAACACTTTAAACTTAAAACTTAATATCTTATGTCCTACTCCCCCCCCACCTCAACTTGGTCCGCAAGACATCGAAAAAGCTGCGGCCGGGAAGGGCGATCAGTTGAACCGGCACCGGGGATTTCTGGACCACGATGGTGTGGCTCTGGTCGATGGGCATCCCCACCTGGCCGTCGAAGGTGAGCATGATGTCGGCCGATTTTTCGGCCAGCCGGATCGAGATCCGGCTGTCGTCGGAGACGATCAGGGGGCGGTTGGTCAGGGTGAACGGACAGATGGGGGTGATGAGAATCCCCGGTACGGCCGGCTGCATGACCGGTCCGCCGGCGGCCAGGGAATAGGCCGTCGATCCGGTCGGTGTGGCCAAGATCAATCCGTCCGCGCGATAGTCGGTCAAATAACGGTCGTTGATATGCACGGTGATGAGGGCGAGCCGGGCGAGCGCCCCTTTGTTGATCACCACGTCGTTGAATACGGTTTCGTTGGCCACGAGGCGCTCGGACTGCCGCACCTCGACATTGAGACGCATCCGCGGCCAGGTGACGAATCGACCCTCCAATATGGTCGCCACGGCGGTGTAGATCTGCTCCTCCGCCGCCTCGGCCAGAAAACCCACCTCGCCGAATTTTACGCCCAGGATGGGCACCTGGTTGTCGCCCAACCAGCGCACGGCGCTGAGAAAGGTGCCGTCTCCGCCCAAAACGACGGTACAGAACAACCCCTTGGGTGCCGGCGTCAGGCTGGGGCAAGGGGCGGTGCCGGGTTTCGCGTCGTGGGACAGGCGAACCACCTGGCATCCCTTCTCCACAAGCCAGGCCTCCAATGCATCGGCGTGTTGCCGGGCATTGGGGTCGGGCTTGACCACCAACCCAATCGTTCTCGGAGGCATCGCCCACTCCCTTGTATGTCCTTGGGGTTCGGGGATCGCCGCACGCGCTCCCCAGGATCACCCACAGGCACCCGTTATGGTGTGGGGTTATATACACCCGCCCGGCGTGTCATCAAGGAATTTTTCCGACTCTTCGTTTATTTGCAAAATTAGCCGGTTACCGATATAAAGAGTTCAAGCCACCCAGCTGCCCAGCGCGAGAAAAAGGAGGATGGATAAATGACACGGATCCAATGAACAACCCATCGTATGGCCGTCATGGTGCTGCTCGCCGTCATGCTCCTTGGCATGCTCTTAACAGCGTGCTCGCCAAGCGACGATGCGACGTCACCGGCGCAGGAAAAGGCGCTGCCGCCGATCAAGCTCGCCGTGGTCGGCGCCCATAGCGGCGATCTGGCCTCCTACGGCATCCCCACGGTACGCGCCGCCGAACTGGTGGCGGCCAGGCGCAATGCATCCTGCGGCATCAACGGCCGCCCCATTGAATTGATCGTCGAAGACGACGGTTGCAAACCGGAAATCGCCACCAATTCGGCCACCAAGGTGGCGGGCGGCGGCGCGCATGCCGTACTGGGCCACATCTGCTCGGGCGCCACCAAGGCGGCCCTGGGCATCTACAAAGAGTCCCGGTTGATCGCCATGTCGCCCTCGGCCACCAACCCGGCCTTGACCCAGAGCGGCGACTGTCCCAACTTCTTCCGCACCATCGCTTCCGACGACGCCCAGGCGCGCCTGGAGGTCGACTTCGCCCTGGATGTTCTGAAAGTGAAGAAGATCGCCGTGCTGCACGACAAAGGCGATTATGGCAAGGGATTGGCCGAGTTCGCCAAGAGCTTCATCGAAGCCGACCCGCGCGGCGAAAGGGAAGTGTAAAGTGGAAAGTTTAAAGTTTAAAGTGAAGGTATTCTGTCTATTACTGAGACATCCATCCGGGGCATAAGGAGCGGCATGCACGGCACATGATATCTTTCGCCGAGATTAAAAAATCGCTGTGGGCGGCCCTCTGGTTCATGTTTTTGACCTTTCCGATCATGGTCATCCGGGTCAACACCATCGACAACACCATCGCGTGGCGCTGGGACCGCCTCTTGTGGGTCGGCCTCGGCAGCTTCGTGCTTTCGCTCGTGTGGCGCCGCCTGATGCGGCGCAGGCAAACCCGGCAAGGAAGACCGGACGCCGCCCCATCCCGATCCACTCTCATCGCCCGGCAATTCTTCAAAAATCCGCGCATTGTCCGGCCCGCCCTGGTGTTGACGGGCCTCTTCTTCCTGGCCCTTCCCTTTGTCTTCTCGTGGCACCAGACCATCATCATGACCAACGTGTTGATCTACGTGGTGGTGGCGCTGGGCCTGAACATCGTGGTCGGCCTGGCCGGCCTGCTCGACCTGGGCTATGTGGCCTTTTTCGCGGTGGGCGCCTACAGCTATGCGCTGCTCAATTACCACTTCGGCATCGGTTTCTGGCTCGCCCTGCCCATCGGCGCCGGCCTGGGCACCGTGTTCGGCCTGTTGCTGGGGCTCTTTCCCATCCTGGCCCAACGCCGCCACCAGGCCGGCGGCACCCTGTCCGGCGGCGAACAACAGATGCAGGCCATTGCCAGGGCCCTGATGGCGCGCCCGCGGCTGCTGCTGCTGGATGAACCCTCGCTGGGGCTGGCACCTCTGGTGGTCGGCCGTATTTTCGACATTATCCGTCAAATCAACGCCGAAAACAACACCACCATCCTGCTGGTCGAACAGAACGCCAACCTGGCGCTCAAAGTGGCCCACCGCGGATACGTGATGGAAAACGGCCGCATCATTCTCGAAGAAAGCGCCGAACGCCTGATGGCCAATGACCAGGTGCGCAAGGCGTATTTAGGGCTCTAGTCCCGGCGGCTTCGCGATCGCGCCTCCAAAGACCGACCATCCGACTGTTGCATAGTGTCCGTCCACAAATAGGCAAATTGGCCATTTGTGGATGGATGCGACCTAAAGTTTCAGGCTGTTCTGCCGATATCCCAACAACGGGCTTGCAGTCGTTACGGCACCGTCCGGTAGAGACCTTAACAGATCCATCCATTTTATGGATTGAATGGCGTGATCTTCGTCATCGGGAAAATATCATGAATGTCAGGTTCAAATGCGCTTCAGCGGCCACATGGCTGTTGGTTCTCCTGGCGGGCGCGCTCCTCACCGCCTGCACGGCCGAAATCGACGAATCGAAAACTTTTCAGCGCAATGGGTTGGTCTACGAGATCGGCAAGGACGAACCGTTCACCGGCATCATCACCGGCACCAGCCGCGGAGAGGATTACCGCCGAAGCATGGTCAGTTACAAAAAAGAGTACAAAGACGGCCTGTTGCAGGGACGCAGCTATTTTTATTATCCCGACGGCAAGATCGAAAGTGTCGAACCCTACGAGGCGGGGATTCTCGATGGCGTGGTGACCCGCTATTACGACAATGGGCAGATCAGGGCGCGCATCCATTTCGTGGACGGTTATCGCGGCGGCCCCAAGGGCGAAATGTTCTGGGACCGGCAGGGCAACCGCAGCAAGGGATAGCCGATGCTACCGGACTGGATCTGACGTCAACCCGGCGCGCCGGTAAAGATCGAAAAAGTGGTCGGTCGGCCCGTGCCCTTTCCCAATGGCCAGGGCATTGGCAATGGCGCCGGTGACATAGCGTTTGGCGTTGCTCACGGCATCGAAAAACCCGCCCCTTTCGCCAGGTAGGCGGCGATGGCCGATGAAAACGTACAGCCGGTGCCATGGGTATTGGCGGTTTCGAGCCGTTCGCTGGTCAGGCTCTGGAATCGCCGACCGTCGAAAACGATATCCGTGGCCTGGGACCCGCCGAGATGCCCGCCTTTGACCACCACCTTTTCCGCTCCCAACGCCCTGATCCGTTCGGCGGCCGTACGCATCTGCGCCTCGGTTTCGATCCGGCTGCCGATCAGGGCCTCGGCCTCATGAATGTTGGGGGTGACCACCTGAGCCAGGGGAAACAGGTGCTGAATCAACGCCTGCCGCGCCTGGGGATCGAGCAGGGCATAACCGCTCTTGGAGATCATGACCGGATCGAGCACCACCGGCGGCCGCGCCACGCCTGAAAGGGCCGCCGCGATCGCTTCGATCACGGCGGCATCGGCCACCATGCCGATCTTCACGGCATCGATGCCAATGTCGTCGAACAGGCAGACGATCTGATCGTGGACGATTTTAGGAGGCATGGTCTGAACCGCGTACACCTTGCAGGTGTTCTGGACTGTCACCGCAGTAATGGCGCTCATGCCGAAAACCCCCAGGGCCTGAAAGGTTTTCAGGTCGGCCTGGATGCCGGCGCCGCCCGAGCTGTCCGAACCGGCGATGGTCAGGGCCACGGGCAACACCCGGCCGCTGCGGCGATTGTCTTCCGGTGAACTCATGATGTACTCCTTGAATCGGCGTGAACCCGGTCCCCCATGTCGGTCATGACCGGCGGTGCAGATGACCGGGTTTCGAACCGGCGGTGCCAGGCCAGAAATACGGCCGCCTTCTCCGCTCCATAACGGGCCAAATCGGCGGTGACCTGTTCTGCGGTGTGCTCGCAGCCGCCATTGGTCTTGGAAAAAAACTTATCCGCATAGCAGACTATCGTCTCTTCCAAAGAGAGCGGCGCCATGTCGCGACTGGGCAGGGGCAACCGCTGCCGACGAACGTCCTCACGGGTGATGCCGGTGCCGATATGGCGCTCGCACACCAGGGCGAGCCGATCGAGCCCATGGGCTTCGAGCATGCGGCGGCCGATAATGCCGTGGCGCACATAGGGCTGCATGCCGTGGCAATGAATGGACGGGGCCGCCGTCTCGATGATGCCGATATCGTGGAGCATGGCCGCGGCGGATAGAAAATCCAGATCCACCGGCTCACCGGTCAAACCGCTCGCCACGGCCAGGGCCTTGTCCCGCACCCTGCGACTGTGGTCCAGCAGCGTATCAGCCAACGGCGAGCCCCGTCGGTAGTATTCGAAAATGATGGCCTCGGCATCCACGTGCATCATGTCCGTCACTCACCGGATATCATCTAAAATCGACAGAATACCTTCACTTCAAACTGAACACTTTAAACTTAACACTTCTCAACCGATCACATAACAGATTCCTCTCCCGGCCACCGGCGCCGTTGTCGCAACTATTCGACGCCGCTCAGCAACACGCCTTCGATCAATGCATCGAGCTGTCCGTCGAGCACGCTGTTCACATTGCCGACTTCCATGTTGATGCGATGATCCTTGACCATCTGGTAGGGGTGGAGCACATAGGAACGGATCTGGCTGCCCCAGGCGATCTCGTCCTTGCTGTCATGCACCTGTTGCAGTTCGGCATCCTGCTTTTCCTTTTCGTGTTGATACAACCGCGACCGCAGCACCTTCATGGCCATCTCCTTATTGCGGTGCTGGGATTTTTCCTGCTGGCACTGCACGACGATGCCCGTGGGCAGATGGGTGATGCGCACCGCGCTGGAGGTCTTGTTGACGTGCTGGCCGCCCGACCCGCTGGCCCGAAACGTATCGATGCGCAGGTCCTTGTCCTCGATGTCAATGACGATTTCGTTGTCCACCTCGGGATAGACGAACACGGAAGCAAAGGAGGTCTGGCGCTTGCCGCTGGCATTGTAGGGCGATATCCGCACCAGCCGGTGCACCCCGATCTCGCTTTTCAGATAACCATAGGCATACTGACCCTTGACGGTAAAGGTGGCGCTCTTGATGCCGGCTTCGTCTCCGGGCTGCAGATCGAGGATTTCGGTCTTGTAATGGCGCTGCTCGGTCCAGCGCAGGTACATGCGCAGCATCATCTCGGCCCAGTCCTGGGCGTCGGTGCCACCGGCGCCGGCATTGATACTGACGATGGCGTTGTTGCCATCCAGCTCACCGTCGAGCATCATATCCAGGGAAAACTCGTGGATGCGCCGCTCCAACGCGTCGACCTGCTGTTCCACCTCGGTCAGGGTCTGGGCGTCGTCCTCTTCCAGGGCCATTTCCACGAGCAGATCGTTGTCGTCGATATCGGACAGCAGGCTGTTGTAAGCCTCGATGCGTGCGCTCAGAAAGGTACGTTCCTTGAGCAGGGGTTTGGCCGCTTCGGGATTGTCCCAGAATCCGTTGCGGGCCACGATCGATTCCAATTCCGCCAGGCGGTTCTTCTTGGCGGTTAGGTCAAAGACACTCTCCGAGGCGGGTTAATTTGGTCCTCAAAGCTTTGAGCGTTTGTTTGATTTCTGCGGCCATGGCGGCGCCCTCCTGTTGTGTTGGCTTGAGTTTGTGCGCATCCACTAATGGCCAATCGGCACTTTGTGGATGCGCATTAGTTTATACCCATTGATCCGGATGTCAACCGGATGTCCATAGGATAAGCGATTCTAACTGAATGTCATTCATTAAACCCGGCGTGGGTGGAGCACATTCAGTTTGAATTGCTGCCATTGGATGCAATCGATCGGTGCCTGGATGAAAATTCAGAGCCCGGGCGGTCTACTTTCACGGTGTCGCGAGCGTTTCAAGCGGGCGGCGGCAAAGCCCCCCAGAGTCGTCAGGACGGCCAGGACGAGGGGGTAGTCCCCCCAACGGCTGTACAGGGTTGTTTGGCTCAAAAAATGAACCCGGGCGGTCAAGGCCGCATCCTTGTAAAGGTCCGTGGCCGCCAGAATGCGTCCGTTGGGATCGACGAACCCGCTGATGCCCGTGTTAGCGGCGCGCGCGAGGAATCGTCGATTCTCCACGCTCCGGAAGACGGCCATGGAGAAGTGTTGATACGCCGCGCTGGTCCTGCCGAACCAGGCATCGTTGGTGATATTGACCAGCAGTTGGGCCCCATTGCAGGCCATGTCCCGGGCCAGCTCGGGAAATATGGCTTCATAACAGATCAGCATGCCGACGGGATGCTGCCGCCACTGCAAGGTGCTGCCCTGCCGGCCGGCCTGAAAATCCCCGACCTGGGCCACCATTTTGCCCAGAAAAGGGAGCCAGCGCTTCATGGGCACATACTCCCCGAACGGCACCAGGTGGACCTTGTCGTATTTGCCGCCCACCTGGCCGTCGGCCCCGATAAGATAGGCACTGTTGTAATAGACCGGCGCCTTGCCGCCCAGATCCACATTGGGACTGCCGACGATGAAGTCTGCGCCGATGTCCTGAATCCCCTGAACGACCATCTGGGTCAACACCTTGTCGTGAAACAGGTAAAACGGGGTAGCTGTTTCCGGCCATATCACCAGTTGGGCGCCGCCGCCGGCCGCGGCGGCCGAAAGCTCCTTGTACTTGGCCGTGGTGAGCACCTGGAAGCTGGCATCCCATTTTTGGGCCTGGTCGATGTTGCCCTGCACCACGGCCACGTCGGCATATTCGGCCTCCGCGATGCGAGCGTCGATGTGCCGGATGCGAAACAGGCCGTACGCCGCTGTCCCCACCAATAGGCCGGCGACCAGCAGTCCGCCGATCACCACCATCCCGCGCGGCACTCCATGGCGCTGCCACGGCTTCTCGGCCCAATAGAGCAGGGCCAGAGTCAGCACCGCATTGAACAGCACGATCAAGCCGGAAATTCCGAAAACGCCGAAAAGATCGGCCGGCTGGATCACCCAGAGGTGGTCGTATTGACTGTATCCCAACAGTTCCCAGGGGAAACCGGTCAGGATCCAGCTGCGCAGCCATTCAATCAGCACCCAGGCGGCCGGTGCCACGAGCACCAGGTGGGCGGGCCTGTATGCCAGCGTACCCACCAGAACGGCAAATCCGCCCAGAAAAAGGGAGAGGACCGCGGCAAACAGCAGCAGGACCAGCACGGACTGAATCCACGGGAGCCGCCCGTAAAGGTGCATGGTATAGGCGGTCCAGTAGATCAAGCCAAGATAGTGGACCATGCCGGCGGCCATCCCCAGCCAAAAACCGGCGCGGCCGCCGGTTGTGCGCAACGCCAACAGCAGCGGCACCAGAGCGAACCAGGCGATCCAGCCCTGATCGATTTTAGGAAAGGCCGCTGTCAGCAGGATGCCGCTGAGCATTGCCAGCAACAGCCGACCACGGTAGGGTTTCATGCGGGTCCAGAACATCGACGATCCATTCAAACCATAAATAGGTAACTATTGAAGCGCTTCACCAACCGTACGGGACGGACGGAAAAATGAGCCTATATCACAACTGCCCGAATCATTTAAGGCAAGATTGATTGAGAAATGAGCTCCTTTGACCATAAATTCAAAGGCAGCCGCATTTACGCCCACATCGTGCTCAAAGGGGAACGCTCCAGGGGGCCGATCGCCGACCTGGTGATCAAGTCGGGATTGTGATAAGGGGTGCCATCAACCTCACCCACAGGAGAGACACATGCCCCCCATCGTCTGCCTCGTCAGCAAAAAGGATTCCGGAAAAACCACCCTGCTGGAGAAACTGATCCCCGAATTGAGCCGCCGGGGCTACCGCTTGGGAACCGTCAAACACGATGCGCATGGGTTCGATATCGACCATGAGGGCAAAGACTCGTGGCGCCACAAGCAGGCCGGCGCCGCCACCGTGGTCATCTCCTCGGCGCGTAAAATCGCCATGGTCAAGGATCTGGACGAGGAGATGCGTCTGAAGGATATCGTCGAGCGCTTCTTCGAGGACCGGGACCTGGTGATCGCCGAAGGATACAAGCAGAGCGACATGCCCAAGATCGAGCTGTTCCGCAGCACTGCCCATCGCAGCCCATGGCACACCAAGGGGTCGTCCCCCCACCTGATCGCCGTGGTCTCGGACATTGCCATCGACCTCGGCGTGCCCTGCCTGCCCATCGACGACGTTCAGGCCGTCGCCGATTTCATCGAAGCGCGATTTCTGAGAAAGCCGGCCGCTTAAAATAGACGCAGGTCCAACCGACCACTATTCGCCGCTGCCGCGATCACAGCCTTGGGCCAGGATCGCCTGCAGGGCATCGGCGTTATTGACGTTGAGAAAGGAACGCAGGTCCGGATCCACGGCACGAATCTGCTCTTCGGAGAGCGTCCTGACCCGGATCTCATCGAAAAACCGCGTGATCTTGTACACGCTGTTTTCCAGCTGGGCTTCGATGGGCGCGATGCAGCGGCGGGAATAGACGGCACACAGTGGCTCGTAGTAGCCGCCGATCCGCGGCACGACGGCATCGATTCCGGGTTCGACGGCATCGAGCAGCAGCCGGATCAAAGCGGGCTGGACGAAGGGGGCGTCGCAGGGGAGCATCAATGCATGATCGGTTTCGATATGGGTCAGGCCGGCATGGATGCCGGTCAGGGAGGATCGCGCCGTGTACACATCCTGCACGACACGCAGGGGCAGGACCGCGTATAGCTCCGGCTGACGGGTCACCAGGAGGATGCGGGTAAAAAAAGGGGTCAGGGTGCCCAGCAAGCGGTCCAGGATGGTTTGGCCGCCGATCTCGATGAACGCCTTGTTGCGGCCCCCCATGCGCGTGTTGAGCCCGCCGGCCAGAATAACGGCACTGCAGTTGGTATTATCCCGGCCTGAAGGCACCGGCCCTATCCTCCAATGCTGGCCATCTTGGTCCGCAACGAACAATCGCCGGTAAAACTGAGCCGGTGGTGGCCTTTTTTCATGGCCACGGCCCGGGCATAGATGGCGGCGATCTCCTCGTCCCCGGCCCCCTGGCGCAAGGCATCGATGACATTGACCTCTTCGTCGGACAGCAGGCACGGCCGCAGGTGGCCGTCGGCCGTCAATCGCATGCGGTTGCAGGTATCGCAAAAATGGGAACTCATCGAGCCGATCAGGCCGATTTCACCCGGCGCATCGGCAAAACGATAGCGCTGGGCCGGCCCGTCGAGTCTCTCGTGCGCCACAGGCAACAGTCGTCCCATCTTTTCCAAACGCTGGGCGATTTCGGTGATCGGGAAGAAAAAATGTTCCGCCTCGTGAGGATCGGTGGCGATGGGCATATATTCAATGAAACGCACGTGAAACGGATAGCGGCGGCTCAGGTCGGCCAGGGCTTCGATCTGATCGTCGTTGCAGCCGCGCAGGACCACGGCGTTGATTTTAATCGGCGTAAAGCCGACCTCCCGGGCCGTCATGATCCCCTGCCAGACGGCGGAAAACAGGTCCCGGCCGGTCAATTCCGCGAAACCCTGTGGATCCGTGGTGTCGAGGCTGATGTTGATCCGTTTCAAACCGGCCGCCTTCAAGGCCGACGCCTTTTCGGCCAGCAACGTGCCGTTGGTGGTCATGGAGAGGTCTTCGATGCCGGGTTCGGCGGCCAACTTTTGGACGAGCCCGACGATGCCCTTGCGATACAATGGCTCTCCGCCGGTCAGGCGGACCTTGGTGATCCCCAGCCCTACTGCGATACGCACCATGCGATGGATCTCTTCCAAGGTGAGGATGTGCCCTTTGGGCAGCCAGCGGGTATGGCTGGTCATGCAGTAGCGGCATCTCAAATTGCAGCGATCCGTGACCGAAACCCTCAGGTAGCTGATGACGCGGTGGCGGTGATCCGAAAGTGGGCAATGTGGCGCAGTTTTCATCATGGGGCTATTTATGACATGGGAACGAGTCCAGATCAATCCCCATTTTCTCCTGAAACCGCATCGCTGCCGGCACCACCAAAGTCAGGGAAGGACACCGAAAGGAGATAGGTTCGAGACAAAACAGCCGCCACCCCCGCCGCCACCCCCGCTGGAATCGAGGTGGGTTGCCGGAGGGTCGGGCGCGGTGGAGCCGTCCGTATTGCGGACCGTGACCGTGCAGGTGTCTGTGGCAAATGCCCGATTGGCATCGTCGGCCCGCAATTGAAACACCAGGTCGGTCTCCGCGTGCACGTCGGGGGCGGTAAAGGCAGGATCGGTTGTATCGGGTGACGACAAGGTCACCGCCGGGCCGCTGACTTGGCGCCACGTGTAACCATTGATGCCGACGCCTTCGGGATCGACGGCAGTGCCGCTCAACTGCACCAGGGTGGCCTCCTCGACGACCTGGAGGTCACCGGCTTCGACCACTGGTGGGGCATTGTCCGGTTCGATGCCGATGACGATGTGCTGATTGTTGGCGTCCCAATTGTACTCCCCTGTTTCGAATTCGTCTGAAATGCGGAGTCGCGCGATTGATATAGAGCAATGTATCGGGCTTGTAGTTGAAATAGACCCCCAGGATATCATCCGCCCAGGCATTGCTGCCCGATCCGTCACATCCATAAGCCATCTCGGCGGCCACGCCCATGTGGTACATCAACTGTGAAACGGCATCTTTCTCCGCTTCACTGCTCTCTTGGGAAAGCAGGTCGGGCATCAGGTCCCACCCATAGTTCACTTCGAAATTCGCCGACAAGGTCTCAGTCAAAGGGTCCAGAGTATCGGGATCCAATGTCTGGCGCGTCCATGTATATTCGTGGCTGCCGGCGCCTTGAATGGGCCACGCCCAATAGCGCAACAGTTGGGCCCAGGCCGTAGCCACACAGCCGGTCACGGTATGCCCACCATCGCAGCTGTCGTCGGGTGTCATGAGATTGTAAGGGCTGCCCTGACCCCAGGCGGTCGTCAGCAGCGGCCCGACCGTCGCCCCTGCGGCAAGAGTGCGCTCGAATTCGCTTTCATTCTCCCCGACGAGTGAACGGCTCTGCGTGTCCTCCTGCAAATCGCTCAGATCCCCGGTGGCATAAGCCGTCCAAGCAGCGGCAATCCGCCGGGCATCGGTGGATAAAGTCGCCGAGCGGGCAAGGCTTGCGCCCGAGGCCCGGTAGGCGTTTATGGCGTTCACCTGGTGATGGATCTCTGGAATGATCCAGTTCTCGATAGCCTCTTTGCGATTGACCCTTTGCGCATCAAAAAATGATAGCCAACAGGATCATCGTGATCCCCAATAGCAGAGCACGTTTGGAAACGATGAATTTTTGGTGCCAGCAACTGGACGGCATACATCAACCCCGGGCAGACTCGATCAAAAGGCGACATGAACCCATGCGCCAATTTAAAAAACAAACCGAATGCATCAAAAAGATTTAAAAGGGAAATCCGTGCATCGGCGTCCGAAGGAAAAAGAACGGGGCGGCTGCCGCAGCCGCCCCGCCGGCTAAAGGAAGATATATGTGACATATATCTTAGAGGCTCCCCCGCGAAGCCTCTGTCGCATACTATCGTCGTTCAACGGGGAAACTTTAGGCCCCTCTGAAAAAAATCAGTTGGCGTCCGATCTGCCCTTCTGCTGCATCAGACGGATCATCTGGACGGCCACGCGGGTCTCTTCGGGCAGCAGAACGCCGGCCGAAATCCAGCCCTCGATCACCGCGCTGGAAACGTTCAGGCCCTCGACATAGGCTTCCAAATCGACTTGGTCCGAAAAGGCAATCGAAGGCACTTCATGGGTCGCAGGGGGTGCCTGCATGGGTTTGAGCGCAGCGCTCGGGGCCTGGCCCTCCAGTGCGTCTCCGCTCCGGAAAATGCTTTCAGGTGTGTATTCTTTTATATATTCAAGCCGTTGGTTCTTATTCTGTTTAGCGAACAACCGGCGCACATAGTCCAAGAGGTTCATGGCGTACACCTATTACAATTTGGATAATCGTCCAGCCGGACTTCCGGTAGACGCGTGACAACTTCCGGCAAAGCCGGTGGTCATGTCATCAATGGCCTTATCGGCCCGTCATTGGCAAATATTAAATATTTATATGGGTTTTGCAAACCGGCGGCCGGAAAAAGGGAAGGTCGCGGTGATTGGCGAACGGGAACACTGAGGGTCGATTGTCGAGTGAATTCGTTGGATTGACCTACCCGAACACCACCCCGGCATAGCCCACAAAACTTTCACCCGGACTTTTGTCGTAGCTGGTGGCATAGGCAATGGTCTGGGAACGGGTAGCGCCGGCATGTTTGGCGGCTGCGATGGCGGTTGCCGCCGCCCCTGCGCAACAGGCATTCTGATGACGCAAGCCGACGGAGATGACCATTTCCGGATCGAGGGCCAGCATGGCGTCGATCACCTCGCGGTCATTCTGGTCGCGCACCCAACGCACGGCCCCGGGACCGGTGCCTTTGGGGGCAAAGCCGTAATTGGGCCCATAATGGGTCAGATCGGTGGAGCCGACGATTCTCAACCGCCGATCGTTGGCCCGCGCCCAATCCACCACGGCCCGCCCGATATCCAGGGAGGCTTCGGCGGGCGGCACGCCGATGGCCAGCACGGCGGCGGGGTCCAGGAGCCTTTTGACGAACGGCAGCTGCAATTCGATGGTGTTGTCCTGGATGAAACGGGTGGGGGTTTCGATCTGGAAATCAAAACGTTCCTGAAGCGCTCGGGCCAGCTCTTCTGCCACGGGCAACGGTCCGAAGGGGGTTTCCCAGGCACCGGTGGCCATCATGTAGTTGGCCGATCCGGGATGCAGATGCATGCCGAAAATCACCACCAGGTCGATGGCATCGGCGGGATCGATCGATTTGAGATGGTGGATCACCCGGCAGGCGACGGCCCCGCTATAGTACCATCCGGCGTGGGGCACGATACCGGCGATCCAGGACGCTTGGGCCGTTTGGGATTCGGTGACACCTGATAAAAATTGAGATATCTCCCTGTCACACGCCGCTGCCTGGCTCGGGTACCAGCTTCCGGCAAACGATGATTTCCGTATCTCCATGGCGTCACCCCCTCCTGCTGAATCAGCATACCATCGTCGCAAGCCATGTTGTCAACATCAAGATAGGCACCATCCGGCCCTTTCACGCCGCTCACCTGCATGCAAACCCGGCCCCTTCGCTTTGCATCGGCAAAAAGATGCTTATTATGACAGCAATGCGCACCAGAACATAGCCGCTTATGCAAGCAGATCAGGATGTTGCCATAAGGTGACCCGGGAGGATGATATGTGGGAATATACCGATAAAGTCAAAGAACACTTCCTCAACCCACGCAACGTGGGCGAGGTTGAAAATGCCGACGGCGTCGGCGAGGTTGGCTCCATGGCCTGTGGCGATGCGCTCAAGCTGACCTTCAAGGTAGACGACAACGGCCGGATCACGGACGCCAAATTCAAGACCTTCGGCTGCGCCAGCGCCATTGCCTCGGCATCGGCGCTCACCGAACTGCTCATGGGAAAGACCGTCGAAGAGGCCGAGCAGCTCACCAACGACCATATCGCCGAATATCTGGGAGGATTGCCCAAGGAAAAGATGCACTGCTCGGTCATGGGACAGGAGGCCCTGGAAAAGGCCATTGCCTGTTACCGCGGCACCCCCGAACAGAAAAAGCCCGGCAACATCGTTTGCGAATGCTTCGGCGTGACCGACCTGCAGATCGAAAGCGCCGTCACCGACCACCGGCTGAAGACCATAGAAGATATCACCAACTACATTAAGGCGGGCG
The DNA here is from genome assembly GCF_001293685.1 of Desulfatitalea tepidiphila. Taxonomy (NCBI): domain Bacteria; kingdom Pseudomonadati; phylum Thermodesulfobacteriota; class Desulfobacteria; order Desulfobacterales; family Desulfosarcinaceae; genus Desulfatitalea; species Desulfatitalea tepidiphila. Next base: position 271,496 of record NZ_BCAG01000001.1, on the reverse strand, counting down.
GCGGCTGCGGCAAATGCCACGACAGCATCCAGGAGATCATCGATCGGGTCAACGGCGCTCAAGTGGACAAACCGGCCAAACCCAAACCGCTGACCAATATTCAGAAAATCAAGCTCATCGAGGAAACTTTGGAGCGCGAGATCAAACCGGCCCTGATGCAGGATGGCGGCGACATTCAACTGATCGACGTGGACGGCAACCGGGTGGTGGTCAAACTCAAGGGGCGCTGCGCATCCTGCGCCATGTCCCAGATCACCCTCAAGGACTACGTTGAAACCAAGCTCAAGGAGCTGGTGGCCAAGGAACTGGTCGTCGAGGAGGTGGATGCATGAAGCCGATTTACCTGGACAACAATGCGACCACTCAGGTGGCGCCCGAGGTGGTCCAAGAGATGCTGCCCTATTTTTCCCAATTTTACGGCAACCCTTCGAGCATGCACACCTTCGGCGGCAACGTGGCCATGAAAATCAAGGAGGCGCGCGCCAAGGTGGCCGATCTGATCGGCGCCCAGGCCGAAGAGATCGTCTTCACCTCGTGCGGCACCGAGAGCGACAGCACCGCCATCTGGGCCGCCCTGCGCGCCAATCCCGGCAAGCGTCATGTCATCACCTCCAACGTGGAGCACCCCGCGGTCAAGAATCTGTGCGAATATCTGGCGCGAAACGGCTATCGGGTTTCCTCTGTGCCGGTGGATAAAAAAGGGCTGTTGGATGTCGATGCGCTCTATTCCAAACTCGACGACGAAACGGCCATCGTCACCCTCATGTGGGCCAACAACGAAACCGGTGTCATCTTCCCGGTGGAAGAGGTGGCCGAACGGGTGCGCACGCGCGGCGCCGTGTTTCACACCGATGCGGTACAGGCCGTGGGAAAGCTGCCCATCAACATGGGGGAAAACGACATTGCCATGCTGGCGCTGTCCGGCCACAAGCTGCATGCCCCCAAGGGCGTGGGCGCCCTGTATGTCCGCAAGGGAACCAAGTTCGCCCCATTCCTGCTGGGTGGTCACCAGGAGCACGGCCGCAGGGGCGGTACCGAAAACGTCGCGGCCATCGTGGGGCTGGGCAAGGCGGCCGAGTTGGCCGCAGCCAAGATGGAAGAGGAAAACACCCGGGTCAAGGCCCTTCGCGACCGGCTGGAGAACGGCCTGATCCAGGCCATCCCCAATGCCATCGTCAACGGCGACCCGGACAGGCGGCTGCCCAACACCAGCAGCATCGCCTTCGAGTTCGTGGAAGGTGAATCGATCCTGCTCATGCTCGACGAGTTCGGCATCTGTGCCTCGTCGGGATCGGCCTGCACCTCGGGCTCGCTGGAACCTTCTCATGTGCTGCGGGCCATGGATGTGCCTTTCACGGCGGCCCATGGCTCGATCCGCTTCAGCCTGAGCGTTTACAATACCCAGGATGAGATCGATCTGGTCATCGAAAAATTACCGCCCATCATCGACCGGTTACGCAAGATGTCGCCGTTCTGGAACCAACCGGCCGGGGTGTGTCGGACGACGGTGTAGCGGCGCTATTTGCTTTTCTTGGCCGCCACCTGGCCTTTCAGCCAATCGATCCAGCCGTCGAATCCCTCGCCGCTTTTTGCAGAGAGTTGATAGACCGGCATGCCGGGATGGATCTGGGCCACGCTTTCCAAGGTCTTGCCCAGATCGTAGTCCAGGTAGGGCAGCAGGTCGATCTTGTTGAGCAGCATGGCATCGCACTCCCGGAACATGAGCGGATACTTGGCCGGTTTGTCTTCGCCTTCGGTCACCGACAATACCACCACCCGCTTGTCCTCGCCGATATCGAATTCGGCCGGGCACACCAGGTTGCCGATATTCTCCACAATGAGCAGATCCAGACCATGCAGGTCGATGCCGCCGAGGGCGCGCTCGATGACATGGGCGGCCAGGTGGCAATCGCCGCCGAATTCGTCAGTGTTGATCTGCACCACGGGTGCACCCGAGGCGGCCAGGCGGTCCGCATCCTGGGTGGTGCAGATATCGCCCACGATCACCGCACAGCGCAGCCCGGGCATCAGCCGGGCCAGGGTCTGCTGTAAAATGGTGGTCTTGCCCGAACCGGGCGAGCTCATCATGTTGAGCACGAAAACGCCGTGGTCCGCGAACAACTCGCGATTGCGGGCCGCCATCATGTCGTTGGCATCCAGCACGCGGCGCACCACCTTGATCTCGCGGCCGCCCGAAGCGCGGGTCTCCACGCCGGGTTTATCGTGGGAGTGGGGATGGTGATGAGGCCCATGGCCCTCATGGTGGTGGCGGTAGATCAGGGTCTTATCCTTGGTCAGCATCGGCATCATCCTCTTCTTCGATCTCGATCGACTCGATGTTCAACTCCCGGCCGGAGAGCAGTTCGATATGGCCGCTGTTGCAGGCCGGGCATACGAAAACCGGTTGGTCCACGGTCCACTGGTGACCGCAATCCTGGCAGCACGCATTGACCGTCACCTCTTCGATGGCCAACTCGGCGCCATCGGCAAGAGTGTCTTTGGCCACCACGTCGAAGCAAAAACGCAGGCTCTCCGTGACCACGGCCGACAACCGTCCGATTTTCAGATTGATCCGCTGGATGCGGATGCCTGTCATCCCAGGAGGCACCGACTCTTCGGCGATCCGCAGGACCTCCATGGCAATGCCCATCTCATGCATGGTAAAGCCCTGCGAAGGTCTCTTTGCACAACTCTCCCAGCCGCCCCAGATTCTTGCACACCCGGATACCGGCGGCTTCCATGGCCTCGATCTTGCCCTGGGCCGTGCCGCTGCTGCCGCTGATGATGGCGCCGGCGTGGCCCATGCGACGGCCCGGCGGAGCGGTCAAACCGGCGATAAAGCCCACCACCGGCTTGCTCACTTTTGCGGAAATAAAGCTGGCGGCATCTTCCTCGGCGCTGCCCCCGATCTCGCCGACCATGACGATCCCCTTGGTATCGGGATCGGCCTCGAAGGCCTGCAGGCAGTCGATGAAATTGGTGCCGTTGACCGGGTCGCCGCCGATGCCGATGCAGGTGGTCTGGCCGATGCCTTGCTGGGTCAGCTGATGCACCACTTCGTAGGTCAAGGTCCCGGAGCGCGACACCACGCCGATGGGCCCGCCGGGTTTGTGGATGGGGGCCGGCATGATACCGATCTTGCACTCACCGGGCGTGATGATGCCCGGGCAGTTGGGCCCGATCAATCTCGACCGGCTCGGCTTCAGATAGTTTTTCACCTTCATCATGTCCAGGACCGGAATGCCTTCGGTAATGGCCACGATCAGTTCGATGTCCGCGTCGATGGCCTCCAGAATAGCGGTTGCGGCAAACGGCGGCGGCACGAAGATCAAACTGCAATTGGCGCCGGTGGTCGCTTTGGCTTCGGCCACGGTGTGGAATACCGGCACATCGTCCATCTTCTGGCCGCCCTTGCCGGGGGTCACCCCGCCCACGATCCGGGTGCCGTAAGCGATGCACTGGCGGGTGTGAAACTGGCCTTCGCGACCGGTGATGCCCTGGACCAGCACTTTGGTATCTTTATTCGCAAAAATGCTCATGCTCAGACTCCATTCTTAATAAGCTCTTCAGAACTCCGACCGGCCCTAAGCCCCCACCATCTTGGCCACCTTGGCCGCGGCATCGCTCAGGTCAACGGCCGGCGTCAGGTTCAAACCCGAATCGGCCAGGATCTTGCGACCCGCATCCACGTTGGTGCCCTCCATGCGAACCACCACGGGCACCTTGATCCCAGTCTTCTGGGCCGCCTTGACCACCCCTTCGGCCAGCACGTCGCAGCGCAGGATGCCGCCGAAGATGTTGATCAGGATACCCTTGACGTTGGGGTCGGAAAGAATGATGCGGAACCCGTTTTCCACCATCTCGGCATTGGCGCCGCCGCCCACGTCCAGAAAGTTGGCCGGCTCGGCACCGGCCAGCTTGATGATATCCATGGTGGCCATGGCCAGGCCCGCGCCGTTGACCATGTTGCCCACGTTGCCGTCCAGGTTGATGTAGTTCAGATTGAACTTGGACGCCTCGACCTCGGCCGGATCCTCTTCATCCAGGTCCCGGAACTCGAGCAGGTCCTTGTGGCGAAAGAGCGCGTTATCGTCGAAATTGATCTTGGCGTCCAGGGCCAGGATGGCGTCATCCGCAGTGATGATCAGCGGATTGATCTCCACCAGGGAACAGTCGTATTCGATGAAGAGCTTGTAGAGATTGTTGAGCAGCTGCACAAACGGCTTGACGGCGGCGGCCGGCAGATTCAAGCCATAGGCGGCCTGCAGGCAGTGATAGCCCTGGATGCCGTTGAGCGGGTTGACATACACCTTGATGATCTTCTCCGGCGTTTCGGCGGCCACGGCCTCGATGTCCATGCCGCCGGCCTCGCTGGCCATGATGACGACCTGGGCCGTGGCGCGGTCGGCCACCACGCTCAGGTAGAGCTCCTTGGCGATGTTGAGCCCCTGTTCGACCAGCACCTTTTTGACCGGCTGGCCTTTGGGACCGGTCTGGTGGGTCACCAGGGTCATGCCGAGGATCTCGCCGGCGAGCTGCTTGACCTCGTCCAGCGAACGGGCCAGCTTGACACCGCCGCCCTTGCCGCGGCCGCCCGCATGAATCTGGGCCTTGACGACCACCGGATAGCCCCCCAGGGTTCCGGCGACCTTCTGGGCCTCTTCGACCGTAAAGGCGACCTCTCCCTTGGGAACCGGCACGTTGTACTTCCGGAAGAGGACCTTGGCCTGGTACTCGTGAATTTTCATGATACGCCTCTTTCTTGAATGTTGGCCTTCACAAGAGACGGGCGGGGATCGGCCCCGCCCGCGGGTGTTTTATATTGCGCGCCCGACTACTCGATGACGCAGAGGACGTTGCCCTTGGCCACGGTGTCGCCGCTCTTGAAGTTGATCGCCACGATCTTGCCGCCCTTGGGAGCCGGCAACGCATTCTCCATCTTCATGGCTTCCAGGATCACCACGGTTTCGCCCTGGCTCACCTCATCGCCCACATTCTTTGAATAGCTGACGATCATGCCGGGCATGGGCGCCGTCAGCGGGGTACCGCCGGCCGGCGCGGCCGCCGGGGCCGCCTTGGGAGCTGCAGCCTTGGGCGCCGGTGCGGGAGCGGGTTTGGCGGCCGGCGCAGGCGCGGCCGGAGCCGGAGCGGGCGCAACCGGTGCGGCCGGTGCGGCCATGGGCATGGGTGCCGCCAGCTGGGCACCGGCGATATTGATCACCGGGGGACCGCCCAATGGGTCGACGTTGACCTCGAAGTATTCGTTGTCCACGAAGACATTGAACTTGCGCGCATTATCGCTCTTTTCGGGCGCATCCTTCTTCTTCTCCACCAGCTCGCCGGCAAGGGCTTTTTTCACCAGCGCATCGCGCTTTTCCACATCTTCCAGCGTGATGGGCCGCACGCTGGCCGGCGGCTCTTCCTTGCCGTACTTCCACTGCAGGAATTTCTTGCCGGTCACCGGATAGATCGCATAGAGCACCAGGTCGTCCATATCCACGGCGAGATCGCCGATCTCCTTCTTGGCCTTTTCCAGTTCCGGTTCGATCACTTCGGCCGGCCGGCAGGTGATCGGCTCTTCGCCGCGCTCGTACCCCTTGAGCGCCTTCTTCTGCACCTCGGGATCGATGGGCACGGCGGTCTTGCCATAGAGGCCGTAGCACAGGTCTTTGACCTGACCGGTGATCATTTTATATCGCTCGTTTTCATCGTCGAAGAGCACATTGTTGACCGTCTGAATGCCGACGATCTGGCTGGTGGGGGTCACCAGCGGGATCTGGCCCAATTCCTTACGGACGCGCGGCAGCTCCTTGTATACTTCTCCGATCTTGTCCAGGGCGTCCATTTCGCGCAGCTGGTTGACCAGGTTGGAAAGCATGCCGCCCGGGGTCTGGTGCAGCAGCACGTTGATGTCGATGATCGACACCTTGGAGTCGTCGAGCAGGTGCTTGTATTTGGGCAGCACCTCTTTTTCGAGTTTTTCATTGATCTTGGCCAGCAGGCGGATGTCGAAGCCGGTGTCGCGGTTGGTGCCCAGCAGCGTCATGACCAGGGGCTCGATGGCAGCGTGAGAGGTGCGATAGGCATACGGCGTCATGCAGGTGTCGATGATGTCCACGCCGGCCTCGATAGCCTTGAGATGGGACATGGGCGACATGCCCGAAGTGAAATGGCTGTGCAGGTGGATGGGCGGTTTGACAGCCTTCTTGAGCGCCTTGACCAGATCGTAAGCATCGTAGGGCGCCAGGAGGCCGGCCATGTCCTTGATGCAGATCGAGTCGGCGCCCATGGCCTCCAGGTCTTTGGCTTTTTTGACGTAGTAGTCGATGTTGTAGACCTCTCCGCCCATGCGCGGTTCGGTCATGCTGTAGCAGATGCAGCCCTGGAAATGCTTGCCGCACTCCTTGATCACCTTGACCACGGTCTCGAAGTTGCGGTAGTCGTTGAGGGCGTCGAACGTTCGGAAGATGTCCATGCCGTTGGCCGCGGCGCGGTCCACGAAGGCGCGGGCCGTGTCGTCGGCGTAGTTGCGATAGCCCACCAGGTTCTGGGCGCGCAGCAACATGGAAAACGGGGTTTTTTTGATATAACGTTTCAGAGTGCGAATGCGCTCCCATGGATCTTCGTTGAGAAAGCGGTGCATGGTGTCGAAGGTTGCGCCGCCCCATGTTTCAACGGCCCAGAACCCGACTTCATCCATCATTTCGGCCACGGGGATCATGTCTTCGGTGCGGCCGCGCGTGGCGAACAGGGACTGGTGGCCGTCGCGCAGGGTGAGATCTTCTATCTTGACGGGATTTTCCGCCTTGGGCCGATCCTTATCGTAGTTCATGGGGGTCATTTTCACTTGATCATGATCGCTCATCTTATGCGTCTCCTCCTGGTAAGACGTTAACGATGCAGAGTCGGACTAGCGTTGAAACGCCTTGATCTGCATCAAATTTCGCATCTGCATCATGCCCTGCCGTCCGCTCTGGCCCCACAGGTTGAGCGTGGGTTGAGGAGCTTGCTGGGCTCTGGGTGGCGCCATGGCGGCGACCAGCTTCTGGTGGCAGGCCTCTTCTTCGAGCTGCAGGTAGGCCGACACCGCGGCCATGGCTGCAGCCATCAGCTTTTCTTTCCGATTTTCTTCTGGCTGGGACATCGTTTCCTCTGCTCCCTGAAGTTGTCAATACGATTGCACGCTGCAGGCGGGGAAAACACCCTCGCGCCCTCATGACTTCAATCTATCTATCCAATCGTCGGAACACCTTCGCTTTCATACTTTCCGACTGTCATACCTTCATACTTCGATGCAATCCATCGTGACGCTACTTGCTCATGTTACAAGCAATTATCGTTGCGCGCGACGTTGTCACATCGGAATATTGCCATGCTTCTTGGGCGGCCGCAGCTCGCGCTTGGTGCACATGATCTCCAAGGCATCGATCAGCCGGGCGCGCGTCTCGCTGGGCTGAATCACCGCGTCGATATAGCCCCGGCTGGCCGCGCTGTATGGATTGGAGAAAAGGTCCTGGTACTCCTCGATCTTCTCCTTGCGCTTGGCCTGGGGATCGGCGGCCTCCTGGATGGCCTTGCGATGGATGATGTTCGAGGCCCCCGCTGCGCCCATCACGGCGATTTCGGCCGTGGGCCAGGCAAAAGCCATGTCGGCCCCCAGATGGCGCGACGACATGGCGATGTAAGCCCCGCCGTAGTCCTTGCGCGTGATCAGCAGGAGCTTGGGCACCGTGGCTTCGCTGTAGCACCACAGCAGTTTGGCGCCGTGGCGGATGATGCCGCCCCACTCCTGCTGACTGCCGGGCAGGTAGCCGGGCACGTCTGCGATGGTGAGCAGGGGAATGTTGAAAGCATCGCAGAAGCGAATGAAGCGCGTGGCCTTGTCCGAGGCATCGATGTCCAGGCAGCCGGCCAGCACGGCGGGCTGGTTGGCGATGATGCCGATGGTTCGGCCGTTCAAGCGCGCCAGGCAGACAATCATGTTGCCGGCGAAATGGGCGTGGGGTTCCAGTATCTCGCCGTTGTCCACGATGGAGTGGATCACCGCCTTCATATCGTAACCGGCGTTGGGACTTTCGGGAATGAGGGTGTCCAGGGCCGGGTCGGTGCGCCGGGGATCGTCTCCGGTCTCGACCCTTGGCGGATCTTCCATGTTGTTGGCCGGCAGGTAGGAGAGCAGCCGCCGAATCTCGTCGAGGGTATCGGCATCGCTGTCGCAGGCGAACTGGGCCACGCCGCTGCGCTCGTTGTGGGCCATGGCGCCGCCGAGGTCCTCGAAGGTGATCTCTTCACCGGTGACGGCCTTGATCACCTCGGGACCGGTGATGAACATGTAGCTGGAATTCTTCACCATGAAGATGAAGTCGGTCATGGCCGGGGAGTAGACCGCGCCGCCGGCCGTGGGACCCATGATGGCCGAAATCTGTGGGATCACGCCAGAGGCCAGGGAGTTGCGGTAGAAAATGTTGCCGTAACCGCACAGGGCATCGACGCCCTCCTGGATGCGTGCGCCGCCCGAGTCGTTCAATCCCACGAACGGCACGCCGGCCTTGATGGCCAGATCCATGACCTTGCAGATCTTGCTGGCATGCATTTCACCCAGGCTTCCGGCCCGGGAGGTAAAATCCTGGGCAAAGGCGAAAACCGGCCGGCCGTCCACGAGGCCATGACCGGTGACCACGCCGTCCGAGGGAATCTCCACGTTCTGCATGTCGAAATTGACGCAGCGGTGTTTCACAAACATGTCGATTTCGCGGAAAGTCCCTTTGTCGAACAAGCGGTCGAGCCGCTCCCGGGCGGTCAATCGGCCATTTTTCTTGTGCTTGGCCACCAACTTGGCGCCGCCCATTTCAAGGGTTTTGGCTTCGCGCGCCTTGAGCTCCTTGAGCTTTTGTTCCACACTACCCATGCTGGTTTCCTTTCCCTGGTATGGGCGGGGTTCGCGGGATCGGCCCGCCCCGTCGATCCAAACACGCATAATCGCGCTAAAAGACTACATTCCTTTATTATCTGCACCTTCGTTGTCAAGCAAAAAAAGCAGTTCGCCGGCCGCGCGGGTCGGCGTCATGCGCCCCTGGCGGACGCGGGCGCTCAGGTCGCCCAAACGCTCTCCAACGGCCGGGTGCCTGAAGAACCGGTCCTTGAGTCCCGCTTCGATCAAGTCCCACATCCACTGCAGGGCCTGCTCCTTGCGCCGGTCCTGCAACTCGCCGCTGGCCATGGTGCGCGTCCGATGGTCCTGGATAATCTCCCAGATGGCGTCCAGTCCGGTCTGGCTCAAGGCGCTGCAGGTCACCACCGGCGGCGTCCAGGTGGCGGTGGTCGGCTGCATCAGATGCATGGCGCTCGCCAGCTCCCGACGCGTCTTTTCGGCCAGCTCCAGGTTGGCCCCGTCGGCCTTGTTGATCGCCACGGCATGGGCCAGTTCGAGAATACCTTTCTTGATGCCCTGAAGCGCATCGCCGGCCCCGGTGATCATCAGCAGCAGGAAGAAATCGACCATGGAGGCCACGGTGCTCTCGCTCTGCCCCACCCCCACCGTCTCGACGATCACCACGTCGAATCCCGCCGCCTCGCACACCAGCATGGATTCGCGGGTCATGCGGGCCACGCCGCCCAGAGTGCCGCCCGACGGCGACGGCCGGATGAAAGCCGACGGCGATGCGGCCAGACGCTCCATGCGCGTCTTGTCGGCCAGGATGCTGCCCCCCGAACGCTGGGAACTGGGGTCCACCGCCAGCACGGCCAGTCGATGCCCCCGGTCGATGATGTGCATGCCGAAATTCTCGATGAAGGTGCTCTTGCCCACGCCCGGCACGCCGGTGATGCCCAGGCGCACGGCGTTGCCGCTCCTGGGCATCACCTCCTCGATCAATCGGTGCGCCAAATCGCGATGGGCCGCCAGACGGCTTTCGACCAGGGTGATGGCCTTGGCCAGCACCCGCCGGTCGCCGGAGGCGATACCGTCGAGGTAGTAGTTCAGGGATTCAGCAGCCATTTTAACAATGATTTCGTTCTACCGGCTCTCCAATGCATTGAGCACATCGTTGGCCGATTTGATCAACGACGTGCCGGGTCCGAAGATCCCGGCCGCGCCGGCGTCGCGCAAGAAAGCATAATCCGCGGGCGGGATGACGCCGCCCACCACCACCTTGATCTCTTCGGCCCCCTCGCGTTTCAATGCGGCGACCAGTTGGGGCACCAGGGTCTTGTGGCCGGCGGCCAGGGTGGAGGCGCCCACCACGTGCACGTCGTTCTCCACCGCCATCTTGGCCACCTCATCGGGGGTTTGAAACATGGGGCTGATGTCCACGTCGAAGCCGAAATCGGCAAAGGCCGTGGCCACCACCTTCACGCCCCTGTCATGGCCGTCCTGGCCCATCTTGGCCATCAGGATACGCGGCCGGCGCCCCTCTCGCTCGGCAAAGGTCTCGGTACGCTTGCGCAGGCTGTCGATGACCGTGCGGTCGTTATAGGCTGATGCATAGACCCCGGAAATCACCTGGGTGGTGGCCACGAAACGGCCGAACACCTTTTCCATGGCATCGGAAATCTCGCCCACCGTGGCCCGCGCCCGCACGGCCGGCAGGCAGGCGGTGAGCAGGTTGCCGCCCGATTCGGCGGCCCGCGTCAGGTCGGCCAGGGCCGCCTGCACCGCGTTCTCGTCCCGTTCGGCCTTGATCTTGACCAGGCGGTCGATCTGCTCCTGGCGCACGGCCTCGGGCACCTCGAGCACTTCATCCAGGGGTTTGTCCTCGATCTGATATTTGTTCACGCCCACGATCACATCCAAACCCTGATCGATGCGCGCCTGGCGCCGGGCGGCCGACTCCTCGATGCGCATCTTGGGCATGCCGGTCTCGATGGCCTTGGCCATGCCGCCCAGCTTCTCCACCTCCTGGATAATCTTGCGCGCCTCGGCCACCATGGCGCCGGTCAGCGCCTCCACGTAGTAGGAGCCGCCCAACGGATCGACCACGCGGCACACCTCGGACTCCTCCTGGATCACCAGCTGGGTGTTGCGGGCGATGCGCGCCGAAAAATCAGTGGGCAGGCCCACGGCTTCGTCGAACGAGTTGGTGTGCAGCGACTGGGTACCGCCCAGAACGGCCGCCAGGGCTTCCAGGGTGGTGCGGATGATATTGTTGTAGGGATCCTGCTGGGTCAGGCTCCAACCCGATGTCTGCACGTGGGTGCGCAGCATGGTCGAGCGCGAATCCTTGGGGTTGAACGGCGTGATCAGCTCGTGCCACAGGAAGCGTGCCGCCCGCAGCATGGCGATCTCCATGAAGAAATTCATGCCCACCCCGAAGAAGAACGACAGGCGGGGGGCGAAGGCGTCGATGTCCAGCCCGGCCTTGAGGGCGGCCCGCACGTACTCCAGGCCGTCGGCCAGGGTGAAGGCCAGTTGCAGCACGGACGTGGCGCCGGCCTCCATCATGTGGTAGCCGCTGATGCTGACCGTGTTGAAGCGCGGCATATGCTCGGAGCAGTGGGCGATAATGTCGGCCACGATGCGCATGGAGGGCACCGGGGGGTAGATGTAGGTGTTGCGTGTCAGGTACTCTTTGAGAATATCGTTCTGGATCGTGCCGGTCAGCTGTTTCTGCGCCACCCCCTGCTCTTCGGCCGCGACGATATACATGCCCAGGATGGGGAGCACCGCGCCGTTCATGGTCATGGAGACCGACATCTGGTCCAGCGGAATCTGGTCGAAGAGGATCTTCATGTCTTCCACCGAATCGATGGCCACACCGGCCTTGCCCACGTCCCCCACCACGCGCGGGTGATCCGAATCATAACCCCGGTGGGTGGCCAGGTCGAAGGCCACGGACAACCCCTTTTGCCCGGCAGCCAGGTTGCGACGGTAGAAGGCATTGGACGCCTTGGCCGTGGAAAAGCCGGCATACTGGCGGATGGTCCACGGCCGGCCGACGTACATGGTGGCCATGGGACCGCGCACATAAGGCGCAAAACCAGGCAGGCTGTCGAGATGTTCCAGCCGTTCCAGGTCTTCGGCCGTATAGAGAGGCTTGACGGTGATCCCCTCGGGCGTGGCCCAATTCAATTCTTCCAGCGGCCGCCCCTTGAGTTGCTTGGCGGCCAGCGCCTTCCATTGATCGATGCCGGCCATAGGTGTGCTCCTTTCAGAGTGCTATTTTTAGCGTGCTATTTTTTCGGTAGTGGGTCGCAGGTCATGCCTCGCCACAGCATCTCGAAGATGACGTTGGCTTGGCCGGCCAGATTCTCCTTCTGGCCGCGCTGGGCCCACATGGTAAACGAACGCTGGACCATTCCCAACATGAAATCGAGCAGAACACCGGCCCGCACGTTGGGGTTGAGAATGCCTTGCGCCTGGCCCTTCTTCAATACGTCGAGATAGAGATGGATCATCTTCTTCTGTTTGAAGGTCTCGTCGGCCATCCAGGTGGCCATGGGCAGGGTCATGAAGATGATGCGTCCCAGGTGGGGATTGCGCTCGTAGTAGTCGAGCTGCAGCCAGAGGACCTTGCGCATCTTCTCCTTCAAGTCCTCGATACCCTGGAGGTGGTCGATGATCCGGTCGGTCAACTCTCCCAGCCACACGTCCACGAATGCGAACACGAGGCGCTCTTTGCTGCCATAATATTTGTAGATCGTGCTGAAGCTCACCCCGGCCCGCTTGGCAACATCGCGAATATTAGCCTTGTGAAAATCGGAATGGGAAAAAATATCCAGTACGGCCTGTTCCAGGCGGGCCTTGACGGCGGGCCGCAACGGCGGTAACGCCGTTACCCTTTCAGGGACTGCCTTACGATCGTCAGGCCCAGCGGCGGCGCGGCCCTTGGCGTTCGAACGACGCGTCTGAATGGATTTGATAGGCATGAAGAGGTCCTTTGGCAACGCCAACCCAAGGTTGCGACTGCGCAACCGTGTTACATTCCCGATTCGAATGGCCCAATTTGCGACATCAATACCACCGGTATCGATTCAAACCCACTGCAGGTATCCCGGCCCGGATCCCGCCGGCACGGGCTTGATGCCGGGACGTTTTAGCCGGGTGATAGCGCAGTGACCGACCCCCTATCCGTCACGCTGACACAATTCCACCAGCACGCCGTGGGTGTCTTTGGGGTGCAGAAAGGCGATCTTGGCACCGCCGGCACCGATGCGCGGCTTTTCATCGATCAGCCGTACGCCCTTGGCCTTCAACTCGGCCAGCGCGGCCTCCACGTCGGCAACCCGAAACGCCACATGCTGAATCCCCTGGCCGCGCTTTTCGATATACTTGGCCACAGGCCCATCCGGCGCCGTGGATTCGAGCAACTCCACTTCGCTCTCACCCACCGGGAAAAAAGCGGTGGTCACCTTCTGTTCGGCCACCGTCTCGTCGCCTTCAAAAGGCAATCCCAGGACATCGCTCCAAAACGTCCTGGCCTGGTCGATACTGTTGACCGCGATACCCAGATGATCGATCTTGAGAATCTTCATGTCGTCGCCTCATTGTGGGGTGATGTGGGGAAAAAGAACGAATTGGGTAATTGTGTTACGCATCGAAATATGTCTTAATAATCCGTCTTTGTTGATAATAGACTCAGATTTTTAAAATAAACAATATTTAGTGTAACCGTGTTCTGCGTTTTGCAATTTATACCCCGTCCATCGGCACGGTGTCAAGGGCAAAACTGGAAAAATTATGAGCGGAACCGGGTGGGCCCGAAGCCCACCCTCAAGAAACTTTTACTGATTCAGGGGAGCACCATGGAAGAGAAGCGATGGAATGGTCGTGTGTCGCGCGGCGCCGATCTCGCACCTATTTTTTATACCGCGCCATCACTCGTGTGAAGCCGGGCATGGCATTGACGATGGTCTGGTCATCCACGCAGAACGCCAACCGGAAGTGCCCCGGCCCGGCGAATCCACTGCCCGGAACCGCCAGGATCAACTCCTCCTGCAGCTCGCGCACGAAGGCCACGTCATCGGCGATGGGCGTTCGCGGAAAGAGGTAAAACGCGCCCGGCGGTTTGACGAAATCGTATCCTGCGGCGGCCAGCCCGTCGCACAGCAAGTCGCGCTTGCGCTTGTATTCGCCCATATCGACGCTGGCGCCCTGGAGGCAGGCCACCACGCGCTGCATGAGGGCCGGGGCATTGACGAACCCCAGTATGCGGTTGGCCAGGGCAAACCCGGCCCGCAGGTCGGTTTTGTAAGTCGCCGCCGGATTGATGGCCGCGAAACCGATGCGCTCTCCGGGGATGGAGAGGTCCTTGGAATAGGAGGTGGCCACGATGCTCTCCGGGTAGGCCTGGAAAATGCTGGGGACCCGGTGGCCGTCGTAAACGATTTTGCGGTAGGGCTCGTCGGAAATCAGGTAGATCGTGCGGTCCAACTCGCGGCCCTTGTCCCGCAGCAGTGCGCCCAGCGCCGCCAGGCTCTCGGCCGTGTAGATCTGGCCGGTGGGGTTGTTGGGCGAATTGATCAGCACCGCCTTGGTCTTTGCGTTGATGGCCGCCGCGATGGCCTCGAGGTCCAACGTAAAATCGGGTTGGGTGGGCACCATGCGGATCTCGCCGCCGTGGTTGTCCACGTAAAAGCGATACTCCACGAAGCAGGGGGTGGGCACGATCACCTCGTCGCCCGGATCGAGCAGTGCCTTGAGAATGACATTCAAGGCCCCGGCCGCCCCGCAGGTCATGATGACGTCGGCCGCTTCGGGCGTCACGCCCTGTTCGGACGCCAGGTAATCGGCCACGGCGTCGCACACCTGGGGATAGCCCGCCTGGGGCATGTAGCAGTGCCCACCAGGACCACAGGTGATCACCGCATCCCGCAGCGCCACGTCGAACTGCGCGGGCGGCGGCAGGTTGGGATTGCCCAGGCTGAAATCGAACACCTTATCGGCGCCGTGCTTGGCCTTGAGCCGGGCGCCCTCTTCGAACATCTTGCGAATCCACGAAGACTGCTGCATCACCGCGCTGATCTTGCGGGCAACGGACATCGTTCTCTCCTTGCAGGGTTGTCGGGTTATTCGAGTTTGTTGGGCTTATTGGGTTTGTGGGCTTCTATCGGTCAGACCGATTCCACCGTTTTCACCCCGGGCACCGTCTCCTTGATGATGCGCTCGATGCCGTTTTTAAGCGTCATCTGGGACATGGGACAACCTGCGCAGGCGCCTTGAAGCCTCACCTTGACGATGCCGTCGTCCGTCACATCGATCAACTCCACATTCCCACCATCGGCTTGCAGCATGGGTCGTATCCTGGCAATGGCCGCTTCGACTTTCTCTTTCATGGGCATTCTCCTTTTCCGCTTCAGGGCGCGACAGCCCTGCTACGATTCATAGGTATGACGAAAATCGCGCCGGAACTGCGCGAAAGTTCCTTCTAATATAGCCACACGCGCCGCTTTGACAAGACTCAAGTAGAAATGGAGATTGTGAATGGTGGCGAGCCGGTGGGCCAGAATCTCCTTGGCCTGAAACAGATGCCGGATGTAGGCCCGCGAATAGTGCCGGCAGGCATAGCATCCGCAATCCGGCGCGATGGGATCGGTATCGTCGCGGAACCGGGCGTTGTTGATGTTGATCGTGCCGGTCCGCGTAAAGAGCTGGCCGTTGCGCGCGTTGCGAGTGGGCATGACGCAATCGAACATGTCGGCGCCCAGGGCGATCATCTCCACCAGATCGGCCGGCGTACCCACCCCCATCACGTAACGCGGCGCATCGGCCGGCAGCAGCGGCAGGGTGTGGTCGGCCATCTCGAGCATCACCTCCTTGGGTTCGCCCACGCTCAATCCGCCCACCGCATAACCGGGAAAGCCCACCCCCACGATCTCCGCCACCGACCGCGTGCGCAGATCCTTGTACATCCCGCCCTGGACGATACCGAACAGCTGGTTGGGGCAGCCTTCGTTCGCCCGCCAGGCCGCCTTGCACCGTTGGGCCCAACGGCTGGTCAGGGCCAGGGCCTGCTCGGCCTCGCCACGTTCGGCCGGATAGGCGATGCACTGATCCAGGCACATCATGATGTCGCTGTCGAGTCCCATCTGCACCGCCACCGCACCCTCGGGCGTCAGCAGGTGGCGCGCGCCGCCGTCCAGGTGGGACTGGAAGGCGTACCCCTCTTCCGAGATCCGCGACAGACCGGCCAGGGAAAAGACCTGGAACCCGCCGCTGTCGGTCAGAATGGGCCGCTCCCAGTGCATGAAACGGTGCAGTCCGCCGAAGCGCCGGATCGTCTCCACCCCCGGCCGCAGATAGAGATGATAGGTGTTGCCCAGAATGATCTGGGCCCCAAGCTCGACCAGCTCTTCGGGCGATACCGCCTTGACCGTGGCCTGGGTGCCCACAGGCATGAAGATCGGCGTTTCGATGTCGCCGTGGGGGGTTGCCAGGCGGCCGGCTCGGGCGCGGGTTTCGCTACAGGTTTTGGATAGATGGAAAGGCATAGGAAAGTTTAAGATATTAAGTTTAAAGTGTTAAGTGTTAAGTTTAAAGTGGTGGAATTCTATCTATTTTATTTTGCAGGGCAACGACGAGGCCCTGAAGCATGCTCGAGATCTCCTTCAATTCTGCGATCAGTTCATTGATTTTTAAAGGTTGAGAAATCGCGCCAATCTCTTTTGCGATGTTACATTGGGTTCGCAATTCCGCGGCGGAGCCTTTGGCAATTCTGATGAACCGGATGAATTCAGCCGTGGTCCCCCGCTCCGCTCCTTCGGCGATATTGCTGGCAATGGAAACCGCGGATCTGGTCATCTGATCTTTTAATCCGTAGTCTCTGCTATCGGCCAGCACCCGGTAGGTCTCGACAGCCAATCGGCTCGCCCGCCGCCACACCTCCAAATCCTCAAAAGAGCTATATGCCATAACCTGACGCCTTTGCGACTTTTCACCGACTTATCAACAAATCAAAATCGACAGAATTCCTTCACTTAAAACTTAACACTTCAAACTTTAAACTTTTTCATAGAATTATCATCGCATCCCCATAACTAAAAAACCGATACCCCAGCCTGACCGCCTCGGCATAGGCGGCGAGAATCCGCTCCCGTCCGGCGAAGGCCGATACCAGCATCAGCAGGGTCGATTTAGGCAGATGAAAATTGGTGATCATGGCGTCGACCGCCCTGAATTCGTAACCGGGGTATATAAAAAGGTCGCACGCGCCGCTGAGGGGCTCCAAGCGACCGCCGGGGCCGGCGCAATATTCTAGCGTGCGCACGCAGGTGGTGCCCACCGCCACGACCCGCCGGCCGGCGGCCCTGGCCTGGTTCACCGCCTCGGCCGTCTCGCCGGGCAGGGTGAACCACTCGCTATGCATGCGATGGTCGCGGATATCGCGCGCTTCGACCGGCAAAAAGGTTCCATAGCCCACATGCAGGGTCAAATCGGCAATCACCACGCCCCGGTCGGCCAGCCGCTCCAGCAGGGACGGGGTGAAGTGCAGGCCGGCCGTGGGCGCCGCGATGGCGCCCTTTTCAGCGGCATAGACGGTCTGATAGGTATCATGGTCTCCGTTCGTATCGGCCCGGCGGATATAGGGCGGCAAGGGCACATGGCCGATGCGTTCCAGCACGGCCTCGAAATCGGGCACCCCTTCGAAGGCCAGGGTGCAGGTGCGCTCCTGAACATCGAGGACCCGCGCCTCGAGCCCCTGGTCGAAAATCAGGCGACTGCCTGGCCTGGGGCGCTTGGAGGCCTTGACCAGGCAGGTGAACTCGCCCCGCGTCACCCCCTGGGCGAAATCCAGCACCAGCACCTCCACCCGACCGCCCGTGGGCTTGCGTCCCAGCAGGCGCCCCGGAATCACCCGGGTGTTGTTGCGCACCAGCACATCGCCGGGCGCCAACAGGTCGGCGATATCCCCGAACGTGCCATGAGTGACACGCCCCGACATCCGGTCGAGCCGCAACAACCGCGACCGGTCGCGCCGCTCGGCCGGCTGCTGGGCGATCAACCCCTCAGGCAGCACATACCCATAATCGTTCAACTCGTACATATGTTTGATTTTTATGAAATAGCTGTTCCTTGAAGCAAACAAGGTTGATGAACTCGTAAAAAGTCGCAGAGGCGCCATGCCGGACTCGATCCGGCATCCAGAACTGATTGAAAATACTGGATTCCGGCTTTCGCCGGAATGACGGTAAAACCTGATTCCGGACTTTTTACATAGCCATCAAAGTTCGTTATTTCCGTCATCCCGGCGAACACCGGGAGTCAACATGTTCAAAGTCACTGGATACCGGATCAAAAGCTTCCCCCCATCCAAATCGACAGAATACCTTCACTTAAAACTTTACACTTTAAACTTTACACTCTCCTCTTAACCTCTTCCAAAATAAACCAGGACCAAACCTCCGACCATCAGCCCCAACCCCAACCTCCGCAACGACCGATCCGGCGTTTCGATCAATTTCTGAAGCCAGGGCTTCATCCGATCCGGAAAGGCGAAATAGGGCAGCCCCTCGACGATCATCACCATGCCGATGACACACAAGAAATATCGCACCGCCGTCTCCCTTGTTCTGCGATCCATACAGTTCCACAATGGCCGATTGGCTCGAAATGCCAGCTACTACCGGTTCACCGGGCCGTTGTCAAAGTTAAAATCCCTTGACTTAAAAGGGACAATTGGTCAAAGTTCTATGGTTCGGGCCGACGCCCGCCAACATCGATCGCGAAAAAGAGGACCTGGCTTCCATGACCACATTCGAACCCGTGATCGGGCTGGAGGTGCACGCCCAGCTCAAGACCGCCACCAAAATATTCTGCGGCTGCTCGACCCAGTTCGGCGCGCCGCCCAACACCCACACCTGCCCGGTCTGCCTGGGCATGCCCGGCGTCCTGCCGGTGCTCAATAAAAAGGTGGTGGACTACACCCTGCGCATGGCCCTGGCCACCCACTGCAGCGTGCCGGGCAGCAGCCGCCTCGCCCGCAAGAACTATTTCTACCCGGACCTGCCCAAGGGCTATCAAATCTCCCAGTACGAGCTGCCCATCGCGGTCAACGGCCACGTGGAGATCCAGATCGACGGTGAAAGACGCCGCATCGGCCTCACCCGCATCCACATGGAGGAGGATGCCGGCAAACTGGTCCACGACCCGGACCGGCCGGTCAGCTACGTGGACCTGAACCGCACCGGCGTGCCCCTGATGGAGATCGTCAGCGAACCCGACATCCGTTCGGCCGAAGAGGCCGGCGCCTACCTGCGCACCCTGCGGGCCATCGTCCGCTGGATCGATATCGGCGACGGCAACATGGAAGAGGGTAGTTTCCGCTGCGACGCAAACGTCTCCATCCGGCCCACCGGTATCGAAAAGTTCGGCACGCGGGCCGAAATAAAAAACCTCAACTCGTTCAAACATGTGGAAAAGGCGATCCGCTACGAAATCGCCCGCCAGACCGAGCTGCTGCTCGACGGCGGCGAGGTGGTGCAGGAGACACGCCTTTGGGACCCGGACAAGGGGGTCACCGTCTCCATGCGCAGCAAGGAAGAGGCCCACGACTACCGCTATTTTCCCGATCCGGACCTGCTGCCCCTGGACATCGCCCCGGAATGGATCGAAGCGGTGCGCCAAGCCCTGCCCGAGCTGCCCGACGAACGCCGCGCCCGCTTCGAGGCCGACCATGGCCTCTCCGAGTATGATGCCGGCGTGCTCACCAGCAGCCGTGAACTGGCCGACTATTTCGAAGCGTGCCTCAAACTGCACGACCAGCCCAAGACCGTGGCCAACTGGATCATGGGTCCCCTGCTCGGCCTGCTCAACGCCCAGGACAAGAGCATCGAGGCTTCGCCCATCACGGTCGAGGATTTCGCGGCGCTATTGAAACTGCAGGACGACGGTACGATCAGCGGCAAAATCGCCAAGACCGTCTTCGACGAAATGGCCGTCAGCGGCCAATCTCCGGCCGAAATCGTCAAGGCCAAGGGGCTGGTGCAGGTCTCGGACAGCGGCGCCATCGAGGCGGCCGTGGACCAGGTGCTGGCCGCTGCCCCGGACGAGGTGGCGCGCTACAAGGGCGGCCAGGCCAAACTGATGGGCTTCTTCGTGGGCCAGGTGATGAAAGCCACCCGCGGCAAGGCCAACCCCCAGATCGTCAACGAGATATTGAAACGGAAGTTGGGGGACTGATCGGGCGGGAATGAATCCCGCCCCTACGACGCCCGGTATGCCAAACGGCACGATCGATGCCCAAACGGTGTAGCGGGCGTGATACCCGCCCGGTGACTGAAACGGAAGTTGGAGGGTCGAACAACTCGTTTTTCACCCTCCGGCCTTGTAGGGGCGGGCTTTATGCCCGCCCGTGACCGTACAACCGAGTTCATTACAGTGAAAACAAATTGCAAGGAGCATCCTTTGAGCCCACGCATCTATTTTTCAAGACTTCTCATATCCATGATTTGCCTGCTGGCCATCCCCCTCACTGCCCTGGCCGAACCGGCCCGGGTGGCCGTACTGCCCTTTGCCATCCACAGCGACAAGGACTACGACTTTCTCCGCCAGGGCATCGTCCAGATGCTCACCTCGCGTCTCACCGAGCCGGGCAAGGTGACGGTCGTCGATCCCGTCGCCACGGAAAGCGCCCTGGCCGCTGCCGGCCAGGCCAAGGGCGACGATCTGGCACGCCAGGTGGGCCAGGCGCTCGGCGCCGACTACGCCATCCACGGCAGCCTGACCATCCTGGGCGACAGCGTGAGCATCGACGCCAAGACCCTCGACATCACCGGCGCGCGGCCGCCCATGGCATTTTTCAAACAGACCCAGGGACTGGGCAACGTCATCGGCGAGATCAACCTGATGGCCGGCGAGATCAACGAACGGATTTTCGGCGTAGAAAAGGCCGCCGCAGTCGCAACACCGAGCCCGGCAGCCGCGCCAGCGCCCACGACAGCACCGCCATCGGCGTCAGGGGCACCGGCCCAGCCGGACATCCACATGCACCCGGAAAAACTGCTCCAGCAGGGGCGACCCATCACTACGGGCACCAGCCCCCTGCCCGCCAGCCCGCTGGCCGGCAGCCCGTTATCCGGCAGTACCACACAGCAACCATCCAGCACCCTCAACCCGGCCTTCGTGCCGGCCCAGGGCATGCGCACCAGCCACGAGCCCGGATTCTGGAAGAGCCGCAACTTCAGCGAACTGATCAACGGCATCGACGTGGGCGACGTGGACAAGGACGGCCTGCTCGAAACCGTGGTGGCCATGCCCGAAAAGATCCTGATTCTGCGCTTCTCAAAGGGCCGCCAGCAGACCGTGGCCGAGATCAAGACAGACCGCTTCGTGCGCAACATCAGCGTCAGCGTGGCCGACATCAACGGCAACGGCACGCCGGAGATCTTCGTGACCGCCCTGTCCATCGGGTTGGACGTGGTCTCATCGTCGGTGCTCGAGTTCGACGGCGGCAACTATAAGACTATCGTCGAAAAAAGCCGATACTACTACAACGTGATTCGGCACCCCGTCCTTGGCGCCCGTCTGTACGGCCAGCCCCAGAACGGTAGAACCGATCCTTTCAATGGCGCCATCTTCGAGATGGAATGGAAAGGGGCCGATTACGAACCGACGAATCAGGTATTGGCCGCCAACAAGGCCAATGTTCTGGGCATGACGATCGGCGATGTCATGGCCGAACAGAACGAGAGCATTGTCGCTTATACGCCCAGGGACCGGATTCAGTTGTTGCTACAGAGTGGAAAAACAGAATGGAAGGGTGATGATCCTTACGGGGGGACGACCCTCTACTTCGCTTCGCCGCCCACCGATCCGGACTCCAAGGATTCGGCATCCTATTTTCCCATTCGAATGCGGGCCGTGGACCTTGACCGCAACGGCAAAGTCGAGATCCTCACGGCCAGGAATTTCGGCAGCACCGGCCGCACGCTGGACCGCCAGCGCTACTTCTCCAAATCCAACATCGTCGCCCTGGTGTGGGACGGGCTCGGTTTGACCCCGGCCTGGCAGACCCGGCAGCTCACCGGCCGCGTCCAGGATCTGCTCGTCGCCGACTTCGACAATGACGGCGACGACGAACTGCTGGCCGCGGTGATATCCAAAGAGGGCGCCATCATCTTCGCCGACGCCCAAAGCACTTTGATTGGGTTCGATTTGACATTACCCCAACAATAGACTGGTGGTTCCTGGAAAAGCGGAAAGCCCCGGGATTCTGATCGAGGAAAAGATTGCATCGCGATTTGATCGGATTACCGATGAATAAATCTCCGGCAGGCTGGCCGGGTCCATCAATCAAGGAATAACTTCAATAGAGCAGGGGAGCCTTGCGGAATCGGTAGCCTGATCGTCGGACAGAGAACTCCCAGGGCAAGACGTAACATATTCCTCCAGTTCCCGCCGGATTTACCGATGCCGCATCCGAGTGGCTACCGGGCGTCTCTGCCCATGGCCAGATGACCTTGCGGTCACCGGCCTTATATCCGGTTTCTGTTCGTCGGGTCCGGGTTTTGCTTCCGGCTTCCTCCAGGCTTTGGCTCGCGACAACGCCCTTGCCTTCAACTAACAGTTCCGACCACTACGGCCTGTTCGGGACTCGCACGCTATGGAATTACGCCATGCCTGGCACACATAAATAATAAGGCCGGGGCAGACGCCCCGGCCTTTTGGTTTTGATCAACCGACTTCAGTTGCAGATTAGAAGTCAACTTTGAAACTGATATCGGCGTAAATCATTTCGCCGGCGTCTCTATCGGCTTCCCCGGTCACTTCCAGATCATCGCGGTCCACCATACCGATTTCCGGAATGATAGTCATGCCCTTTGCCACTGTGATGGGAGTCTGCAAGTAGTAGACGAAACCGGTCTGCTCGACCTTAACGCCAGGAGCGACATCCTGCTCGATGTCGCCGTAGCCTAAGCCCGCTTCAATGCTCAGCATGTCATTGATCTTGGCGCCGACCACGAAAGTGCCCTGCATCAGTTCGGCATCATCATCGGCGGTTGCATTAAATGCACCCCTCTGGGCGGCATCGAGAACGAGAATGTTGACCTGGCCGTAGTTCCCCGGGTTTTGTACGTAAGAGAAGGTCGCCTTGATGTAGGCCGGCCCCAAGTTAACGGTGGCGCCCAGACCCAGGGTGTAGCTGGTGATGGTCTCGTCTTCGCCGGTCGCCTGAACCTCTGCCTCATAAGTCTGGAAGCCGACTACCGGACGGATGGAGAAGACCGGGGTGCGGAACACGTAGGCTGCTTCAATGCGCGGGAAGGTAAAGTCGATATCCCCAAGTCCCAAATCGTCCGCATCGTCGTTGGGTTGAATCAAGGCAATGTCGAAGGTGCCGAAGCTCAGGCGAATCTGGGGCTGACGGCTGATGTAGGCCAGGCCGCTGACCAGCATGTTGGCATCGCCGTTGTCGCCCAGGTCGGCGCCCATGCCCGAGTAGCCCAGGAAGGTGGCCGGGGTGTAGTTCTTACCGACCATGAGGCTGCCGGCGCCGAAGTTCCAGATACCGCCGAACATACGCAGATAGACCTCTTCTCCGTCCTTTGAGTTATTGTTGGTCTCGCGCATACCGAACTCGAAGAAACCGGTGAGGTTGTCCGAGGCCATCACTTTGGCGCCCAGACGGCTCTGACCGTAAAGGTTTAATGTCGTACCCTTGTCATCGTCCCCGCCACCGGAGCGAATGGAGGGGGCCGTTGCCGGACCGCCGGCGAAATCCTCATCCACATCGTAATACCCCAAATGGGTCCTGGCGCTGCCGTAAAAGTTCCAATCGGCCGCCATTGCCGGGACTGCCAATCCCAGCACCAAAAGAACTACCAATAGTTTCTTCATCTGTTGTCCTCCTTAAAGAACGGGTTAAAAGAAAACCAAACCAATAAAACAAAAATAGCCAAACGCAGCTTGACGCCGCCAACGCACTTGCGTTCCCAACTTTATTCCTTTCGAGACGTTCCGCGTAGTTCGTTTCAATTGGATATTGGGCCTCTTAAGTTGATTGGCAGAAATCAATTACATTTGGCCACACAAATATGCAGCACTCATATCAAGAGAGAAATCTAAAGTCAAGCGGTTTTGATAGTTTCTTGAGTGAATCGAGTTTGTTGGGGTTGTTGGGTTTCGGCAAGGCTTGCACAATTTGAGGGTGTTTACCGCCATAGAGGATTGAGGAGCAATTCAGTACCACACTGCTCCTCTTCTGCCGGCCATAGGACAAGCCGTTGAAAGTCAACGATCTCATAAGAAAGCACGAAACTTGCTTTTCCCACCTTCATAGCGAACACCGGGATCCAGTATTTCCAATAAGATCTGAATGGCGGATCAAAGCCTGCCCCAGACCTTGATACCGGGTCCGGCACGAAGCATCATCGACTCCTTTCGAGTCCATCAAATTTGATGGCTTCCTGAAAGTCCTAAAGGCATCAGACCGGGGAATGTTGGTTTGAAGACAGGTGGCCGCATAAGAAACCAAGCGATTTCTATTGTGCCAAAAAAACGACCTGATTTCGAGTCACTCACAAAAGGAGGTGGGGCCGGTGGGTGGTCCGGGCCCTCGTTCGCATGTCGTGTTAATGCCGGTTGGGTGCAGCGGAGGAGAAACGGCCCGGACTGTTTGAGCGCATGCGAGTTTCCGGGCCGTCCGGAGCGCACCTTACCGGCATTTACACGACTTTGCGTGAGGGCCGGATCGCCTGCCGGTCCCACCGGCGTATACATCCCTGAAAAATGATGCGCGATGCTCCTTTTCGAAATGCGGCCGCACTAGGCCTGAATTTCATTTACGCGCACCACATACTTACCCCACCCGCCCGAACGCCTTTTCCAGATCCCGCAGGGTCCAGCGAATCCAGGTGGGCCGGCCGTGGGGGCAGTAGGAAGGCTGCTCGCAGCGGTCGAGCTGTTCGAGCAGGTGGCGGATCTCGGCGTCGGCCAGGGGTTGCTTGGCGCGCACCGCGTTGTGGCAGGCCATCACCATACGACAGGCGTCCAGAATGCGCTCCTGTCCGGCCCCCATGCCAAGCGCCGCGCTGCGTTCGGCCAGCCCACGCACCAGGCGGCCCACGTCTTCATCGGCCAGCAGGCTGGGCACGGCCTTGACCACGAAGGTGGTGCCGCCAAAGGGTTCGATCTCCAGCCCCAGTCCGCGCAACCCCTCGATGAGCTGTTCGAGCATCTCGGCTTCGGCAAACCCCAGCTCCACGGTTTCGGGCATGAGCAGTTGCTGCACCTCGATGCGGCCGGCGCCTCTGGCGAGGTGCTCGTAAACCACCCGTTCATGAGCCGCATGCTGGTCGATGAGGATCAGGCTGTCGCCCTCCTGGCAGAGGATGTAGGTGCCCCGGAACTGGCCGATGACGGTCAGGTCGGAAAAACGGCGGGTTTTCCACAGCGGGGTCTGGGTCCGGTTGGAAAAGGCATCCAATACCCGATCCGGTGCGGCGGCCGGTTCGTGAACCGGCGGCTCAAGGCGCGCAGCCGGTGGCGAAGAAACAGTCGGGCGGGAAGTAGAGATCGGGGTCCAGGCCGCCGGGGTTGGGCCGCGGTAGGCCGGTCGGGGTTCGGCCACGGCCGGGGTATCGGCAGGACTTCGGTCCGATGGCGCCGGACCGCCCCACAGACGACGTTCGGCTTGGGAAAGGACGGCACTCACGGATTGCTGCACCAGGGCGTGCACCCGGCGCGAGTCCACGAAGCGGATCTCGTGCTTGGTGGGATGCACGTTGACATCCACCTGGTCGAAGGGCAGCTCCAAAAACAGGGCGGCCAGGGGAAACTGGCCTTTCATCAGCCGGCCGCGGAAGCCTTCGAACAGCGCGTGCTGGATCACCCGGTCGCGAACCCGCCGGCCGTTGACGAAAAGGAAGGTGCCCCGCGAGGTGCTGCGCGCCAGGCGCACCGGCGCCAGGTAGCCGCTCAGGCGCAGCGGTCCGCTTTCGCCGCTCACGGCCGTCAACTCCTCGGGTTTGAGCGCGCCGAGCACATCGGCCGCCCGCACGGCTCCGTCGGCGGCCCGGGTCCATTGCTTGACCGTCTTGCCGTTGTGGACCAGTTTGACATGCACCTGGGGATAGCCCAGGGCCATGCCGGCCACATGGTCGGCGATGTGTCCCATCTCGGTGCCCGCGGTTTTGAGAAACTTGCGGCGCGCCGGGGTGTTGAAAAAGAGGCGTTCGACCCGCACCAGGGTGCCTTGTGCGGCGCCGGTTTCGGTCACCTGGACGATCTTGCCGCCCTGGAGATGCACCGCCACCCCCACCTCGCGGTCCCGGGACCGGGTCGTCAGGGTCAGATGGGAAACGGCCGCGATGCTGGGCAGGGCCTCGCCCCGGAATCCCAGGGTGCGGATGGCAGCCAGATCCTCGTCGCGGTGCAGTTTGCTGGTGGCAAAGCGCTCCACGGCCAGCAGAGCGTCGTCGTGATCCATGCCATGGCCGTTGTCGGCCACCTGGATCAGGGTGCGGCCCCCGTTTTCGATATCGATGAAGATCCGGTCGCTGCCGGCGTCCAAAGCGTTTTCCACCAGCTCCTTGACCACCGAGGCCGGCCGCTCGACCACCTCGCCGGCGGCGATCTTGTTGGCCAGGATGTCGGGCAGAATGCGAATGCGGGGCATGGGGAATCCTTTGTCGGTCAAGATTGAATTCAACTTCGCTTATCGGAATTCGGTACAAATGCCAATGGCCAAGATAAAAACAATAATGGACCACGCCTTTTTTGGCCATCATCACGACAATTCGGTATTGACCTCATCTACGGAATAATTTAAGCACATAGAACAATAAAGACCTACCACACCAATGGGTGGTTAAGATTCTTCAAGGTGCCATCCTAAATGCCGCATTCGCGGTTTGTTCACTATAGTATTTCTTCGGCCAGCCGACTTAGCGAAGGTGTCATACGACAAAAAAATCAGGAGGATAATCATGCCATCATCCATTTTTCAGGGATGGGCTCCCCCGGGCATTTGGGGCCCATGGATTGATCTTGGCCCTGGCAAGCTTTACGGGGGCATATTTACCTGGGAGCTGACATTCACAAGCGAATCAAGTGCGACAGCAACTTTTGATATAGAAGTAAATTACTTCATCGGGAGCGCGGAAAAAACCGATAGACTGATAGGACCCGGCACCCATATATTTGGGTTTGGTATGTGTGCATGCAAAGCAAGGGTTCGTATGAAAAGTCATTTACTGGGTCAAAATGTCCGTATCGTTGCAAGACACCCTTGATTCCGAGAGGAAAAACGAATGAATGCAAAGGCGGTCCTTCTCACAACGGCAATTACTTTAATGACTGTTTTCTGCGCTAACACAAAGGCATCCAAGCCAGAACTTCAGGCGGTGGGTCTTTCCAACGAGGTCACCATTGCGGTTGAATCCGTTGAGGATACCTATTTGAAGTATAGCAATGGTGAATATTTAATTTTTATTATCCTCAATCAACACGGACAAAGCATTTTCAAAAATGCCTTGAGCGGCGTTTCGGATCAAAAAATAGGCCTGATTTACGGAGATACTGTCTTAACCCCGCCGCTCCCCATTAAAACAGAAAGCATCGGGGAAATCGTCCTGCCCTGCAAAGATGAGCAAACGGCGCTGAAGATTTTAAAACATTTCTCGAAATAACGGCGAATATAAAAGGTTACCGAACCCAACCCAGTTGATCTCTGACAGGCTTACGCGCAAGATCCCCGGCAGGATGCGTCGCTGCGCGAGACATCGCATTCATGCGTTGGAGGTTTAAAGTGCAGGTATACACATATTCGGAAGCCAGGCAAAAGCTTGCCACCGTCCTTGAACAGGCGGAAAGCACCGGTAAGGTGTTAATTCGCAGGAAAGATGGGCGGACTTTTGCGTTAACGCCTGAACAAACCGCATCTTCTCCTTTAGATGTGCCTTTTATAAAGGCAAATATCACCACAAAAGAGATTGTGGATATCATTCGAAAGGGAAGAGAAAGATAGGATCTTTTGATGATCATCTCGTCCTGCTATAAAAGAGAGCATTTGACAATACGTACGCCATAACGTACATTAGGCGAAAAACACCGAGGTGCACCATGCCCACGTTATCCGCCACAGAGGCGCGAACCAAACTGTACCGCCTCATCGACCAAGCATCCAAATCGCACGAACCGATTGTCATAACAGGCAAAAGGGGCAACGCGGTGCTCATTTCGGAGGACGACTGGCGCTCGATCCAGGAAACCATATATCTCTTGAATGTTCCCGGCATGCGTGAATCCATTCGCGAGGGGCTGGCCACGCCCATCGAAGATTGCACCGAGGAAATCGATTGGTGAACTGGCGGATCGTTTTCGTAAAACAGGCTCTAAAAGACGCTAAAAAATTGTCCGCATCAGGGCTCAGGTCCAAGGCTGAGGAACTGATCCAGATCCTTCGAGAGAATCCTTATCAAACACCCCCTCCTTACGAAAAACTCGTCGGTGATTTGACTGGCGCCGATTCACGGCGGATCAACATCCAACATCGATTGATCTACCAGATCATCGAAGATGAAAAGACGGTCAAGATCATCCGCATGTGGACCCATTACGAATAGTGCCCCAGAATAGAGAGGTTCAGGTCGCCCATTGGCCGCTGGGGCCAGCACCTCCGAACCACTTCGCGAATGAGAACGATGACGCCAACCGCCATGAGTATTGGGTTCAAAAATATAATTGTGAATATCGAATCCGCAACGATAGCGAATGGCCAAAGGCCAAAATTGCCAAGAGAACCTGTCTGTGCTATTTTCGTCTATCATCAGAATGCCTCAATCGAATGGTTGAGGAAACCGATGGCCGGGCCGACGTATCAATCCTAGCTTCAGGCCCGACATCAGGAGTCAGCAACATGGGACAGATTCAATATATTGCCGATGAAAACAATAAAATTACAGGGGTCATTGTACCCATTGAATTGTGGCGCGAGATTCAATCAGAGAAGGAAACAGCCTACCTGCTCAAGAGTGCAGCAATGAAAAAACGATTGATCGACGCTAAAAATCGGAAAAAAGGCATTGCCCTTGACGAAGCCTGCAAGAAGCTTGGAATTTGATCCAGCCGGGTTTGAAGATCTTGCATGGTGGGTCGAACAAGACCGCAAGAAAGCCCTGCGCATCCTGAAAATGATCAGGGAGGTTCAGCGGGATCCATTCATCGGATCCGGCAAACCCGAACCCCTCAAACACGAACTTTCCGGCTGCTGGTCCCGCCGGATCGACCGCGAACACCGTTTGGTTTATCAAGTGAAAGAAGATAAAATCCGAATTCTCGCCTGCCGTTACCATTACTGAACGTCAAACGCTCTGAGCCATCATCTCGTTTCGGACCCGGTCAGGCGTCCGTCCGGTCCCCCCGGGCCAACCGCTCCAGGTAGGCCGCCTCGTTGGGCGACAGGTTGAACTGCAGGCAGGCCTGGTCGATCAGCTTGTGAAGCGGGACCGAAGGGTTGGCCTGGCGTTCGGCGCCGAGCCACTTGACGGCCTTGCGGATGTTTTCACCTTCGGGCTGGATGGTCATGGGGTGTCTCAATCTTTCGGCTTATCGCCTGGTGACGTTGATTTCTTGTTTATTCCAGGAAACCTGGGTTCATCGTACTCGTACGCGTACGCGTACTCGTACTCGATCCCTTCCCTAACCTGTGTGGGCATCGATACCATTCTCGTAAGCATTGACACTACTCGCCTTAGTAAGGCCTTACCTTCACTTGCGGCTGTGGGCTCTATTGCACCGCAAGCCGCCAAAACATCTATTGTGGCCGCACTTTCCAACGCCGAACCCAGTGCGATACGCTGATAACGTTTTCTCTCAGCCGACGGGATCTTTCCGTTCCCCTCTGCAATATTCAACGGAACCGATTGAGAGGATCTCAGCAATTGATCACGGGCATGACGATCCACGCCCTTCAACGACTTGGCAAGCCGGTATGACCAGGTAACAAATTCAATGCTGACGCGATAAACGTCCAGTCATTCATGATCGAACATCATCTATCCTTTTCGAGTACGAGAACGAGTACGAGTACGAGACTCACGTCCCTGCGGGACTGCGCACGCGAGCGTAAGGGGTCATAAGCCGGGCTTGCGCTGATGAAAGTCGGTGGCCTGCTCGAAGGCATGGGCCGCGGCGAGCAGCAGTTCCTCCTGGAAATGGCCGGCCATGAGCTGCAGGCCGATGGGAAGTCCTTGACCGGAAAAACCGCAGGGTACCGATATGCCGGGCAGCCCGGCCAGGTTGGCCGGCAGGGTGTAGACGTCGGTCAGGTACATGGCCAGGGGATCGTCGCTGTGGGCGCCGATGGGCGTGGCCGGGGTGGGGGTCACCGGCGAGGCGATGAGATCGCAGCTTTCGAAAGCCTTGGCAAAATCGCGCATGATCAGGGTCCGCACCTGGGAGGCCTTGCGGTAGTATGCATCGTAATAACCGGCGGACAGCGCATAGGTCCCCAGCAGGATGCGCCGCTGGACCTCGGGGCCGAAGCCCTGGGAGCGTGTGCGGCGGTACATGTCGATCAGGGTGTTGGCCGGCTCAGCCGCATCGCTGCTGCGCAGACCGTACTTGACGCCGTCGTAGCGGGCCAGGTTGGAACTGGCCTCGGACGGGGCGATGACGTAGTAGGCGGCCACACCGTAACGGGTGTGGGGCAGTCGTACCGTCACCGTCCGGGCGCCCAGCGCCTTGAGCGTGTCGATGGCCTTCATCACCGCCGCCGCTACCTCGGGGTCCAGTCCGGGCGTGTCGAAATACTCCTCGGGGACGCCGATGCGCAGCCCCTTGACGCCCCGGCCGAGGGCTGCGCCGTAATCGGGCACCGGCTGGGGGGCGCAGGTGGAATCGGCCGAATCGTGTCCGGCGATGGCCTGGAGCACGAGGGCACTGTCGGCCACGCTCTTGCTCAGCGGCCCGATCTGATCCAGGGAAGAGGCAAAGGCCACCAATCCATAACGCGACACCCGGCCGTAGGTCGGCTTGAGGCCCACCACGCCGCAGTGGGAGGCCGGCTGGCGGATGGAGCCGCCGGTGTCCGAACCCAGTGCGGCCAGGCACATGTCGGCGGCCACGGCCGCGGCCGATCCGCCGCTGGAGCCGCCGGGAATGCAGTCGGTGTTCCATGGATTGCGGGTCACCTGAAAGGCCGAATGCTCGGTGGTGGAGCCCATGGCGAATTCGTCCATGTTCAGTTTGCCCAACACGACGGCGCCCTGGGCCTTGAGCCGCTGCACCACGAAGGCGTCGTAGGGCGGAATGAAATTTTCAAGGATGCGCGAAGCGCAGGTGGTGCGCACCCCCTGGGTACAGAGCACGTCCTTCAGGGCAATGGGGATGCCGGTCAGGGCGGCCGCACAGCCCTGGGCAATGTCCTGGTCGGCCTGGCGTGCCTCTTCCAAGGCTTGGTCGGCGGTAACGGTGAGATAGGCGGCGATGGCCGGTTCGGCCTGCTGGATGCGATCCAGAACGGCCCGGGTCAATTCGACCGCGGAGATCTCCTTGCGTTCGAGCAGCTCATGGGCCTGGGCCACGGTCAGGGTGTGTAGGTTCATCGTGAATCACTCCGGGTCAAGATGCATCTTTGTAAAACGGTCAGGTGGAAACCATCAACGAGCGGCCTTTACGAGGGTCTGATCGCCGGTCGGAGACTTGGGCCACGGTTTGATCACCTGCAGGATGTGACGCACAAAAGCGCATTCGCACCGGGCCGGGCAGGGGCCCAGATCCTCCTGGTGCAGACACATGCCGGGGCACTGATCGGTGCCGGTGGCGCGCTCGACAAAAACCGGTCCGTCGTACAGGTCCCGAAAGTCGATGGCATACAGGGCCAGCGTGGTGCGGCAGCTGTGGTTGAACAGGAGAATGCCGGTCTGGAGTTTGCGGAAATTGACCTGATATCCGATCAGGTGAAGCGATGGATCGGCCAGGAATGCCTCGCGGGTGTCCCACCGTTCGCCGCACTTGGTGCATGTCTTGAAACTCGCGTCGCCCATGGCGATCACCCGATCACCTTGGGCACCACGAAACCGGCCTCGGCCCTGGCCGGCGCATTGGCCATGGCCTGCTCCGGTGAGAGATGCCGATGGGGCGTATCGTCCCTGAAGGCGTTGGTCAGATCGATGGCATGGGCGGTGGCCGGCACCCCCTCGGTGTCCACCTGGCCGAGGGTATCGACATAGTCCAGGATAGTGGCCATCTGCCGGGCCAGTCCGTCCACCGAAGCGGCATCGATGTCGAGACGGGCCAGACGGGCCACATGTGTCACTTGTTCGGCCGTGATTTTCATCCCTCGCTCCTGCGTGTTGGATGTTTAAACCCGTTTCCGGCACGGTGTAAAGCCAAAACAGGGGATCTGCGGTTCAAGGCGTGGTGACCACCATGCCCTGTACCTGGTCCCCTTTCAGACGGGTCAACATGGTTTCGGCCCCTTCACGGGCGGCAAATGCGCCCACGCGGACCCGGTACCACACCCCCTTGCCCGGCAACTCCGTGCGCAGATGGTAGGCCGGATACCCCTTGCCGCGCAACCGGTCGACCATGCCGTCGGCGCTGGCCGCATCCTTGAAGGCCCCCACCTGAATTGCAAAGCGCTCCTTCTGGGCCGGCGCGGTCGCCGCGGGGGCAACCGTTTTGGGCGCCGCCACGGGTTTGGCGGCCACGGGGGGCACGGTCGGAGGGAGCGCAGCCTTTTCGGGTTTCCGTTCCGGTATGGGTGTGGGCGCCGCCGGCTTCTTTTCTGCCAGCACCGGCGCCGGTTTTTTCACCGCTTGGGGCGCATCCGCGATCCGCCGCGCCGTGGGGGCCGGCGGCTTCTTGAGGGCCTCGTAAAACCCCAGCTCCGTAGCCGGCGCGTCACCGGGATTGACCCGTGTTTCGATCTCTTCCTGTTGCTGCCGCAGCATGGCGGCCTTCAGGTTCCGCAGCTCCTGTTCCAGGGCATGGGCCTTCAGGGGAACCGGCGCGGTGCCCCGGCCGACCAGGATACCCAGGACAAACATCCATCCCATCACGAACAACAGCACCCCGGCCCACACCAGGCTCGCCTTGCGGGTGATTTGAATGGCAAATTTGGGCTGTTGGTCTGTCACGCCGCCCGACCTCTACATCTGTTCCGGCGCGCTCACGCCCAGCAGCGCCAGCCCGTTGCGGATCACCTTCTGCACGGCCAGGATCAACCCGAGCCGCCCGGCGGCCAATTGCGGATCTTCCACCAGCACCCGATGCTTGTTGTAATAGGCATGGAACAGGGCGGCCAGCTGCATGAGAAAAAAGGTGACGCGGTGGGGCGCCAGGTTTTCGGCGGCCGTATCGACCACCCGGGGATACTGGTCCAGGGCCTTGATCAGGGCGATCTCCTCGGCCTCGGTCAGGCGCCGGCCGGCCTCGGCCGACCACTGCAGCCCGGCCATGCCGTTCTCTTGGGCCTTGCGCAGGATGCTGGCGATGCGGGCGTGGACATACTGGACATAATAGACCGGATTGTCGTTGGTGCGCTGTTTGGCCACCTCCAGATCGAAGTCCAGGGGGCTGTCATAGGCACGGGTCAGGAAGATGAAGCGGGCCGCATCGCGCCCCACCTCGGCCACCACCTCTTCGAGGGTCACGAATTCGCCGGACCGCGTGGACATGGCCACCGGCTGGCCGCCGCGCAGCAGGTTGACCAGCTGCACCAGGATCACCTGGAACTGCTCCCGGCGATGGCCGGTGGCCTCCACGGCGGCCTGCATGCGCGGGATGTAGCCGTGGTGATCGGCGCCCCACACGTCGATGATGCGGTCGAAACCGCGGGCGAACTTGTTGCGGTGGTAGGCGATATCCGAGGCGAAATAGGTGGTCAGGCCGTTCTGGCGCACCACCACGCGGTCCTTTTCGTCGCCGTAGGCAGTGGTGTTGAACCACCAGGCGTGGTCCTTGGCATAGACCACCCCGCGCGCCTTGAGCTCTTCCAGGGACTGTTCGACCTGCCCTTCGTCATAGAGGCGCTGCTCGCTGAACCATTCGTCGTAGCGCACCCCGAAGTTTTCCAGGTCGGCACGGATACCGGCCAGGATGGCGTCGGCCGCGTGGCGCGCGCAATGGTTCAGGGCGGCGTCCTCGTCGCCGCGGATGAAATCGGCCCCTTTGGCATCGATCACCTCCCGGGCCAGGTCGCGGATATAGTCGCCCTGGTAGCAATCCTCGGGGAATTCGACCGCTTCGCCGATCATCTCCCGGCAGCGCAAAAACACCGAACGGCCCAGGGTGCGGATCTGGCGGCCCGAATCGTTGATGTAGTATTCGCGCTGAACGTCGTACCCGCAACAGGCCAGGATGTTGGCCACCGCATCG
This sequence comes from Desulfatitalea tepidiphila, assembly GCF_001293685.1. Classification (NCBI taxonomy): domain Bacteria; kingdom Pseudomonadati; phylum Thermodesulfobacteriota; class Desulfobacteria; order Desulfobacterales; family Desulfosarcinaceae; genus Desulfatitalea; species Desulfatitalea tepidiphila. The sequence goes on along the minus strand of NZ_BCAG01000001.1, from coordinate 237,241 downwards.
CCCACGGCCGCGCCGCGCCCGTGGCCCACGTGCAGGGGGCCGGTGGGGTTGGCGCTGACGAACTCGACCTGCACCCGCTTTCCCTGGCCGATGCGGGAGGCGCCATAGCGCTGGTCCTCGGACAGCACCCGACCGACCACCGGCGGCCAGGCCGAGGGCTTGAGGAAAAAGTTGACGAACCCGGGACCGGCGATCTCGGTTCTATCCAGGTGGTCGTCCGGATCCACCATGTGGTCCACCAGGGCCTGGGCCACGCGGCGGGGCGCCATTTTCTGGACCTTGGCCGACAGCATGGCAAAGTTGGTGGCAAAATCGCCGTGGTTGTCCATCTTGGGCGTCTCGACCGCCACGTCGGGAAAGGCATCCGATGGCAGCGTGCCGTCGGCATGGGCCCGGCGGGCCGCGGCCAGGATCAATTCGCGGATATGGTCTATCATTGAAACGGCTCTCTATTTGGAAGCGTTGTCTGTGAAGGCTTGTAAATAGTTTTGCGGGTCAAGTCAATGACGGCCGACCATGGCGTCGTGAACCCGCTCCGTCTCGGCCAGCATGCGCTGCTGCAAGGCGTTTTCCAGTATGACATCGCTTCGCAGCACCTGCCGAACGGCGTCCAGGTCCAGACGGCAGAGGGACATGGCGGCGCCCGCGTCGGAAAGGTCGCTGTGATCCACGATGCGGGCGTGTCTGAGGACGGCCTGGGCCAGGTCATGGAGCGCCTGTCTGTCCTGAGGTGCGGTGGCATCCATGCCGGCCGCCGCGGACAACCGGGCCAGGTAGCCCTTGATCACGCGCGCCATTTCGGTCTGGGCCTGGTTGTCCGCCGTAGCCCGCAGCAGCATGGCGCTGCGCAAGCCCGAGGCGCGGCCGATGCCATAAAACACCCGCCCCTCATCGGTGACATAGGCGCCGCTGGCCGAGGCGGTCCAATCCGTGGGCGCGAGCACGGCCAGTTGCGTCTTGGCACAGCCGCAAAGCAACCACAACCCCAGCGCCAATAACCACCACACGCATTGATGTCGACGTCCCATCGCATCCTCCCGGCAATACCGCGGTCACTGCGCGCTTTCGATGCCGCAAAGCGAAAAAGGGCTGCGAACCGATCGCAACCCTTCCGCTCTAAAATGGTAGGCACGCGCGGATTTGAACCGCGGACTTCTACCGTGTCAGGGTAGCGCTCTCCCCCTGAGCTACGTGCCTAAAAGTACGGCCTTGTTAGCATTGCGCCCAATCGCTGTCAAGGCCAAATCACGGCGTCCGGCGATGCCAAGTGAATGCCATTCATTAAAACCGGCCCGGGTGGAACAGGCGGCCGATGCCACACGCCAAGCGGTCAAGAGCCAGTAATACCTTTTCGGCCTCTTGGCCGGCTCGTCGCGCAAGCATGGCCATTGACCGAGGCCCGATGACCACTATTTTAATGTTTCAGCTTTAAGATCAGCAAATCGAATACAGGTGACCCGATGATGGCACGCAGAACCTTTCTCCAAAAATCGATACAAGGGCTCAAGGCCATGGCCCTTTTGAATATGCTTCCGGGCAGCCTGGCCCGCGCGGCGGTGGAACCGTCCCGGACGGACGACCTGCACTACAAATTACTCGACGGGGTTTCGCTCAGGGAACTGGCCGCTCAAAAGGCGCACCACGGCGAAGACGGCCGTTTCGTCAACCCGCTGGGACACTCCCGAAGACGGCGGCGTTTCGGCGAGTTGCTGCACTGGAAGCTGTTCGCCGAGAACGAGTATGGGCCCCATCTGGACCGGCAGCCGCTGATCCCGGTGCGGGTCGACTGGCGCAAGCTGGAAAAGAGCGACGGCGTTTCGGTGACTTTTCTCAAGCATGCCTCAATACTGATCAAGGATCAGGACGCCCACCTGATCGTCGACCCGGTCTTTCGCGACATGTTCTGGTTCATCGAGGACTTTTCGCCCCTGGCCTTTGACGTGCGGGAGATGCCGCCCATCGACCACATCCTCATCACCCATGGCCATTACGATCACCTCAACACACCCACCCTGGCCGACTTCGACCCCAAGACCCATGTGATCGCGCCGCTCGGATACAACGACATATTCGATGACCTGGGCATGCGCCAGCGCACCCACCTGGACTGGTATGAAATGTACAGCGACGGCCGGCGCAACATCACCCTGCTGCCCTGCAACCACTGGACCATGCGCAACCCGCTGGTGGGCCCCAATCGCGCCCTCTGGGGATCGTACCTCATCGAAACCGCCGGCGGCAAAACCATCTACATCTCCGGCGACACCGCTTTTTTCGACGGGTTCTCCGAAATCGGTCGGCAGTTCGACATCGATCTGGCCATCATCAACCTCGGCGCCTACGCGCCGCGCTGGTTCATGGCGCCCAGCCACATGGATCCGAAAGAGACGGTGACCGCCTTCCGGCAACTGGGCGCCAAACAGCTGATCGTGGTCCACTGGGGAACCTTTCGCCTGGGAGACGAACCGGTGCACTTCCCGCCTCTGGAACTGGGCGAGGTGATGAAAAAGGAGGGGTTGCTGGACCGCTTGGTGGATATCCGACACGGCGAAACGCACATCCTGACGGCGCCGTCCGGCAACGATTTATTGGAATAGACAGCATTCCTTCACTTTAAACTTAAAACTTTAAACTTAAAACTTTCTCTTCGATCCCTCCTCAACTCTCCCCCGTCTCCTGCAAAATGCTCATCCCGATGTAGATATAGTGCAGTCCCGAGAGGATGGTCACCCCGGCCGTGACCCAGATGAGCGGGGCGTGCAGGTCGGGCAGGCGGGCCCGGGTCGGATCGAACAGCGTAGCCGCCACCAGCAGAAGCTGCGAAGCGGTCGTCAACTTGCTCCAGATGGACGGATGCACGTCGTAGGCTTTTTCGAAGAGGGTGAAGATGGCGATACCGACCACGATGAGGACGTCCCGCGTGATGACCACCACCGCCACCCAGGCCGGAATCACCTGCAGTGCGGCCAGGGTCACGAACGAAGACACCAGGAGCAGTTTGTCGGCCGTGGGATCGAGATAGGCCCCCAAGGCCGTACGCTGGTTGAAGTAGCGGGCGATAAACCCGTCCAGTCCATCGCTGACGCCTGCGAACACAAAGACCGCCAGCGCATAGGCATAAAGTCCGCGCAACAGCAGGATGACAAAGACCGGCGTGAGCAGAATGCGCACCAGGGTCAAAATGTTGGGGATGCTGATGGGCGAACTGAATCGTCTCAACAAGACACTCCTTTAGCGCGGCGCCAACCGCAGGCGGATGTGTTTGCCCTCCACCGCCTGGATATCCACAACGAAGGAGTCGAAAACAAGCTTGGAGACCGCATCGGCCAATGCCCGGGCAGGTCCCTGGTATTGAACGGTCAAGGTGGCGGCGTTGGGCATCATCTCTTTGACCTGCAGATTGTCCACTCCCGACATGCTGCCCAGGGCACTGCGAAACTTGACAAAGTCGGCGATGTGGCCGCCGATCCCATCGATGGTGAGGGCGATCGCGGCAGCGGCAGCGCTCTGCTGGCGCCAGGCCGCGGCCACTCGGGTGGCCAGGGCGGCACCGGCCTGATCGGCCGCCTGGCGCATCGCCTCCCGGCTGCCGGCCTGGGGATCTGCGGCCGCCGAACGGGCGCTCTCGCGAATATCGGCCAGCAACCGGCCGTCTTCCACGCGCACGGCCCGGACCGCCACCGAACCACTGGACTGGCCCAGGCTGCCGGTCCCGGTGTCCGCCGCTTCGGCCGAGGCCAGGCCGACCACCACCACTTCGGCGTCTTGTTGCTGCCCCAGCGCCTGCGCCTGGGCCAGACTCAACTGGGCCGGCAGCATGGCGGCGCCGGGCACCACTTGAGGCTGAACGACCTTGAAACCGGCCTGGAGCAACGCCCGGGTCACTGCATCCGTCGCAACACGGTCGGTCAACGGTTGCTGTCCACTCCACCAATAATCCTGTGAAAGGTCTTCGGCGCCCTGCTCGGCGATGCACACCAGCACGCGCGGGAAGCTCACCTTTCCCAGACGGATGCCGGCATTTTTGACCGCTCCGTCGAGCCGGGCCACGGAAACATTGGCCGCCACGATGAGACGGTAGGTGCCGCCCAGCTGGGATTCGGCCAGCACCTTGTAATCCTGGATGAACTGATCTTTGTGGTTTAGAATCGATTCGTTGATCACCTGGAAATTACCGGCGACGCTTTCGGCCGGCAATAGATCGATGAGGACCCGGCTGACCGCCGTGACCAATCCCTCTTCGATTGCCTCCTGACGGGCGGCCGGCATGTCACCTCCCCGGATCTGACTGGTACCGATCACATGGACCAAGCCCGAGGCCGCATCCGATTGGGCGAAACCCGGGGAAGGCGGAACGGCGGCCATCATGACCAGCAGCGCCATCCATCCTAAGAGCACCATTGCTTTTCGCACGACGCCTCCTTTTTCTGCAGTTGAGCCGTAATGACCCACCATATCACGACGGGCCGACCATCGGCACCCAAAAGATGCCCGCCGCCTCATGCGGTCCGCGCCCAGGCATAATCGGCGATATCGGCCAACAAGGCCCGGTGGGGACCGTCCTCGAAGCCCGACAGGGCCGATTTGGCCCGCCGGATGTGGATTGCAGCGGATTGACGGGTATCTTCGATGCCGCCGTGCATCCGCATCAAATCGACCAACCGGTCAAAATCGGCCGGCGTGAACTCCGGATCGCGGACCAGGGCCTCGATCCACTCCCTTTGCCGGTGATCTGCCCTGGAAAGGGTTCGAATCACGGGCAAGGTCAACTTGCCCTCGCGCAAATCGGCACCGGCCGCCTTGCCCAGGGCAGCGGTCTCCTGGGTGTAGTCGAGCAGGTCGTCGGCCATCTGAAAGGCCATGCCCAGGTGAAACCCATAGTCATCCAGGGCGTCGCAGAGCGACGCGGGCGCCCCGGCGATCAGGGCGCCCGTGCGGCAGGCGCCCTGAAACAGCACGGCGGTTTTGCAGCGGATCACGTCCAGATAGACCGTTTCGTCCAAGGTGACATCCCCCTTGTGGGCCAACTGCCGGATCTCGCCCTGGGACATCTGCTCGGTGATCCCGGCAATCACGTCGATCACCTCGGGCAAGCGCGTGCGGGCCGCCAGAGAGAGCGAGCGGGCCAGCAGGAAATCGCCGGTCAGCACGGCGGTGGGCGGATCCCACACATGATGGGCGGCCGGTCTGCCGCGGCGCAACCGGGCGCCATCCACCACATCGTCATGCATCAGCGTGGCGGCGTGCAGGTATTCGAAAATGATCGCGAACTGGGACAGATCGTCCCTGTCGCACCTGCAGAGGCGTGCCGAGCGCATCATCAACAGGGGCCGCAGGCGCTTGCCGCCGGCAAAGAGCAGATGACCGGCCACCTGGGCCACCAGATCGAAATGGGGATGGAGATGATCGGCCAAGGCCTGTTCGATCAGCTTGAGCTCATCAGCCACGGCCGAGAGAATTTTGCGTTTGAGATCGCTCATGACACCTCTGCGGTCAAATCGTAATCCATGGCTTCGACGATACGCACCGGCACCCTCGCGCCGACGGCCAACCCGACGGCATCCGGCGGCGGACGGACAAAGGTGACGCCGTCAACCTCCGGCGCCTGGTACAGGGTGCGGCCCGTCCAATACCCGTCCGCCTCGCGCGTCTCGATGAGCACATCCAGGGTGCGCCCCAGATAGCGGGTCAGATTGCGGGCCGAAATATCCCGCTGCAGGGCCACCAACTCGTCCAGCCGCGACTGGGCCACCCGCCGCCCCACGTGGTGATCGAGCCGGTGGGCGGGCAGATCCTCACCGTCCGAATAGGCGAAGACCCCCAGGTGATCGAAACCGACCCGCTCGACGAACGCCTTGAGCTGTTGGAAGTCGGCATCGGTCTCGCCGGGAAAGCCCACCAGCACGGTGGTGCGCAGGGCCACGTCCGGCACCTGCCGCCGGACGCGGTCGAAGAGCGTCAACAGATCCTGCTCCTGGTAGCCTCGCCCCATGCGTTTGAGCACCCCGGCGGCGGCATGCTGGATCGGAATGTCCAGGTAGGGGCACAGGTTGTCGTGATCGGCCAGGGCCGCGATCGTCTCGGCGGAGATGCTCGCCGGATGGCCGTACATCACCCGGATCCACACCGACCGGTCCAGTTCGGCCAGGGGATGCAGCAGCGCGGCCAGATCGACGGGCGGCGCCAGGTCCCGGCCATAGGCCGTGCTCTCCTGGGCCACTAGGGTGATCTCCCGGGCACCGCCGGCGATCAACCCACGCGCCTCTTCGAGCAGGGTGGCCAGGGGGCGGCTGTGCTGGCGGCCGCGCAACTTGGGAATGATGCAGTAGGTGCAGTGCCGGCTGCACCCCTCGGCGACCTTCAAATATGCGCTGTGGGCGGCCAGGGGTATCCGCTCGGCTGGCAGCCGCGCATCCACGCTCTCCGGATCGGGCAACAGGCAATTTCCGGCGGCCAAGCCGCCCCTGACGGCCGCCACGATGCGGTCGTAGGCGCCGGTGCCCAGGAAGAGATCCACCTCCGGCAGCGCCTCGACGATCGGTTCGCGGTAGCGCTCGGGCAGGCAACCGGCCACGATCAGGCGGCGGCAGCGCCCGGTTTCTTTATAGCGCGCCAGGGTCAGGATCGTATCGATGGCCTCGTCGGTCGCCGCCTGGATGAAGGCGCAGGTGTTGACCACGATGGTGTCGGCCGTGGACGGATCGTCGGTGATCTCCACCCCCGCCGAACGCAGGCGGGCCAGCATGGTTTCGCTGTCCACCTGGTTGCGGGCACAGCCCAGACTTTCGAGGAATACGTTCATCGTATCGCTGACCTTGGCATTTATAGATGATTGCGCAGCGGTCCTGACCAAATAGACATAAACAATTGGAAAATTTAAAGTAAGAAAGCATGAAAGTTAAGGAATTCTATCGATTGATGAACTCGTAAAAAGTCCCAAAGGTGTCATGGCGGACTTGCTCCGGCATCCAGAATTTATTGGAAATAATGGTTCCCGGCTTCCGCCGGGATGACGGAAAAAGCAAATTCCAGACCTTTTACGGTGCCGTCATTATATGGCAGGAAATAACCATAAAGCCATCAATCAAATCGACGACATTCCTTCACTTTCATACTTTCCGACTTTCATACTTTTTCCCTTCACTTCCCATCACTTTTTCCTCAACCGGGCCGGTGGATGGGCACAACTTAAAAGGCCACCCCCTAAAGGGCAGCCTTTCGCATCTACCTGAATCCGACGGGGATGGCAAGACGGCAATCGCCCTTCCATGGTCATCCCTTGATCTTTTTGATCTCCTCGGTCAGGGCCGGCAACACCTCGAACAGGTCTCCCACGATGGCATAATCGGCCTTGGCGATGATCGGCGCCTCGGGATCCTTGTTGATGGCCACGATCACCTTGGACGACGACATGCCGGCCAGGTGCTGGATGGCGCCGGATACGCCGCAGGCGACGTAAAGATTGGGAGAAACGGTCTTGCCGGTCTGGCCGACCTGGTCGGAAGCGGGACGCCACCCCTCGTCCACCGCCGAACGCGATGCGCCCACGGCGGCGCCCAGCACCCCGGCCAGGGCTTCGACGGCCGAATAATCGGCTCCGCCCATGCCGCGTCCGCCGGTGACCACCGCATCGGCCTCGGTCAGATCCACCTTTCCGGACTCGAACTGCTTGCCCACCACCTTGGAGCGCAGGTCGCCCAATGTCACCGCCGCCTTTTCCACCGCGCCGGCGCCGGCGGCCGACTCGACGGCCTGGGTATTGGGGCGCACCGAAACGATGGCCGGTGCTCCGGTGAGCACCACATCGGCCAGCACCTTCCCGCCGTACATGGGCCGGGTGGCCACCACCTGGCCGCCATCCACGCCCAGGCCGACCGCATCGGTGGCTAGCGCGGCATTGAGCCGGGCGGACAACCGTGCGCCCAGGTCCTTGCCCTGGGTCGTGGCACCCAGCAGAATCACGGCCGGCTGGATCTGTCCGACCAGGCCGGCCAGGGCGTTGGTATATGCCTCGGTCGTAAAATCGGCCAGGGCCGGGTCATCGGCCACGAAAACCTTTTCGGCGCCATATTTTCCCAATTCGGCCGCCAAACCTTCGATGCCGCTGCCCAGCACCACCGCCTGGACGCTGCCGCCCAGCTGGCCGGCCAACCGTCGACCGGCGGACAGCACTTCGAACGTCACCTTGCGAAAGACCCCCTCCACCTGCTCTGCAATCACTAAGACATGTTGCGTCATGATAGGCTCCTTTTTATCTAAATCACCTTTGCTTCTTCACGCAGCAGCCGCGCCAGTTGGGCGGCTTTGGCCTGAACCGAATCGCCTTCAATGATGCGTCCGCCCTTACGCTCGGCCGGCGCCTTGAGCGCCTTGACCTTCATCAGCGGCTGCAGATCGGCGGCGGCCAGGCCGAGATCGGCCGGCGTCTTGGTTTCCAGGGGTTTCTTCTTGGCCTTCATGATGCCGGGCAGACTGGCGTAGCGCGGATCGTTGAGACCCCGCTGGGCGGCGATCAGCGCCGGCAGGGGGGCCTCCACTTCCTTGGTGCCGCCTTCGACCGTACACAGGCAGCGGATCTTGCCGTCGGCCAGTTCCTGTTTGATGACCATGGATATATTGGGAATGGCCAGCAGTTCGGCCAGGGCCGTGGCCACCTGGAAGTTGTCGTCGTCCACGGCCCGGTGGCCGGCCACGATGAGGTCGTAAGCGAGCGGCTTGATGGCGGCGGCCAGCAGTTTGGCCGTGCCCAGCCCGTCGATGGCCAGGTCGCCGGGATCGATGAGAATGCCCTTGTCCGCGCCCATGGCCAGGCCCGTCCGGATCGCTTCGGCTGCCTTGGCCGGGCCCACGGAAAGAATGGTAACCGTGCCGCCTTGGGCTTCGCGAATCTTCAAGGCCTCTTCCACGGCCAGTTCATCGTAGGGATTCATCACGAATTTGATACCATCGGTCTTGATGGATACCCCGTCACCGGCGATGGCGATCATCGATTCGGTTGCCGGGACCTGTTTGACTAAGACTAAGATCTCCACTGTCCGCTCCTTCCTTTTGGGGCTATAAGTGATTCATATCATTAAGATAGGGTTAAGCTTGGGATTACTTATAAGAGTAAAAATACAAAGTCAACGCCAAAGCGGCCTCAACAGCGATTCCAGATCAATGCTATTTTTAAACCCGGCGCGGATGGGGCAGGTGGCCGATGCCACACGCCAAGCGGTCAAGTGCCGGTAAAATGCACGGCGGGCGGCCCAGATACTCGCTGCGCTCAAACAGTCTGGGCCGCTTGCCCGCCGTTTGCATTCAACCCGCACTACGACCGCAGGCTCACGTGGCCCTGGCCACCTGCCCAATCCGTGCCTGCCATGATCGGTGCAATGCGAATTTTGTCAGGCAACCTCAGGGAAGCATACCCTTCAGGGGGAATCACATTCAATTTGAACTGCGGCGGCAATTTTCCACGCAACAGGATGAGATGAGAGGTAAATGGACACTATCTAATCGGCGAAAAAGCGTTCCATCCCCTGGCTGAAATGATCCGAGAAACGGCCGTCCGCATGGCGCACCACGATCAATGCCTCGACGCCCGTCAATGCATCGATCAGGGCGATTCCCTTTTCCGGCCCCAGAATCATCACGGCCGTGGCCAATCCGTCGGCCAGGGTGCAGGAGTCCGCCACCACCGTGGCGCTCACCACCCCGTTTTCAAGCGGATAGCCGGTGCGCGGATCGATGATGTGCGAGTAAATCCGGCCGTCGATCTCGTAAAAATTGCGGTAATCGCCGCTGGTGGCCAGGGCATTGTTCTGCAGGGCCACCACCTTGTAAACCTCTTCGGCTGCGGCTTCGGGACGCGGCCGGTTGATCCCCACCCGCCAGGGCTTGCCGTCCAGACGCCGGCCGGCGGCGAATACTTCGCCGCCCACCTCCACCAGGTAATCGACAAAACCCGACGATCGCAATACACTGGCAACCCGGTCCACTCCATATCCCTTGGCGATGGAGGCCAGATCCACGGAGACAGCGGCCACCTTCTTGATCAGAACGGGTGTACCGCCAACCCCGATGAGATCGAAACCGACCTGCCCGCGTATTCGCGCCACCTCGTCGGCCGCGGGCATCTTCTCCAGGGGGCCGGCCTTGCCGAATCCCCACAGGTTCACCAGGGGATCGACCGTACCGTCCCATGCTCCGCCGGTCAGCCGATAGATATCCCGGGCCGTCACCATCACCTTCCAGAAATCGGCCGATACGGCAAAGGGGCGGTTGACCTCGCCGAATGCGTTGAAACGGCTGATCTCGCTGTCCGGCCTGTAGGTCGACATGCTCTGGTTGATCTCCTCCAGGCAGGCATCCACGCTGGCCTGCACCGCCGCCACGTCCACGGACCGGTTACCCACGAACTTGATGTGGTAGGTGGTCCCCATGGTCCGGCCGGCGATGCGATATTCCTTCTGCCCACTGCAAGCGACGAGTAAAAGGAGTAAAACCAGCACAACAGACCGGATGGGGCCACGCACGCCCAATCCCTTCAACACTCTCCCGTTACGATCCACATCCATAAAGATCGACAGCATTCCTTCACTTTAAACTTCAAACTTTACACTATCCTTTCCGGCTTTGCCGGATCAACATATCCTCGGCAACTGCTCGCCGGCCAGCATATCCACGATGCGCTGGCCGCCGATGGCCGTCTGCATCACCACGCGGCCGGCATGATCGGACACCGTGCGGCCGATGATGCACGCCTGCCGCCCGAATTCATGCTCGCGCATGGCGGCCAGTACCGCTTCGGCCTGCCCGGCCGGCACGAAACAGAGCAGCTTGCCCTCGTTGGCCAGATAGATCGGATCGAAACCCAGCAGGTCGCAGATACCGGCCACGGCCGGCGACACGGGCAGCTTCGCTTCTTCGAGCACGACCCCCACCCCGGACTGCAGCGCGATCTCGTTGAGCGCCGTGCCCACGCCGCCCCGAGTGGGATCGCGTAACACGTGCACCTGAGGGCACACCGCGAGAATCGCCTGGACCAGGCCATTGAGCGGCGCCGTATCGCTGGTCACACCCGATTCGAAGCGCAATCCCTCACGCTGGGTCAACACGGCGATACCGTGATCGGCCATGTTGCCGCTCAGGATGACGGCGTCGCCGATCTGCGCCCCGGTGGCGCCGATGGTGACGCCTTCGGGCACCACGCCGATGCCCGAGGTGTTGATGAACAACCGGTCCGCCGCACCCCGGGGCACCACCTTGGTGTCGCCGGTCACCAGGAGCACACCGGCCCGATCGAGCGCCGTGCGGACGCTTTCCAGCACCCGCTTCAGGTCGGCGAAGGTCAATCCCTCTTCCAGGATCAGGCCCATGCTCAGATAGCGCGGCACCGCCCCGCACATGGCCAGGTCGTTGACCGTTCCGTTGACCGCCAGGTCGCCGATGTTGCCGCCGGGGAAAAAGATCGGATCGACCACGAAGGTGTCGGTGGAAAAGGCCAGCCGGCCGTTGTCGACTTCAAAAACCGCCCCATCGTGCAGTTGGGCCAGGAAAGGGTTGTTGAACATCGGCATCAGGACCTCGGTGGTCAACTGGTGGGCCAACTTGCCGCCGCTTCCGTGATCGAGAAGAATCTTGTCGCTTTTCATCTTAAGAAACGCCCTCTCCGCCCCATTTTATACCATAACCATCCTATCGACAGCATACCTTAACTTTCATACTTTCATACTCTTTTCATTCTTCTCTTTTTCCCCTCGGCCCGCGCAACCCGCATGGACGGATTCAACTACTGTACCGATAATAGGCCGCGCACGTCCCCTCGCTCGACACCATGCAGGGCCCCACCGGATCCATGGGGGTGCAGCGTTTGCGAAACATGGGGCACTCGGGGGGCGTCTTGATGCCGGTCAGGATCTCTCCGCAGGCGCATCCCTTGGGCGGCGGCATGTCTACCACGGCGATCTTGAAGCGCCGGGCCGCATCGAATTGGGAAAATTCCGGCCGGATGGCCAATCCGCTGCCGGCGATCTCGCCCAGGCCCCGCCAGCGGGCGTCGCAGGCGACGAACACCTGATTCATGATCGCCCGGGCCTTGGGGTTGCCGGCTTCGGTAACGGCTCGCGGGTAGGCGTTTTCCAAAGCCGGCCGGCCCGCCTCGATCTGCCGGGCCAGCATCAGCAGCCCCTGCAGGATGTCGAGCGGTTCGAACCCGGCCGCCGCGCAGGGTGTGGCATGAGCCTCGAAAAAGGGCCGGTAGGCCTCCATGCCGATGATCACCGACACATGGCCGGGCAGCAAAAAGCCGTCGATGCGCACCTGGGGATGCTTCATGAGCGCCGCCAGGGCCTGGGGAACGGTCTTGTGGGCCGAGTAGACGCAAAAATTGGACAGTTTCAACTGTTGGGCGGTGAGGATCGCCGCAGCGATGGTGGGCGTCGTGGTTTCAAATCCAACGCCCAGGAAAACCACCGTCCGGTCGGGATGCTCCTGGGCCAGTTGCACGGCATCCATGGGCGAATAGACCACGCGCACATCGGCGCCTTCGGCCTTCTCGCACTGCAAGGAGGTATAGGTGCCCGGCACGCGCATCAGATCGCCGAAGGTGGCCACGATCACCTCCTCGCGCTGGGCCAGGGCGATGAAGCCGTCGATGTCGTTCTGGTCGGTGACGCAAACCGGGCACCCCGGTCCGGAGAGCAGCGTGACCGTCGGCGGCAGCAGGGCGCGGATGCCGTGGCGGAAGATGGCCATGGTATGGGTGCCGCACACCTCCATGATGCGCATGGGGGTCCGGGCACTGGTTTTCAACTGGGTCACCATGCTCCGGGCCAGTTGCGGATCGCGAAACGCCTCGCCGAACTGGGACAGTTGGTCCTTCATATCGAAAATCCTCTTATGTAGCACTGGCCAACGCCTATCCTGAAATCTCCGCCAGCCGCATGCCGGCCACCACCGCCTGCCCCAGCGAAATCCCGCCGTCGTTGGTCGGCACCTGTTCGTGGCTGTATACTGAAAACCCGCTCGCTTTCAGTTGTGCCGAGAGCCCTTCGAGCAGCAGCACGTTCTGGAAACACCCCCCGCTGAGCACCACCCGCTCCAGGCCGGTCTCGCCGCGCAAGGCATCGCAAAGAGCGGCCCACAGGGCAATCAGGGTGTCGTGAAATCTTCGACTGATGACAAACGCCGGCACCCCGGCGAGGATATCATCCACTACCCCCTGAATAATGGGACTTACGGCCACCACCTTGACCGGTCCGTCCGACCATTCGAAGGGATAGGCCCCCTGTTCACGACCGTCGGCGATCATCTCCAGCTCCAGGGCCGCCTGCCCCTCGTAGGCCACGTCATGCCGTAAACCGATGATGGCGGCCACGGCATCGAAGAGCCGTCCCAGGCTGGAGGTGAGGGGGGCATTGATACGCTGGACGGCCATCTGGACCACGGTGCGCGCCGAATCGGCGGCCACCCCCTGCAGGAAAGGCAGCCCCAGGTCCCACATCGCTTCCCCATAGGCGTGGTGCAGGTAGGCCAAACCCAGCCGCCAGGGTGCCTTGATGGCCGCCGCGGCCCCCGGCATGGGCACATAGGCCAAATGGACCGCGCGCCGGTAATCACCGGCGTCGGCCAGGAGCGCCTCGCCGCCCCAGAGATTGGCGTCCGTCCCATATCCGGTGCCGTCGAAAGCGAGACCAATGACCGATCCTTCGAGGTGGTGCTCGGCCATGCAGGCGGCGACGTGGGCATGATGGTGTTGCACCTGGACCACGGGCAACGCCTTCTGGGACAAGGCCCAGCGTGTGCTCAGGTAATCGGGATGCAGATCGCAGGCCAATACGCGGGGGGAGACGTCCAGTATGCGCTGGAGATGGTCGATGGTCAGGCGGAAGAAATCTTCGGTGGCCAGGTTTTCCAGGTCGCCGACGTGCTGGCTGACGAAGGCCTGGTTGCCCTTGGTCAGACAGACGGTGTTTTTCAGCTCCGCGCCGCATGCCAGGACCATGGGCATCCCTTTTTTCAAAAATACCGGCACCGGCACAAATCCCCTGGAGCGCCGCAAGGGCCGGGTGCGGCCGCCCGAACGGCGCACGATGCTGTCGTCGCTGCGCAGCCGGATCGGCCGGTCATGTACCAGGAAATAATCGACGATGGTTCCCAGCCGTTCGAAGGCTTCGTCGTTGTCGATGGCGATGGGCTCTTCGCTCAGGTTGCCGCTGGTCATCACCACGGCAGTGAATCCATGCGCCATGAGCAGATGGTGCAGGGGGGTGTAGGGCAGCATCACTCCATAGTAGTGATTGCGGGGGGCCACGGAGAAGGCCAGCCGTTCGGGCAACCGCTTGGGCAGCAGCACGATGGGGCGCTGGATGCTGCTCAGCAGGGCTGCGTCGTCCGGGGTCACGTGGGCCAACGCGGCAACCGTGTCCAGATCGGGCGCCATCACGGCCAACGGTTTCTCTTCCCGGTGCTTGCGCTCACGCAGCCGGGCTGCAGCATCGTCGTTGCAGGCATCCACCGCCAGATGGAATCCCCCCAGCCCCTTGATGGCCACGATGAAGCCCTGCCGGATCAGCTCGGCCGCTCGGGCGATGGGATCTGCGTCTGGCAGGGGATTGCGACGGGCATCGAAGAGGGCGACCCGCGGCCCGCACACCGGGCACGCATTGGGCTGGGCGTGGTAGCGGCGGTCGTTGGGGTCGTCGTATTCGGCCTGGCAGTGGGGGCACATGGTAAATCCGCGCATGGCGGTCCTGGCCCGGTCATAGGGGATGTCATCGATGATTGTGTAGCGCGGACCGCAATTGGTGCAGTTGATGAACGGATAGCCGAAACGCCGGTCGGCCGGGTCGAACAGCTCCCGCAGGCAGTCGTCGCACACCGCCACATCGGGGGAGACCAGGGTGGCGCGGGAGGCTTCTCCCTTGCTGGACACGATCTTGAAGTCGGTATGACCGGCCACCGGCCGATCCGATTGGGATATCTCCACGATATGCGCCAGGGGCGGTTTTTCGCGCTGCAGGTCGGCCACGAAACCATCGACGTCGGCGTCCGGCCCCTCGATCAGGACCGTCACGCCCCGGGCCGTGTTGGCCACCTCGCCGCGCAATCCCCTTCGCCGTGCCAGACGATAGACGCACGGCCGAAAACCCACGCCCTGGACGATGCCGTTAATGTCGATCTGGCGTGCAATGGTACCGGTGTGCATCAATCGAACTCATCGTCCCTTTCGGCCCGCTCGGCTGCCTTCCGCAGCAGCATCAGGGTCTCCTGGGCCGCGTCGGCATCGAGCTTCTGGATGGCAAAACCGGCATGGACGATGACGAAATCTCCGATCCGGGCATCCTCGAGCAAGAGCAGGCTGGCCTGCCGCCGGACCCCGGCCACATCGATCGTGGCGATCTGGTCCTCGATATGGGTAATCCGGGACGGTATCGCGAGGCACATAATTGTCTACCCCCCACCTTGGGAAAGGTCGTTTCAAACATCAATATGGTCATATATCATCAGACGCCATTTTGCCAGAGGTTCGGTTTGGTGACATAACCGCCCCCCACCCGGTCCAGTTCGGCCAGCACCATCTGCGTCAACCTATCCATGTTGGCCGCCACGACCGGCGTCAGAGTAGTGTCCATGGTGGCGATATCCTCTGGCTCCATCCCGATCACGATGGTTTCGGGGTGATGATCGATCATACCGCACAAGGCCAGGACTTCTGGAAAATCCAATTGATGCAGGGAGTGCTTGGCCAACACGCGACGGGGAACCTGGTCGCCTGCCAGGCGGTAAAGCGTTCCCGCCGCTCCCTGGTTTTGAACCGCATCCACGACGATCAACACATCGCAAGCCGCCACGATGCCCATGAGGCGCATGCCCAGAACCCCACCGTCGAGCACCTGGACATTGTCATCGAAATCATATTGTTCGGCGAGCCGCTCCACCGCCCGTACTCCCAATCCCTCGTCGCGCAGCAGAATGTTGCCCAGCCCCAGGACCGTGATCCGCGGCCTATCCGTGTCGTTCATCATTGTCCCCATTCAATCAGAAACCCTTCCTTCACTTCCCACTTAAATCTTTAAACTTTAAACTCCTATGCTCTTCTTTCATACTCCACCCCCAACCCATCCAGTTCATTCAGCACCATGGCGATCATCTTATCTAACTTGTCCGCCAACGATGGTGTCAGGTGGCTTCCGAAGGTCCGGTCATCATCTGGTTCTACGCCCAATAATACGACATGGGGCGGTCGATCGAGCAGACGGCAGTGGATCAGCGCTTCGATGAATGCCTCTTGGAGAATATGGTCCGGACTCTTCAGCCGATCGATGATCTGCGGTTCGTCGAGCCGGTAAACCGCGCCCGGCGCCCCACCCCGGCGGAGGATATCCACGGCGATCACATGGTCGGCGCCAGCCAGGGTGCCCACCAGGTGGACCCCGATGGTGCCGCCGTCGATCAGGCGGACGCCATCGGGAAAGACAAATCGATGGTCCAGCTCGTTCACCAGGTGCACGCCGAATCCCTGATCCCCGAAAAGCGTGCAGCCGAGCCCTATGATGACGATATGCGCCATGGCCACTCCATCTGGGACAAAAAAAAGGGCTCCCGATGCGTAGATGACGCAAACAGGAGCCCTATCGGTGATAGTTAGATCACGTTGACCTTATACACCTCGTTGGAGTGCGGATCGATGACATGTACCGCACAAGCGATGCACGGATCGAAAGAGTGCACGGTCCGCAGGATCTCCAAGGGTTTCTTGGGATCGGCGATGGGGGTGCCGATCAGGGCCTCTTCCACCGGGCTGCGCTGGTTCTTGCCGTCCCGGGGGCTCAGGTTCCAGGTGGAGGGCACTACATATTGGTAGTTGTGGATCTTCTTGTCCTTTACATCCACCCAGTGCCCGAGGGCGCCGCGGGGTACGTCGTTGAGCCCCACGCCCCGTCCGCTCTCGGGAATTTCATAAGGCTCATAGGTCTTGGTGTCGCCGCTCTTGATGTTTTCTACCAGCTCCATGGTCCACTCCTGCAGAGCGTCGCCGATGGCTACGGTCTCGATGCAGCGAGCCGCGGTGCGACCCAGGGTGGAAAAGAGGGCGGTGGCCGGAATCGAAAGTTGGGTCAACGCCTTGTCGACCAGGGGCTTGATGTCCTTGTGCCCCTTTCCGTAGGCCACGAGTACGCGGGCCAGCGGCCCCACCTCGCAGGACGCCCCGTCATAACGCGGCGCCTTGAGCCAGGAGTATTTGCCTTTGGATGGTTCGTACTTTGGATCTTCGGCCAGCGGCTTGGTCTCTCCCTCGTATGGATGCTTGGGGGATCCGGGCTCGTACCAGGAACGGGTCACGTCCTCGGTGATTTTGGCCTGATCCACCATGTCGACCTTGCCCAAATCGCGCTTCATGATCACGCCCCGCGGCAAATAGAGACTTTCCGGCTCCTTTTCGGTCAGGGGAAAATCGCCATAGGCCAGGAAGTTACGGGTGCCGCCAATGCCGCCCCAATCTTTGTAGAACGAGGCCACGGCCAGCAGGTCGGGCAGGTAAACGTTCTTGACGAAGGCCTGGGTCTCTTTGGTCACGTAAAGGAACTCGGCGATATGGTCCGCAGTGAGGCTGGCTTGGCACGTCACGCCGCCCACGACCAGGGACTGAGGATGGGGGTTCTTGCCTCCGAAAATGGCGTGCAGACGGGCCGTACGGGCCTGGAGGCGCAGGGCCTCGATGTAGTGGGCGCAGGCCATCAGGTTCGCCTCAGGCGGCAGCTTGTAGGCCGAATGGCCCCAGTAAGCATTGGCAAAGGGGCCCAGCTGGCCGCTCTCGACGAAGGTCTTGAGCCGTTGCTGGACCGACTTGAAGTAGACCGCGCCGCCCACATCGGCCCCGGAGACACTGTCGGCCAGGGCCGCCGTCTTCTGGGGATCGGCCTGCAGTGCGCTGACCACATCGACCCAGTCCAGGGCATGCAGGTGATAGAAATGAACCAGATGGTCGTGCAGGTACTGAGCGCCGTGCAACATGTTGCGGATCAAACGTGCATTTTTGGGAATCTTCACATTGAAGGCGTCATCCACCGCCCGCACTGAGGCAATGGCGTGAACATAGGTACAGACGCCGCAGGAGCGCTGCACAAAATGGTGCGCGTCACGGGGGTCGCGGCCTTTGAGAATCATCTCGATGCCCCGGAACATCTGCCCCGAACTCCAGGCATCCACCACATGGCCACCCTCGATCTCGACTTCGATCCTCAGATGGCCCTCAATTCGGGTAATCGGGTCGACAATGATACGCTTGCCCATAAATATCCTCCCTTCACTGCCTTCGGACAGTGGTTAGAATTCTTCGTAAAACGGGGTCATCTTGTCCCAGAAATCCGGTTCACTGCAGCCGATGCAAGGATGTCCGGCTTCTACCGGCCAACTGGTGCCGTCGTTGAATTTGGCCACCGGGCAGTTGTTGTAGGTCTCTGGACCGCGGCACCCCATCTTGTAGAGGCAGTAGCCCAGAGCCGCCTCTTTGGAGCCGAACTCTTCCACAAACTCCTCGTTTTCAAAATGCGACCTGCGCGGGCATTGATCGTGGATGGTTTTGCCATAGGCAAACAGGGGCCGCCCCATGTCGTCGACCGCCGGCAACTTGCCGAGCAGCAGATAGTTGACGATAGTGCCCACCAGGTTGACCGGGTTGGGCGGGCATCCGGGAATATTGATGGTTTTCATCTTCAAGGCCTGGCCGACACCCATGTATCCGCCCGGATTGGGCTTGGCCGCCGGGACGCCACCGAAGCAGGCACAGGTGCCGATGCAGATCGTGGCCGCTGCCTGGGGGATAACCTCCTGGGCGATCTCCAGAAAGGTCCGACCGCCGATACGCCCGTAGCCACCATTATATTTGGTGGGGATTGCACCCTCTGCGACGCAAATGAATTTGCCCGAATGCTTTTCCAAGGCCGCCTGGAGTTGCTCCTCGGCCTGGTGTCCGGCCGCCGCCATGATCGTCTCGTGATACTCGACCGACAGAATCTCCAGGACCAACTCGTCGGCATACGGGTAGACGGTGCGGAGCATCGCCTCCGTACAACCCGTACATTCTCCAAAATTGAGCCAGATCACCGGGGGTCGCTGCTTGGGAGCGGCAAACACCTCGGCCACTTTGGGCACAAAGGATGCCGAAAGTCCCATGGTGGCCGTAAGAAAGGTACAGTACCGCATAAAGTCCCTTCGTGAGACCCCTCGTTGCTCCAGCCGTTGGTAAAACTGTTCTTTCTTGTCCATTGGCTCCTCCTCATACGATGCAACACGAATAAAGGCTCTGCCGCATGCAGAGCCCCGAACAAACCAGACCTGTGGATCGCCGGTAAAAAGCGCTTGAATCAAAAATCATCCATTCAAGCCCTTGACGCCGCATGATCCATTGATAAAATCTGTTTTCAAATGTTTTTCCCTGATATGGGCGGCAAATAGAAAATCTCGTGAACAAAAGAGATGCGCGATCGAATGGTTTCATTCGCATGAAAGTCCGGTTTCCAACAGTCCCATCTTAAAACCTGATTCAATTGAGCTGTTCAGCGAATACTATTTTAAAACATGTACGGCTTATTTAAATTGGGACGGATAGAACAATTTATGAATAGCTTTCATATTATGAAAATTGTCCGTGCGTCAACAGCAAATCTTGGACGACCATGAATTCAATAGCGCCTATCCATTCAAGTACAATCGCCAGACAACGGAATTGCCCCTGTTTTCTTATTTTCGCCGTATGTGCGTTGATCCTCGCGATGGTGACGGCCTGCGGCCCGTCGGCGCCCACCGTCAATCCCGTGAAATCCATAGAACCGGGAGCCTTGAAGGAGCTGATCCATGCCGATGGTTATACCGGTTTTCTGGTGGCTTTTGCCGCCTGGTGCCCGCCGTGCAAAGCGGAACTGCCCGATCTGGTGGCGCTTTACCGCGCATACAAAGACAAAGGCATCCAGATCGTTGGGATGAGCCTGGACGAAAACCCGGAGGCCGCCCAACCCCTGGTGAACCGACTGGGCGTTCCCTTTCCGGTTTATTGGGTGGGAACCCCAGCCATGAACGACTACGGCATTGTGGGGGTGCCCACCCTGATGGTCGTCAAGGCAGGGAAAATCGTCGAAAAGAGGCCCGGCCGGCAAAGTTACCGGGAACTGGAGAGAAAAATCGAGGCGCTGCTCGATTGAAAAGCGTGCGCCCACCTCGGCGGTGGGCGCAATTATCGCCAATAGCGATGAACGGGAGTGACCCCTCTGTTTTGCGAGCGGGTTATTGGTGTTCAGACGGCGTCATCGGTGTCGGCGGGATCGTCGTCGGCCACCTTGATCGATGTCTTCAGGTCGGTCAACACGCTGTCGTCTTCAAAATCATCATCGATGGCATCGTCATCGTCCAGAAGGTCGTCGACATCAACGTCCTCGTCGACCTCCTCCTCGTCCGCAGCCTCTTCGATCGCCACCTCTTCGCCTCTTTGGAAGAGGTCTTTGTCATCGAAAAAAAGTTCGGCGGATTGATTGCCGCCTTCGTCCAGAAGCCCGGCGATGGCTTCGGCAATGGCATATGCGAACGTGGTGGGCGGATACATGTTGTTGGTTCGAATCGCCTTGATCAACTCGATCTGACCGTCTTTCAGCGCCGACTTTATCTTTTCCTGGGAGTAGGTCTCCTCACACAGCAGGGACATCATCTCCTTATCGAGTTCGGCATATTCGCGAACCACCAGGGTGGCCTGATCGTCATCCCGGATGATGGCATATTTTTGTTTCATGTTCTGGATCTCCTAAAACACTCTATCCTTGGGGCCAATTTTTGCCGGCCACATAATCACCAAAAAGGATTGATGTCAACTCCATAATCGTGGCATTATCGTTCCGCTGACCTGGTGAATTCGCAAAACTTATTGACCCCTTAGGCACATGATGGTAAGAGCGGACCTACCCTTGCGGGAGGGATGGCCGAGTGGTTTAAGGCGGCGGTCTTGAAAACCGTTGAGCGAAAGCTCCGTGGGTTCGAATCCTACTCCCTCCGCCAGTTCCGTTGAGTCGTCGAAGCATTCAAGGCTCTCTGGCAGCATGTGAAACGCCGCGAACAGCGCTCGCCACAGCGCCTGCGGAAGGGGAGACGGAACGAATCGAAATTTTGACGATACAACCAAAAGTCGAAGGAGAGATGGCCGAGTCGGCTGAAGGCGCTCGCCTGCTAAGCGAGTGTGTGGGGAAACCTGCACCGAGGGTTCGAATCCCTCTCTCTCCGCCATTGAATCTCAGGCCCGACCAGGCAGCTGGCCGGGCCTTCTGTTACATCCATCGCGGGACCTCGGTTCCGGCCCATAGCCCCCTATCGGAGGAGAGACGTGAAAAGCTTAACCGTTAAAGAGCTGATGGTTCCCCTGTCCGAATATGCAACGGTCCACGTGGGCTCGACCCTTTTCGATGCCATTCAGGCATTGGAAAAGGCCCAGGAGGAGTTCGACCGAACCAAGTACCGGCATCGCGCCATTCTGATCCTCGACCACGACAACCGCGTCACCGGCAAACTCACCCAGATGGATGTGCTGTGGGCCCTGGAACCCAGAGGCAAAGATCTCAAGGACATCGACGAACTGAATCGCTTTGGCTTCAGCCAGCAATTCGTCCGCGCACTGAAAAAAAGAGCGACGGATGGAAAGCGAGCCCTTGAAGGCGTTGTGCACCAAGGCCGCCCAGTTGAAGGTCGAAGATTTCATGCAGGCCACCACGGAAGGGGAGTGCGTGGACGAAGAGACCACCCTGGACATGGCCATCCACCAACTGGTGCTGGGCAACCATCTCTCTTTGCTGGTCACCCGCGGCAAGGATATCGTGGGTCTGTTGCGTCTGACAGATGTCTTCGCGGCCGTGTTCCACACCATGAAAGAGTGTGAACTCAACCCTTAATTGAGGATGGACGATGAACGAACTGCAAAAACTTTTCGACAGAATCGCCCAACGGGTCAATATCAACCTGCGTGAGCTGGAATTCGATGTCACGCCCTACATCAAGGGCCTCGTCAGTTTTGAGAAAATGGTCAAATTCTATGCCTTTTACGGCGTTACGCCGCACCATCCCCTGAACTTCGTCTTCAGGCACTCCAACCTGTCGGGCAGCTATTTTCTGGGCAGGTGCCGCACGGCCAACTCGATCCTTTATAAAAGCGACATCCGCGGCGACGAACTCAAGAAGCAGGGTGCGATGGTGCACTACAAGGGTTTCGACATCCCCGTTTCCAAAGACGAAGCCATCGAAATCGAGGACAGCTTTCTCGTCAAAACCCTGGTTCACAACTACTCCCACGATCCGGAGACGCTCGAACTCTTCTTCATCACCAACACCATCAGCACCCACTATGCCAACATTCACGGCTCCCCCACCGACGGCAGTTTCCTGGGACCGTTTGCCACCGTCGACTTGACGACCATGAACGATTGCGTCATCGGCGCCTTTTCCTACATTCAGGCCGGCGAAGTCAATCACCTCAAGATCGACCCCGGCACCGTGTGGGTTCGTGTGCCGGGTGTGTTCAATTTCCTCTATCGTTATCCCCGCGAGGCGCTGTTTCCTTATATTTCTTTCGAGGCGGGGAAAGCACCCTGCGGCGTACTCATGGACTTTGTCGAAAACCGGAAAAAAGATTTCCAACTGCTTTTCGATGTCGTCAATCTCCCCTCCTCCATCAGAGTGCCCCAAACCACGTCACTGGATCGTTTCGCCGTGGTAAAACCCAAAACCCACATCGACGAAAACGTCCTGGTCGCCCAACGCGCCTATCTCGAAAACTCCTGGCTCGGCAAGGGGGCCAATGCCCAGGAAAACTGCTATATCATCAACAGCCGCCTGGAAGGCAACGACATCACCGCGCATGGCGCCAAAATCATCGAAGCGGATCTGGGCAACACCGTATTCGTCGGCTTCAACAGCTTCCTTCACGGCCGACCCGAGAGCCGCATCACCATCGGCAAGGAATGCATCATCATGCCCCACACGATCATGGACAGCGACGAACCGCTGAACTTGCCGCCCGGCCATCTGGCCTGGGGATTGATCAAAAACCCGGCCGATCTGGAGAAAAACAGTATCCGCATTGCGGATCTAGCGAAAGTCGAGAACAAGCTCTCCAGAGGCGACCTCCACTTCGAGGGCAGCGGAGGGACGTTTGTCAAGGCATTCCAGGAACGCATCCATCACATTCTGGAGGCCAACGGCGCCTTCTTCGACGGCCAAAAAGACAGGGGCCATGCCCAGAAGAATCAGAAAATCTCCTTCAACACCATACAACCTTACCCGGAAGGCGATCTGCAGGGCATGTATCCCACCATTCTCATTCAACCGTGACGGCGCCGTATGAAGTCGCAAATCACCGCAGAAACGCAGCGACCTCAGAGGCATCTATTTGATAATACAAATTTTATCTGTTTGCTCCGCGCCTCTGCGGTGAAAAACGGTTTTTTAAGATGAGGGATCAAGATTTTTTAATGAGGGATTTCAAACGCTCGATCTCCGCCTTGGCCTCGAGATACTTGGAGGTGGTGATGCGCAACCGCTTGGCCAGTACCTCGGCAAAACCGCGGAAGATGGCATAACGAAACACGAAACGGTTCTCATTGGGCAAACCATCGACGCTGGAAATATCGATTTTTAGGCAGGTGGCTTCGTCCAAGGCGAACACCGATACGGACAACTCACCGCTGCCCATATTGCCCACCTCGCCGAAAACATCGCCCGTTCGTTGGAGAATCGCCAGCTCCGTATCTTTTTTAACGATTCGAACCCTGCCGGAAATCAAATAATAGAGCCACTTGTCGTAGGCCCCTTCGTCGACGATGGTTTCACCAGGTTCATAGCGGACGATCTTGCTGATACGCAACAGCTCTTTGAGGTCCTTTTCGTCAAAAGACTCGAGGGCCGGCAAGGTTTTGATTTTTTCGATTATGTCCACACTGTCCTTGAGCTTTTCCGCAGTGCGCATCGTGCCTTCTCCTTTTTTGCCTGCCGCTGCCGCAATGGAATTGGGTTACCTCATAACACCACACTTTTGCTGAACGCAATGTCAAATTGCAGCGCGGCATCTTCAGAAAGGGGTGTCGGGCGATTACCCTTGACAAAACGGCGGTTCCTCTATAGGTATACGCCCTTGAAGCCATCGAAGGCACGCACGCCCACAAGGCAGTTTAGCCTACTGATATGTAAACAAAAATCGAAAGGAGAGCATTGTATGTCGAAACTCATTCCCCCCCATGGCGGAAAAGGCCTGACCATTTGCCTGCTCGAAGGCGCAGAAAGGGCTGCCGAACTGAAAAAAGCAGAGGGTCTCAAAAAGGTCGAGATCTCCCCACGCGTCAAAGGCGACTTGATCATGATCGGTATCGGTGGTTTCAGCCCCCTGACCGGCTTCATGACCAAAGCGGACTGGAAGGGTGTCTGCGAGAACTTTCTTCTCGCCGACGGCACCTTCTGGCCGGTCCCGGTGACCCTGGACGTTTCCAAGGAAGATGCCAACGCCATTAAAGAGGGCGAAGAAATCGCCCTGTTTGATCCCGAAAGCAAAGAGATCATGGCCACTATGAAGGTCACCGAAAAATACGAGCTGACCGATGCCAACAAAGAGTGGGAGTGCGAGAAGATTTTCATGGGCGAAGGCACCCCGACCGCCGAAGAGTTCTGGAAGATCGCCAGAGATGATCATCCCGGCGTACAGATGGTCATGAAGCAGAAGGCGTTCAACCTGGCCGGTCCCGTGAAAGTGCTCAGCGAAGGCGAGTACCCCAAGAAATATGCCGGCGTCTATCATCGTCCGGCCGAATCCCGCAAAATCTTCGAGGAGAAGGGATGGAGTGAAATCGCCGCCCTGCAGCTGCGCAACCCCATGCACCGCTCCCATGAGTACCTGTGCAAAATTGCCGTGGAAGTGTGCGACGGTGTCTACATTCACTCCCTGGTGGGCAACCTGAAACCCGGTGACATTCCCGCAGAAGTCCGCGTGAGATGCATCGATGCCCTGGTGAAAAACTACTTCGTGGAGAAAAACGTCGTACAGGGCGGCTATCCGTTGGATATGCGCTATGCCGGTCCGCGTGAAGGTTTGCTGCATGCTACCTTCCGCCAGAACTACGGCTGCTCCAGAATGATCATCGGCCGCGACCATGCCGGCGTGGGCGACTTCTACGGCATGTTCGAAGCCCAGACCATCTTCGACAAAATCCCCATGCCCAAAGAAGAGGGCAAGGCTCTCTTGTGCACCCCGTTGAAGATCGACTGGACCTTCTACTGCTACAAGTGCGACGGCATGGCCTCCCTGCGCACCTGCCCGCATGGCAAAGAAGACCGCGTACTGCTCTCCGGCACCATGCTGCGCAAGATCCTGAGTGAAGGCGGCGAGATGCCCGATCACTTCGGCCGTGACGAAGTCGTTGTCATCCTGCGCGAGTACTATGAAGGCCTGACCGAAAAGGTCAAGATCAAGACCCACAAGGCTGCCACCGGCGAATAATCGCTAACGGCAAGCTCACAGATCTGCCGCTCTCCCACGGAGAGGTGCCGCACGGTGCCTCTCCGTTTTTTTTGAGAATTTGAATTCTCGCGCAATGTCGATATCGGCCCAATTGGCCATTTGCAGATGAGCACATATCAACACAAAGGGCGCGTCGGAATGACGCGCCCTTTTGATGTTTAAGCCGAGTTTTGGTCAGTTCAGGGTCACCGGCATCCCCATCAGCGGCCAGAGGATGAAGACCGCGAAACCAGTGACGATCATCAAGAGAATGCTCGCCGGGATGCCATAGAGGAAAAACTCCCCAGGCGTAAATTGCTTGGAGTCATAGGCGATGGCGTTGGGCGCCGCGCCCACCAGCAACAGGAAGGGCATACCGGCGGCCACCAGCGAGGCGAACAAAATCACTTCGCCGGCCACCCCCAAGTAAGGCGCGATGACCAGGGCCACGGGAAGGGAGATGGCGATGGCTGCCACGTTCATGATGAAGTTGGTCATCACCATGACGAAAAAGGTGATGCTCATGACAAAAATGAACCAGTTGGCCTTCTGGAACATGAGCAGCCAGTTGACGGCCAGCCAGTTGGCTGCCCCGGTTTCCCACAGACAGTTGCCGATGCTCATGGCCCCGCCAAACAGCAGAATGATGTTCCAGGGCACATCCTCGAGATCTTCGACGCTCAGCAGACCGGTGACGAAAAAAAGAATCGTTGAAATCAGGATAATACCGGTCTTGTTGATCGCCTGCAACGCGGGCAGGAAATTCTGGAGGCACATCACCAGAATACACCCACCTACGATGACCGCCGCCAGGATCTCTTTGCTTGTAAGACCGCCCAATTCGTCATTGAGTCGCCGGGCACGATCCCGTAACCCTGGAATGCGATCCTTTTCGGGCTTCATAAAAATCATGAAGAAACCCCACAGCGCAAAGGTCATCAACCAGCCGATGGGGAACATGTAATAGGTCAGCTGGAAAAAGGAGATGTCCTGGTTCATGATCTCTTTGAAAAAGCCTAAAGCCACCGCACCGCGTGCCGCGCCGAGAAGGGTAATAATACTGCCCGCGCCGGCCACATAAGCCATGCCCATGAAGAGCGCCTTGCCGAACTTGGTGCGTGCATCGCCCTCACCGTACATGGCGTAAATGGAGACGAGCAGCGGATAGATGGTAGCCGCTACTGCCGTGTGCGCCATGATATGGGTCAGGGCCGCCGTCACCACAAAACAGCCGAGCATGATCATGCTGGTCCGTTCACCCACGATCATGAGCATCTTGTAGGCCAACCGCTTGGTCAGGCCGGTCTTGGTGAAGACCAGGCCGATCATCAGCGAGGCGAAGATGAAGAAGACCGACGGCACCGTGAAATCGGTAAACGCGATCTTGGCCGGCCGGATGAGGAACAGGGCCTGCAGCACGCCGATAGCCAAGCTGGTCACACCGATGGGCACCACCTCGAAGACCCACCAGGTGCCGGCCAGCAGGAATACGGCCAACGCCGCCTTGGCTTCCCGCGTCAATACGAAATGCTTGCCCATTGGGTCGACGGCGTCCGGCCAGCCCGGTGACCAGTAAACCACGGCAAAAAGAAACAAGCCGAGAAAGAGAAAACCCAGTTTTTTCCAATCGACCCCAGACGAGTCGACTGCCACAGACGTATTAGCCATTTATTCCCCCTATCGATCGATTCATTCCGCATCATCTGACACCGAGTTCAAATGACGCAAAATTTCTACAGATTGCATGCCTTCATGGCATGAAAAACCGCCGCGAATACATCGGTGAGGCGCAACAACCCCACGATATGATCGCCCCTCGTTACAAGGAGAGACTGGTGTGAACCGACCACAAACAGATGAATGGCCTTGTCCAGCGAATCGTCTTCACCGATATATTCCCCTTCGGTGGGGCGATGCATATAAGTGGAGACTTTTTCCAATCCAGCTTTTCGGCAGATATCATCCAACGGTTTATCGAAAAGCTTGTAAGTCTCCAGCATGGAGAGCAGAAACTTTCGGCTGAAGCCGTATTTGGCGATGCCTGGGGTATCGGCTTTCATTTCCTCGTATTTGGGTTCCAACGCGCGCAAGACGTCGATTTGCCCAAGCTTTCCGACGATCCGACCCGCTTTATCCTCCACGAGGATAGCCCGATGGCGGTAACGGGCCTGGTCGAAATCCTGCTGGGCCTTTTCGAGGGCCTGCACCGCTTCGAAAATATTAGCATCTTCAGAAATCACCGCATAATCCTCCCGCGGTACCATCAAGTCCTTGACTTTATACTTCTTCACGCAACACCTCCTGGTAACTATAATTATGTCGTTAGACACCCAACTGTCTATTGCGACTTCTCGTTTTTATCCTCGGTACTTCGCCCATCTCCCAAACTTCTAATACGGGCTATCAAACCCTCCAGATGAAAAGGAATGAGAAAATCATCAAAGGCCCCCAGGCGCATGCTTTCAATGGACAAATCGAGCTGATCGCCTGAGTTGATTGTGATAATTTTGATTTGGGGAAATCGCTGTCGAATGTGACGCATCATGGCGATGCCATTGCGCTTCAACCCTTGAAGATCAAGGAGGATCAAGCCGAAATTCTCCTCGTCTATAAAATTCATCAACTCTTGCGTGCCATCGGTTTCAGATACGTGAAAACCTTCTTGTCGCAAGTGTTGCGAAAGATTGGCGCGCAAACTGGTCTCTGTTGCAATGATCAGGATATGTGGATCCATTTCTCAATCGATGCGCAGTGTGTTCGATCCCAATTAAAACCATCTTGGCTTCAGCAAAGCGCATGCCAACCGTAAACCACCTGATATTCAATCAGATATTTTTTGAACCACAGCAGCGAAACAGGCATAGTCTCATTATGCAACTTTTTGCATCATTTATAAATCAAATCGAAACATCTCTTCGGGCCGCAAAAGGCCAAGGGCGACTGGCGAACGGATGAAAATGGGATTCATGCCCGTTGAGATTACGATGGAACGATGTCGCCGCGTTGCAGCCGGCCCGAAAGATACCGTCGTAAAACCGTTGCCGCGCGGCCGATGACGTCGTCGATCACGTCGACGTTCTTCCAGGTCAGATAGTCGAACACCTCCTGGTCAATACCGCCGCAGATAATGGCCTGCACATGCTCGGTCATGGCCATGTGGCAAATCCGCTCTGCCGATGGGCCCGGCAGAATCAACAGTTTTTCCTGTTCGACGTTTCCCTCGTCCGAACACCAGGCCATCAACACCTCGGTGGACAAATCGAAGCGGGGCGCCACCTCATCCTTGTGCAAGGGGATCATCACCTTGGTCGTCATGATGCGTCGATTCCGTATTGTTTCATTTTTCGCCACAAGGTACTGCGCGCCCAGCCCAGATGCTTTGCAGCCAGCACGCGATTCCCGCGCGTATGGACCAGAGCATCGAGTATCAGCCGCTTTTCCATCTCGGTCCAGGTCGAAACGCCCTCCCGATCTACTGGTGCAGGACCGGCCCGTTGAACGGTAGGTCCGGACGGCGCAGGCGGCTCCACGGTCATGGGTCGCCTTTCAGACAGGTAGGTGGGGAG
Source organism: Desulfatitalea tepidiphila (assembly GCF_001293685.1). Taxonomy (NCBI): domain Bacteria; kingdom Pseudomonadati; phylum Thermodesulfobacteriota; class Desulfobacteria; order Desulfobacterales; family Desulfosarcinaceae; genus Desulfatitalea; species Desulfatitalea tepidiphila. The sequence continues at coordinate 208,171 of NZ_BCAG01000001.1, read as the reverse complement.
ATGGGCTGCGAGGATTTTCTTTTCGCGACATACGCTGACGGAATATTCCACGATGTTGCGCAACTCGCGAACATTTCCAGGATAGGCATACGAGAGGAGAATCTGCATGGCCTTGGCTGAAAAACCCGACATGTTTCGGTGCAGCTTCTGATTGAAATAGTTCAGGAAGTAATCCACCAGCAAACGCACATCCCCTTCCCTGTCGCGCAACGGGGGAATGTTGAGCCGCATGACGTTGAGTCGGAAGAAGAGGTCCTGGCGAAACTTCCCTTCACGCACCATTTGCTCGAGGTCGCGGTGGGTCGCGGCAATCACCCTCACATTGGCGGCGTAACCCTTTGTGCTGCCGAGCGGATAGACGATTTTGTCATCTAAAAAGGTGAGTAGCTTGACCTGCAGAGGGAGGGGCAAATCCCCGATTTCGGTAAGATAGAGGGTGCCGTTGTGGGCCAGGTAAAAACGCCCCTGTTTGTTTTCCACCGCGCCGGTAAAAGCGCCTTTGGTGTGTCCGAAGAGCTCGGATTCGAGGAGTGTCTCCGGCAGTGCACCGCAATTGATTTTGACAAACGGCCCCTTTGCCCGGGCAGACTCCTGATGCAGGGCTTCGGCCAGCATGTCCTTTCCCGTACCAGTCTCACCGGTAATCAAAACCGAGGCGTCGCTCTGGGCGACCACGGGCAGCATACCGAACAATTTCTGCATCTGAACGCTCTGCCCCACGATGTGGCTGAAGCTATAGGCTTGCGCCGCCTCCTCATCATGGGCCTTCAAGTGCCTCAGATCTTCTATGGTTTCGATGAAGCCTACCGGTTTCCCCTGGACATCGTAGAGCGATGAGAGGGTCATGCGCACGGGAATGCGTTTGCGGTCCCGATTGATCAAATCGCTTTGGATGCAAACCGTTTCCGAGAGCTCGGCAAGATGCTCGGCCGGGCAACCGGTGATACAAGTGCGGCTGCGAACCACGTTGCGGCAATGCAGCCCCTCGGTCCTCAAGGCCTGCGTGCCGATCAGCGTTTCTAAAAAACGATTGCAAAACACCACCCGGCGATGGCGGTCCATCACGAGCACTCCCAACGGCACATCATCGAGCAATCGATAAAAATCGAGCGCGTAGGCGTCTCGAATTTTTACCTTGGATGCCAAATTCGATTTGGGAGACATAAAGCGTCTGTCCATCACTCCCGCATTGGGTGTCCGGCCGACTCGGTGCTGAGCCTTGTGCCCTCTGAGCGGCGTCCAAAAATCTGCCTGAGGGGGTCGACCGTGCCGAAAAGCACAGAGGGGGCCGGCCCCATGCGGGACACGGCCCCCTTTGAATTGGCGTATCGAAAAAACCTGCTATTTGCGCCCTGAATACTCCTGGTAGGCCATGGCCACCGTTCGGTAGACCAGGTGGGCCAATTTGGAGTAGGGGGTATAGGCAAACAGCGCCCACACAAAAATCAAATGGAGATAGTAGACGAATGCGGAAAGGCCATAGAGGTGACCCAGCCGCAGCATCTCGGTCAAAAGGCCGGTGCCGCTGAGCAACATCACCAGGCCCAGCAGGTACCAATCTTTATAACTGGACACCTCATCCTTTTGATTCAAACGCTTGGCAATCATCAGGCCGCCGCCGATGAGCAGCGCAATACCGCCCGCATTGCCCAGCCACTTGATCGGGTTGATCTGGCTGTAGGGGCCTTCGATGTGCAGCACCCACTCGGCAATGAAAAAGCAACCGGTCACGATGAACAGGCCGATGAAGCCGTACAGCACCATCATGTGGGACGTGGCGCGCTCCTTGTTCTCCCCGCACTCGCTGAAACGGTTGTGCTTGAGAATTGTCGGGATGATTTTGATCAGAGCTTGTATGAATCCGGCCGGATCGATCTTCTCCTTGTCGGTCTTGCCCTCTTGCAGCGCATTGGCATGTATGTCGGCGATGAAACGCTTCAACCCCAGGGCAAAAACCGCGATGGCAGCAAAGAAGGTCGGGATCATGATGATATCGACCATATAGTTGCTGAAGTAGTCGGCCTGCCAGAGCTCGTCACCGGTGGGGGAAAAGTTGAGCCAGCCGAGGCCGAAAAGATTGAAGATAAAACCGGCGACCAGTATGAGCACGGCCGGGATGGCCAGCAAAATCGGCAACGATTTGGGGTCGTTGACCATTTTCCCCAATTTCTTGGGAACGGCGTATTCCGTCACCGCATAGGCGCGCACCGCTGCCAGGACGTCACCCGGCTTGGCACCACGCGGGCAGCGCGTCGAACAATCGCCACAATTGTGGCACAGCCAGATATCGCCATTGCCCACCAGGCGGTCTCTCAGACCCCACGATGTGGCGATCATCTCCTTGCGTGGAAAGGGCTTGGTGTCCGGGGAGATGGGACAGACGACAGAACAGGTGGCACACTGGTAGCACTTTTTCACATCCTCGCCACCGAGCTTGATCACCTCCTTGATAAAGCCGACATCCGGTTCGACTAAATATGAGTCAGACATACATTTACCTCCTGAATTGAAACAGCAATCGATTCGCTTTGGGTTTCCATTTCGCCGGCTGACACGCTAGAAGCCTTTGAATGGGTTGGGTCCCAATGCCTCGATGGATTCCACGAAATCGTTGATGATCTGGGGCACCTTGTCGTAGTCGTCGATGGCGACCTCGAACTGGGCCACGCGCTCAACCTCCAACGCCAGGCTGGTCAGAGCCTCGCCGATCTTCTTCATGCGGATGCTGGCCAGCTCGCTGCCTTTGACGAAATGACATTGATAGTCGTCACCGTGCTTGCAGCCGAGCAGGAAGACGCCGTCCATACCTTGGGAAAGCGCATCCTTGATCCAGATCACGTTGACCGAGCCGAGACAACGCACCGGGATCAACCGAACGTCGGCCGAATAGGAAAGCTTGTTCAGGGCGGCGATGTCCAAGGTCGGATAGGCGTCGTTTTCACACACCAACCCCAGGATCCGCATGGGTGGTTCGGAGTAGTCGTCTTCCGAAGGCACATTGATCGCCTTGACCATGGAGCCGATGCTGTCGATGTTGTAGTCGGCAAATCCGATGATGCGTTCGGGACAGGCGCCCATGCACGTGCCACAACGACGGCAGCGTGTGGGATTGGGCTTGGGTGTTCCCTTGGCATCGTCGTCCAGGGCGCCGAAGGGGCACTCCTGGGTGCAGCGTTTGCACTGGGTGCAGCGCTGAAAGAAGAAATCCGGGAAGGTCATATCGCCCGAACGCGGATGAACCGAAACGCCCCGGTTAACGGACGTGATACACTGAATGGCCTTGAGGGCCGCACCGGACGCATCTTCCATGGCCTCTTCGGTGGTCATGCTGCGACGCACCGCGCCGGCCGCGTAAATACCCGTGCGCTGGGTTTCATAGGGGAAACAGATGAAATTGGAATCGCAGTAGCCGTTGAACAGGTCGATGTCGCGGAAGGCCGGCCCCTGACGATAGGCCATGTTGACCACGGGATCGTCCTTCGTGACCGGCACCATGCCGGCCGCCAGCACCACCATGTCGGCCTTGACCTTGAGCTTTTCGCCGAGCAGGGTGTCGGAGGCTTCGATCATCAGGCCACCGCCGCCCTTGGCGACGCTGAGCACATTGCCCTTGGTCAGGAAGATACCCGGATCCTGCTGAATGCTCTTGTAGAAATTCTCGTTGAGACCCGGGGTGCGCATATGCTGGTAGAAGACAAAGGACTTGCCGTCTTCGTAATCCTCGCGCACATACTTGGCCTGTTTCAGGCTCACCAGGCTGGTGACCGCGCCTGCGTAACTGAAATCGCTGTCATCTTCGTCCTTGCCCGGGCTCTGGATGAAGACCACGGACTTGGCCGGCTTGCCGTCCGAAGGCCGAGCGATCTTGCCTTTCTTGGCAATAGCTTCGAATTCGGCGTTGGTGACCACATCGGGGATCGCGCCATAGCCCAGGTGGGCATAGGCATCGCCCTCCAGCTTGGCAGGCCGCCAGCCGGCCGCCAGCACCACGGCGCCGAACAACTCGCCGTTGGGATCGAGGGTCAGAATATCGGCCCGCCCCTCGTTGTACTCCATATACTTCTTGTGCAAGGTCTCGGCATCCAATTCCTTTCCACTCTCATCCACCAGCATTTCGGGTGGCAGGGGATAGGGCACATCGAATTGGATCTTTTCGCCGGGCTTTTTGAACGTGACCGTAAACTCTCCGGGTTGGCCGGCCAGCCGGGCCACCACGGTGGAGGTCTTAATGGTAATCCTGGGATCGGCCTGAACGGCTTTGATCTTCTCTTCGATCACCGGTGGAATCAGCTTGTCATATGGATCACCTACCGGCAGCTGGCTGCGCCAGTTGAGGGCCGCGCCGCCCAGCTGGTCTTCCTTTTCCACGATAGTCACATCATATCCGGCCCTGGCGGCATCCAGGGCCGCACTCATTCCGGTGACACCGCCGCCGATGACCAGGATCTTTTCGGAGGTCGTCTCCAGTTTGTAGGGTTCCGGCAAGGCCACCTTCTGTACCCGGGCCATACCCATGCGGAGATAGTCCTCGGCCATCATCTGAACACGATCAAAGGCATCCCCACCGGCCTTTTCTTCTTCGGTCAGTTTTGGGAACTTGTCGCGGGGATGACACCAGACCACGCCTTCACGCAGGTTGACGCGGTCGACAATGCAACCGTCGAACCGGAAGGTGTCGTAATGGACCCGCCGGGAACAGGCGCACAGCACCAGTGTGTTGACACCGTCCGCGATCTCCTTCTTCAGGAAATCCACCCCTTCGGGGCTGCAGAGGATGGGATGGGTCTTTGCCGTTCGCCCTTCATCCGCGGCCACGCTTTTAATTGCATCCACGTCGAGGGACTCAGCGATGCCGCAGCCTTCACAAATATACACACCATATTTCTTATCCATGGATAGCCTCCTACTTCCTTGCCAGGGTTTGGATGGCCTTCAAGGCCATACCGGTCGCATTCTGGTTGGATGATACGACATCGGCCGGTTTGTTGGCACATCCAGCAGCGAACATGCCACCCTTTTCATAGTCGTTAAGAATGAACCCATCGGCATTGTACTTGAGATCCGCCGGCAATTTCACTTTGGCGGCCGTGGGCTGCATGCCGGTGGCAAGGACCACCAGATCCACGGTTTGTCTTGTTTTTTCGCCGGTAACGGCATTTTCGGCCACGACGGTCACCTGCCTGGTGGTCGAATCTTCCACCACTTCGGCGACCTTGCCCTTGACAAAAAAGACCTTCTTGTCTTCTTTGATTTTCTTATAGAATTTTTCGTAACGATCACCCGGAGCACGCAAATCGATGTAGAAAATGTAGATATCGGCGTCCGGACAGCGCTCACGGATATAGGTGGCCTGCTTCAGGGAGGCCATGCAACAGATGTAGGAACAATAGGGCAGATGATTTTCGTCCCGCGACCCGGCGCATTGCACGAACGCCACGCTTTGGGGCTCTTTACTGTCCGACGGCCGTAGAATTTTCCCCTTGGTGGGGCCGTTGGGGGCCGCCAGGCGTTCCACCATCATGTTGGTGATGATGTTGTCGTACTGCCCAAACCCGAGGTTGTCGATTTTACTGGCGTCGTAGGGCTCCCAACCCGTGGCCCATACGATGGCGCCGGCCTGGATGGTCATGGATTTGGCCTGCATCTCCAAATCGATGGCATCGTATTTACAGGCCGCATTGGCCTTCTGGGCGTCTTCCGTCCCGATAATCTGCGGCGATACCACATAGCGCGCCGGAAAAGCCATTTCAAATGGCATATAGGCGCCTTTTCGGGTCGTCATGCCGAAGTTATAATCGTCGCTGATCTCCGTTTCACAGGCATCCGAGCAGGCACCGCAACAGGTGCATTTTTCGTTGACATAACGTGGGTTGAGCTTGATGGTCACATCGTAGTTGCCGGGTGCACCCTCCACCTTCTCCACCTCGGCCAAGGTGAATACCTTGATGCGGGGGTTGTCCTTGATACGGCGGAAGTTGATCTCCAGGCCGCAGGTCGGCGGACACAGTTTGGGGAAATACTGGTTCAACTGGGCCACCCGCCCGCCCAAGTAGGGATTCTTCTCCAGCAGGTAGACGTCATACCCCACTTCCGCGGCTTCAAGGGCCGTCGTCAGGCCGCTGATACCGCCACCGACCACAACGATGCTTCCACTCGCAGGGGCTTTGTTTTCACTTGTCATGCTATCCCTCCGTGCGTTCTAGAATTGGCAGAAGCAAAATCACTTTTCGAGATCGAATACTCGAAGCGTCGCTTCATGAAATAAGATGTTCTCTTTGCAGCCGCTCCCGGCGGCCGCAGGCGATACCCTTGGATCCTGAACCACATAGCTGAACCTTGGAGCGCGTCATCGATTTTCTCCAGGGCTCAGCTTCGCCATTCAGCGGCCCTCCTCCGTCGCTTATGAACTATCGACGAAGGATTAGCGGCGACCAAAAAGGATATCGCCTGCACCGGTCTAACGGCAGGCTTGTTATGGGCCCAGCTAACAAAAACCTCCAGGCGCGCTGCGGCGCCTGGAGGTATTTTTGTCAGCGCTTATCGCATAACCGATACCCGCCCATTAGTCAGGAATGATCTTGATGTAGTCTTTCTTCATCACATTCCATTCCTTCTTCTCCGGATCGAACTTGGAGTTGACGAAACAGAACCAGTTGGCATCATCCTGTCCGGGGTAGTCGGCCTGATAGTAGAAGCCCGGATAGCGGGTCTCTTTACGGAACTGGATGTGACGCAGGTGAGCCTCCACCGTCCAGATGCGGTGTTCAATCTCCCAGGCGCGCATCAGTTCGTGCAGATCGCCGGCCGCCATTTTTGCACAGTCCTCGCGCATGGTCTTGAGGAGATCCATGACGATTTCCAGACTCTTGCTGCTGGTCATGTAGTAGGTGGCCGTACCGGCGCCGTACTCATGGGTCGCTTTCATCAACCGGTACATCATCCCATTGGGTTTGATGTAGTTCGGGTTGATGTCAATGGCCGTGGTGTAATTGCAGTGATCGAGGAAGGTGCGAACCGGTTTGTAAACCAGATCGACCAGCTCTTGATTGCTCTGCTTCAGGGTCGGTTTGAAGTCGGCATGATCCTTGGCATAGCGCACCATCTGCTTGGCCGCGATGCGACCCTCGGCATGGGAACCGGAGGAGAACTTGTGACCGGAGCAGCCCACACCGTCTCCGGAGGTAAACAGACCGTTGACCGTGGTCATACGGTTGTACACCTTGCCGTTGTCGGCTTTAATTTTGTAAGCATCCGGCACCCAATCCAGGTCCGGACCGGAGGTCCACAGGCCGCAGCAACCGGAGTGGGAACCCAGCAGGTACGGCTCGGTGGGCATAACTTCGGAATTCTTCTTCTCCGGCTCGCAGTCCTGAGCACACCACAGGTTGGCCTGGCCGCAGGTCATGTCCAGGAAGTCTTCCCAAGCTTCGGACTCCAGGTGCTTGAGCTCTTTCTTGTCCATGGTCTTGCCCAGGTTGGCCAATGCGGTGACGGTGTCCATGATGATCGGGCCGCGACCAGCTTTCATCTCGAACAACATCAGGTGGTTACGTAGACAGGTCGGGGTGATGGCAGCGGTGCCGTAAGGCGCATAGTTTTCCAGCTCTTTCTTGGCGGCATCGCTGGCGGCGAAGTTCTCGCCCAGGCCGTTGAGGGTCTTGGCCTTGAACAGCAGGAACCAGGCACCCACCGGGCCGTAACCGTCTTTGAAGCGGGCCGGGGTGAAACGGTTTTCCATCATGGAGAGTTCGGCACCGACCTTCATGCACATGGTGTAGGTGGAACCGGCGTTCCACACCGGGTACCAGGCACGGCCCTTGCCCTCGCCCACCGAACGCGGCTGGTAAATGTTCACCGCGCCGCCGCAGGCGACCATCATGGTTTTACATTTGATGATGTAGACTTTGTTCTCACGCACCGAGAAACCCACGGCACCGGCGATGGTGTTGGGTTTATTGGCATCCAAGAGCAACTCGACGATAAAGCAGCGCTCGATGATGTTGTCGGCGCCCAGGGCTTTCTTGGCGGCCTCGGCCACAACACGTTTGTAAGATTCGCCGTTGATCATGATCTGCCACTTACCGGTGCGGACCGGTTGGGCGCCGCTCTTCAGGGTACCCATGGCCTGGCCTTTTTTACCGTCGAGGTTTTTGCCCTCGGCCGATTTTTTCCAGATCGGCAAGCCCCACTCTTCGAACAGGTAGACCGAGTCATCGACATGGCAGCCCAGGTCGAAGATCAGGTCTTCGCGCACCAGCCCCATCAGGTCGTTGCGCACCATGCGGACGTAGTCGTCCGGGCTGTTCTCGCCGATGAAGGTGTTGATGGCGGACAGACCCTGGGCCACGGCGCCGGAACGCTCCATGGCGGCCTTGTCGCACAGCAGCACGGTCTGGCCCGGCTGCAACCATTTATTGATTTCAAACGCGGTACCGCAAGCAGCCATACCACCGCCCACGATAAGGATGTCGACTTCTTTTTCAACAACTTCAGGGTCCCGCACAGCTTTGAGTTCACCCAAAGGCTTATTCGGTAATGCCATATCTATACCTCCTAAAAATTATATCGAAGTGTATGAATTAATGGATTCAAATCTCCGCCCTACACGGTCGCCTTGGGAGTTGGCAGCGCGCGGCCGTCGGCTTCCTCGGTGGAAAGCAGCTGGCTGTCGAGATCTTTGCCCTTCAGGCTTTCATAAGCATTGGCGGCACCTTCCGGAGTGGTGCGAATGGGGAACTTGAAACGTTTGATGAGTCCGTTGCGGAACTTGCAGGTCCACATGACGTCTTCGGTACCCATCATGGGCATGATGGAGCTTCCCAGGGGTACGAAATCGGCATAGCCGCGCACTTCGATTGCCTGGGTGGGGCAGATTTTAACACAGGAGAAGCATTCCCAGCACTGATCCGGCTCTTGGTTATAAGCCTTCATGGCGTTGGGATCCAAAACCATCAGATCGTTGGGGCAAATGTACATGCAAGCGGTCTTGTCGCCACCCTTGCACCCGTCACATTTTTCCTGAATTACGAAACTTGGCATTTAATATACCTCCTAAATTTGGTTTTTAAAAATCCAACCAATCCACGCCTCAAAACATGTGGAACCTTAAGCTGTTTTCCTTGCACCCCCCTTCGTTTTGGTTGTCCGATGATTATCCTTCACGGACTTATGTAAAAGGCAAGTCTAAAAAGCTGCGGACCCGCAGCGTCACATCTGTTTTTGGTGAGAAAAAAATTAGCTTATAAAATCAACATCTTATAAGTAAAACAAGATAAGATGAATAGCACCCTGGCACACCATTGTCAATAAATTTCAACATGAGCGAATGGCTAAAATCGGATTCAAAGGCCCGCCAAATCTGGATCTCCAATATATGGAATGCAGTGCGGATCCATATCACAACATATAGTGCGATAGCCATTTCATCCTTTTAAATTCATCAAGGCCTCGAGACATTCCCCGCCAGATAGAGTCATCAATCCCGCGGAGGACACCTCGACAATGCCCATGAAGCTCGCCATGCCTTTTCGGCAAATATCGCGGCAAGTGTCTGCACCCCAGGGATTCTATCTGAATGCTATTCATTAAAACCGGCGTGGGTGGGACAGATTCAGTTAGAATTGCTGTCGGCGACCCAACAAGACGGATTAAAAAAGCAGATGGCATAAATTGAAAATACTAATCCAGTAGACCCCCTGGCATTGAATATATCGCTTTGACTTTTTGTTTCAGCCCTTTTAGAGGTAACGCCTGCCTGATGCCCATCCAAAAACAGGAAGGACATGGCGCAGGAAATTCGGTTACCGTTAATCTGGAAAAATCCACATGCTCCTTCCACACCGACACACTGGTTTTACCTGAGCAAGCCGCTGATCGCAGCCCGGGCTGGCGTGCGCAGGCATAGGGACCAACCGTCGGTGCCCCTCCGCCGAATATTGAATTCGGCACAGCACACATCACAACCTCGACGGGTACCTGCCAGGTACTTGGATATGCCTTGTAAAGAGGTCTTGACCCGGGTCCGGGCCGAGCCGGCGGCGATTCCTGAAAACCTATCGCGCCGCATGCGCGGAAAGGAGTTCCGGCATGACCCAAGCCATCGTGTTGAAAGGCCCCAACAAGGAACGATTTCTCGACAAGGTCCGGCACCTCATCCCCAGAGGTGAAAATCTCAACCTGTGCCTCACCTGCGGCGCCTGTGCATCGGGCTGCCCGGCCACCGGCCTGGAAGGCATGGACCCGCGCAAATTCCTGCGCATGGTCATGCTTGGCATGGACGATGAGATCACCAAACACCCCTGGGTCTGGATGTGTTCCATGTGCAGCCGCTGCATGCATGTCTGCCCCATGGCCATCAACATCCCGGGTCTGGTCTATGAGGCCCGCAAATTGTGGCCCCGCGACGAGCGCCCAAAGGGCATCCTGGCCTCCTGCGACATGGCCTTGCGCAATGACAGCTGCAGCGCCATGGGAACGCCCCCCGAAGATTTCCGCTTCGTGGTCGAGGATGTGCTCGACGAGGTTCGCGGCACGCAACCTGGATGGGAAACACTCGAAGCGCCGTTGGAGAAGCAGGGGGCTCACTTTTTCCTCAGCCAGAACTCCCGCGAGCCGGTCACCGAACCGGACGAGATGGTGCCCCTGTGGAAAATTCTTCATCTGGCCGGTGCGGACTGGACCTACAGCTGCGAAGCGTGGGGCGGCGAAAATTACTGCATGTTTCTGGCTGATGACGAAAATTGGGAAAAGACATCCGCCCATACACTCAAACGCGCCAAAGAACTGGGGTGCAAAGTTTACTTGAATACCGAATGCGGTCACTCCACCTATGCAGTCTGGGCGGCCAACAAGAAATTCAATATCCATACCGAATTGGAAATCGCCCCCCTGGTGGCCTACTACTATGAATGGATCACATCGGGAAAGCTGAAGGTCAGCGCCGACTGGAACAAAGACCTGAAGCTCAAGTTCACCGTCCAGGACCCCTGCAACCAGATCCGCAAAAGCTTCGGGGACGAACAGGCCGAAAAAATGCGCTTCGTGCTCAAGGCGTGTGTGGGCGAAGAGAACTTCGTCGACATGGTCCCCAATCGATCCAACAACTACTGCTGTGGTGGCGGCGGTGGTTACCTGCAATCCGGCTATACCGAAGCGCGCCATCAATACGGCAAAATCAAGTTCGACCAGATCATCGCCACCGGCGCCGACTACTGCGTAACACCCTGCCACAACTGCCACGCCCAGATCCACGACCTGGCCGACCATTTCGGAGGCACCTATCACACGGTCCACATGTGGAGCATTGTCGCCCTCGCCCTGGGTGTCCTGGCCGAAAATGAGCGGGAGTATTTAGGCGATGACCTGAAGGAGGTCTTGCTGCCCGGGGAACCGGGAACACCCAATCCGTTTATTGGTTGAATAGATTCAACATGAGGTCCGGAACGCAGAAAAGAGATTCTGCCGATTCCATGGTGCAAAAACCCACAGGCAAGGAGGCATGCATGACCGCTGAACACCTCTTCGAGCCCCAGATTCTGGCCTTTTGCTGCAAGTACTGTGCTTATGCGGCCGGTGATCTGGCCGGGAGCATGCGTCTGACCTACCCGGCCAATGTCAAGATCATTCAGGTGCCATGCACCGGCCGGGTGGATATGAGCCATCTGCTCAAGGCCATCGAAAATGGAGCCGACGGCGTATACGTGGCCGGATGCATAGAGGGCGAATGCCATTTTCTAGAAGGGAACCTGAAGGCCCGGAAAAGGGTTGCCGCGGTGCGGAAGCTGCTGGCCGAGGCAGACATAGAACCCGAGCGGGTTCAAATGTTCAATCTCAGTTCGGCCATGGGGCCGCGTTTTGCGGAAATCGCAACGGAGATGACCGAAACCATTCGCCGGCTCGGTCCGTCGCCTGTTCGACGAATAGACCGAATTGCTTCATAGCCATTAACCCAAAGAATTTGGAAACACAAGAGAAGTGATGCCATGACGCCACAATGGGAACCGAAAATCATCGCCTTTTTTTGCAACTGGTGCACCTATGGGGCCGCCGACCTGGCCGGGGTCAGCCGCCTGCAGTACCCGCCCAACATCCGCGTCATCCGGGTGCCATGCAGCGGCCGCATCAGCCCCAAGTTCATTCTGGCCGCCCTGCGCAACGGCGTCGACGGCATATGGGTGTCTGGCTGCCACCCGGGCGACTGCCACTATATCGAAGGCAATTTCTACGCTCGCCGGAAATTCACCTTATTGAAAAATTTCCTGGAATATTCCGGCCTGGAGCCGGGCAGGCTGCATTTTTCGTGGATCTCTTCGGCCGAATCGACCAAATTCGCCGCCACGGCGCAGAAGGTGACCGATTCGGTCCTGGCGCTGGGGCCGGCCAAGAGCATGATCAAAAGGCCATTGTCGGATTCAGACCCCACAACGATCCAATCAGGAGCGACGTTGATATGAAAAAGACCAGCGGCAGCGTCATGATCGTGGGCGGCGGCGTCGCCGGCATCCAAGCCGCCATGGACTTGGCCGATTCCGGCTTCTTTGTCTATCTGGTCGAGCGAACGCCGGCGATCGGCGGCACGATGGGGCAGCTCGACAAGACCTTTCCCACCATCGACTGTTCCATGTGCATTCTCTCTCCCTACCTGGTCAGCGCCGGACGACATCCCAACATCGAACTGGTCACCTATGCCACCTTGGAATCGCTCTCAGGTGAAGCGGGCCGATTTAAAGCGGTGGTGAAAAAGCGAGCGCGCAGCGTCGACATCGAGCGCTGCACCGGGTGCCGGGCCTGTATCGATGCATGCCCGGTCGTGTCGGCCGCCGACCTTCCGGACCGGAAGAGATATGGAGACGGATCCCATGATTAGACATGTGCACCTGGATCCCAGAATCAATAAAAGCCTTGAACTACTCCGTCGTTCGGGCAAAAAGGCGGCCCTGGCTGCCGCACGGGCCGAAAAGATCATTCAGCGCATGCGGCAGGGCCACCTGGTCCCGGACCGCATCGGCACGATCACCAAGCATGGCGAACTGCGCATCAAAGGGGTGATGAAATACAACCTGGGCGCTGGCTACCGCCTGATCACCTTCAAAACCGGCCGCCGGCTTTTCCTGCTGCATGTCGGCACCCACGACGATTGCCACCGCTGGATCGAGAACAACCGCGAATTGACCGAGGAACAGATTCGGGAACGCTGCAATGAGATGTGCATATGCCCTGCCGAACTCGATCCTTCACCGCATCCCGAAACAACTGCTCACCCGGACGAAGATATCGACCCGCTGTCCAACGCAACCGAACGCGACCTCCGGAAGGTCTTCAGGGGCCTGGTGAGCGCGTCTCAATCGTAAACACAGGAGAAATGCTCATGCTCAATGTCACTGAAAAGGCCCAGGAACAAATTGCACGCTACTTTGAAGAAAACGCGCTTAAACCCATCCGGGTATTTTTAGCCAGCAGTTGCAGCGGACAGCAAATTGTTCTGGCCCTGGATGACGCCAAGCCGAACGATACCACCTTCGAATTCTCCGGTATTCAATACCTGGTGGACACGGCCTTCTTGAACCAGGCCCAGCCCATTGAAATCGATTTTGCCGGGAGCGGCTTCAAAGTTTCCTCTTCGCTGAAATTGACATGCGGTTGCGGCGGTTGCGGTTCGTCTGAGGGATGCTGTTCATGACGAATCCTGCACAAACCCTCTTCATTAACGGCCGTCAACTCCCCTTCGAAAATGGTGAAACGCTATTGGAAGTGGCCCGACGCCACAGCATCGACATCCCCACCCTGTGCTGGCTAAAGGGGGTCACCCCCACCGGTGCCTGCCGAATTTGCGTGGTCGAAGTAGAGGGAGCACGCACCCTGCTCACCGCTTGTACCACACCGGCCGCCCCCGGCATGCGCGTGCAAACCGAATCATCCGCAGTGATTATGGCCCGGCGGGAAATCATTCAGCTGATGCTCGGCTCCGGCAACCACAACTGCGCCGTTCGCTGCAACGACAACCTGGATTGGACCTCGTTTCAGCTCAGGGTGCAGGAAGAAGATGGCGGTCTTGACCTTTGCCCGGTATGGGGCGATTGCCGGCTGCAGGATCTTGCCTACCGGTACCAAGTCACCGGTCGATGTTTCGGCACCGGCCCGACCCGCTATCCCTTGGAGACCGTGAACCCTTTCATCGTGCGCGACTTTTCCCGCTGTATCCAATGCGGCCGCTGTGTCCAGGCATGTAACGAAGTGCAATGCAACGACGCCATCAGCATCGGCTATCGGGGCCCGGCAGCCAAAATCATCACCGGCGGTGACCGCCCCTTAAAAGATTCAGAGTGCGTGTTCTGTGGCGAATGTGTTCAAGCCTGCCCCGTCGGCGCTCTCGTTGAAAAAGATGCGCGCTATGCCGTGCGGCCATGGGAAACCCATAAAGTTCGCACCACTTGCAGCTATTGCGGCGTGGGATGCCAGATCCACCTCCATGTCAAAGAAAATCGCGTAGTCAAAGTGACCGGCGTGGATGAGCCCCCCAACCACGGTAGTTTGTGCGTCAAAGGGCGCTTCGGCTACCACTTCATTTCCTCCGCCGAAAGGCTCACCGATCCATTGATCAAGGAAAATGGTCGATTCCGCAAAGCTTCGTGGGATGAAGCATTGGACTTGGTAGCCCGCAGGTTCAGGCAAATCCGCGATGATCATGGCGACGCCCCCATGGGCGTACTGGTCTCCGCCCGGATCACCAACGAAGAAAACTACCTGGCTCAAAAATTTGCCCGAACCGTTCTCAAAACCAATAACGTTGACCATTGCGCCCGCCTATGTCACGCCTCTACCGTGGCTGGCCTTGCCGCCAGTTTCGGCAGCGGCGCCATGACCAATCCGATCGCCGACCTCGACCAATCCAAAGTGATCCTGGTGACTGGCGCCAACAGCAGTGAAACCCACCCGGTGATCGCGTCGCGCATCAAGCGGGCCGTACGCTACCGGGGAACGCGGTTGATCGTCGTCGACCCCCGGAATATCCCTCTGTCGCGTTTCGCCGCGCACAAGCTCACCCCCCGGCCCGGCACGGACGTGGCCTGGATCAATGGTTGGATGCACATCATCCTCAAAGATAAACTGCATGATGCAGACTTTATCCGGAACCGCACCGAGGGCTTCGATGCGCTGGCACAAATGGTGGAAAAATATACTCCCGACGTCGTGGCGGCCATCACGGGCATCGATGCCGACGAACTGGTCAGCACAGCACGGCTATACGCCCAATCCAAACCTGCTGCCATAATTTACTGCATGGGCATCACCCAGCACAGTACCGGCACCGACAATGTCAAATCCCTGGCCAACCTGGCCATGCTCACCGGTAATCTGGGAATTCCGGGCGGAGGGGTCAACCCGTTGCGGGGTCAAAACAACGTCCAGGGGGCCTGTGACATGGGTGGGCTGCCCAACGTCTTCAGTGGATACCAACCGGTGATCGACGTCGCCGTGTTGAAAAAAATGGAAAACGCCTGGGCCGCAACCGATCTACCCGCCCGGCCCGGCTGGACGGCCACCGAGATGATCCCAAAGGCCCATAACGGCGAACTCAAGGCACTTTACATCATCGGTGAAAACCCCATGCTCTCAGACCCGGACCTGAACCATACCGAAACCGCCCTGAAGCAACTCGATTTTCTGGTGGTCCAAGACATTTTTCTGACTGAAACCGCCCAATTGGCGCACGTGGTGCTGCCCTCTGCCTGCTTCGCCGAGAAAGAAGGCACCTTCACCAACACCGAGCGCAGGGTCCAACGCGTTCGCCGCGCCGTCGCCGCTCCCGGCCAAGCCCGCTCCGACTGGGACATCATCGCCGACCTTGCCACCCGCATGGGGGTAACGATGGCTTACAAGAATGCCCAAGGCATTTTTGACGAAATGCGCAGTGTGACCCCTTCATATGCAGGCATTTCTTATAACCGCATCGAAAATTTGAGCCTGACGTGGCCCTGTCCGGACCTCGATCATCCCGGCACGCCGGTGCTTCACACTGGACAGTTCACGAGGGGTTTGGGCCGCTTTCATGCCGTGGGGTTTCAACCGCCGGCCGAACTGACAGATGAGGCCTATCCCCTGACGCTGACCACAGGCCGATTGTTGTACCACTACCACACCGGCACCATGACCATGAAGAGTAACGGCCTCAACGAGCGAGCTCCGGAGTGCCAGGTGGGAATCTCCATCCAAGATGCCCACCGGATCGGCATATCCGACGACCAGCGGGTCCGCATACGCTCCCGGCGCGGCGTTATCATGGCCAAGGCCTCAGTTTCCAACGACATCCTACCAGGTGTGGTTTTTATTCCGTTCCACTTCGCGGCGGCAGCTGCCAACAGGCTGACCCACGCGGCGCTGGACCCGGTTTGCCATATTCCTGAATTGAAGGTTTGCGCAGTAGCCCTCGAGCCCACGAATGAAGCCTCAAATAGGGATTACGCTATAACCTGATGGACATAATCACAGGCCTGGGAATCCTCTTTCCTATTGTGGGCGATCCGATAGGAAATGCCTATGGCATTTCAAATCAATATTTAAAGTTCCAATTTGAACAATAGGCTTTTCCCATGCGATAAGAGTGAAATTTCATGCCTGCCAACGCGAGAGAAACGGCAAGGGAAAAGATGATCCAAACCGATCTTGCGACTCTGAGTCGAAGAGCGTTTCTAACCGGAGCTGCCGCTGTAGCGGCGGGCGCGGTGACACCCGCCAGGGGATCGGCCGCGTCAACAAGTGCCCATTCAATACTACAGGTATGGTCCTGCGGCGGTTTGGCCGAGGCCTTCATTCCGGCCAATGCAAGGTACAAGGAGAAGACGGGGGTCGAAATCGCCTATACCGGGGCTTTCGCGGCCGCATTGGGCAAATCGCTGCTGGGCAGCGCCACCACCGAGGTGTTTGGCGGCCGGGTGCTGGACCTGGCCAAAAAGCTGCGCTCGGCCGGCAAGATGATCTATTTCAAGCCACTGTGCTTTACCCGTTATGTCATGGTCACGCCCAGGGGTAATCCCGCAGGCATTTCGGATATCAAAGACCTGGCCCGCCCAGGCGTTAGGGTGATTCTCGCGCCGGATGCCTCTCCTCCCGGGGGACAGGCAGCCATCGGTCTGCTGAAAAAAGCCGGGGTGATGGATCAGGTCATAAATAACACCGTGATCCGAGGAAGCTGCGTGCAACGCACCATGGAAGAGCTGATCGACGGCAAGGGGGATGTGTCGGTGGTAGAATTCCGGCTTACCCGGATGCCGCTCTTCAGGGACCGGTCGGAGGTCATCCCCATTCCGGCCCAATACTTTCCCCCGCCGCCGCTCACTTTTACCATCGGCGTCATGAAAGAGGCCCGGGATCGTGCCCTGGCAGATCGGTACGTGGATTTTATCCTCTCAGAGGAGGGCCAATCCTTTTTTGAACAGGCCGGATTCATCCCCGCCATCTCCGACGAAGGCCGTCAACTGGTCGAGACCCTGGGAGTGAAAGATGCTTGAGACAGCCAGGACGATACCCGCCGTACCGAAAAGCGCCGGCGAAAAAAAGTCTTTTGCAGGGATGGGTCTCATCTGGTGGCGCCGTTTGTGCCAATCGGCCATCGCGGCCGTCATCGGCCAATGGTCCTTTTACGGCATTTTCCGCTGCCCTTTCATCGTGCCTTACGTGAGCTGCCAGAACTGCCCGGTCATTACGTGTCACGGCCGCCTCTTCACCGTCTTTTGGGGATTTTGGTTGCTACTGCCTCTTTCCGTGGTGATTTTTGGAAGGGCGTTCTGCGGATGGGCCTGCCCGGGAGCCCTGGTCAATCAGATGCTGGGGCATCTCGCGCCATTCAAACTGCGCATCCGGCACACCTTTACCCGCATGTTTCCCTATCTGCTGTTGACCGCATCGGCGGCCGCTCTCTATGTCTGGCTGCCGGGAGGTCAACCCCGGGAAGTGGTGCCGATTCGAGTCGGCGGATTTTTCGAATCCATCCGCTTGACCTTTGAGCACGCCAACCTCATCTGGCTCGTACGCACTTTTGTGGTTCTGGGTGTCTTGGCCTTCGGTCTCCTGATGGCCAATGCCTGGTGTCGTTTATTCTGCCCAACGGGCGGGGTTCTGGAATGGATAAAGCCCATTGCCCTTTTCGGGGTCTTCAAAACCGATCGCTGCAATGATTGCAATAAATGCATCAAAGTCTGCCCAATGGGTACGCGACCAGCGGAAGCCAACTGTACCAACTGCTGCGACTGCCTTTCGGCATGCCCCCAGGATGCCATCAAGATCGGTCGACTGCCGAAAGGACGCTAAATGCATCGCCCGAATTCCCGATCCTCCACGGCTCATCATCCCTGCTTCTTTTCAAAAGACCATTCCCGGTATGGCCGCATTCACCTGCCCGTGGCACCTTCGTGCAACATTCAATGTGTCTATTGCCGGCGCGATCATGCGTGCCCCAATGAAAACCGGCCCGGTGTCTGCAGCAGGACAATCACCCCGGACGAAGCGCTGACTCGCTTGGAGATAGCCCTGGCGAACATGCCGTACATCACCGTGGCCGGCATCGCCGGTCCGGGAGATGCATTTGATGATCCGGAACTCACCCTCCGTACTTTCCAGCTCATCCGCCGCGCCCATTCCGATATCGCCTTGTGCGTCTCAACCAATGGCTTGATGATCAAGGAGGTCATCGGCGACCTTCAGGCGCTTGACGTTCGTTTTGTCACGGTCACGATCAACGCTATCGATCCAGGCATCGGGTCACTTCTATACCAAAGGGTCCAGTTCGGGGGAAAAATGCTGCATGGCGTTGAAGCGGCGCAGTTGCTGATCGACCGACAAATGGAAGCGGTTGCTTTGTTGAAAGAGAAGCATTTCACCGTCAAAATCAACAGTGTGGTGGTTCCCGGTATGAACATGCATCATATCCTCTTTCTGGCCAAACGCTTGCATCGGTTGGGCGTGGATCTGATGAACCTGCTGCCCCTCATTCCCCTGCCCGCAACACCCATGGAAAATACCGCGCCGCCATCCACATCGCAAATGAAGAGGCTTCAAATGCAGGCCGGCCGATATGTGCCGCAAATGCGCCATTGCCAGAGGTGCCGGTCGGATGCCGCAGGAAAATTGAATGAGGATCATATGATCCGGTTCGAGTGTTGAAGGAATTCACATGTCTCATTCTCATGCGCTTGAATGAGAATACTCAGAAAGGAAATTATCATCATGAGCGACAATTACCGTTCCATGTGGACCGAACTGGGCCTCGATCTGGAAGCCCACGATGCGCTGCTGGGCGTACTGGGCAGTGCCTACCAGGAGATCTATCTGGCGCAAAAGAACCGCCCCGAAGGCATGGCCTACTTCGATTTCGTCATGAGCGAAGTGCACGGCCTGCGCATCAAGGAGTTGATGGATGAAAAGGCTGCCGGACGCAAAATCGTCGGCTCTTATTGCGTGTTTGTCCCAGAGGAGCTGGTACTGGCGGCCAACGCCACCCTGGTGGGCCTCTGTTCGGGTGCCGATTTCGCCATGGAGGAGGTGGAAAAATTGCTGCCGCGCAACACGTGCGCCCTGATCAAGTCTTCGTTCGGGTTCAAGCTGGGTAAGGTGTGCCCCTACCTGGAGAGCGCGGACATGATTGTCGGCGAAAACACCTGCGACGGCAAGAAGAAAGCCTATGAAACGCTGGGCCAACTGGTGAGCAACCTCTATGTGATGGACCTGCCCCAAGTCAAATCAGAAAACGGCCGGGCATTGCTCCAAAATGAATACTTCCGTTTCAAAACGGCCATGGAAACGCTCACCGGTGTGAAGATCACGGCTGAATCCTTGAAAGCGGCCATCGGCACCGTCAATGCCAAACGGGCTGCCTTACACCGATTGTCAGCTTTGCGGAAAGCAGATCCTGTCCCCGTATCCGGCCTGGATGCCCTATTGGTCAACCAGGTCTTCTTCTACGACAACCCGGCGCGTTTCACAGAATCGGTGAACAAAATCTGCGACGAGCTGGAAAACCGCATCGCGGAGAAAAAGGGCACCTGCCCGGCCGGCACGCCCCGCATCCTGGTCTCCGGCTGTCCCCAGGCTGTTCCCAACTGGAAACTGCCTTTTATCGTGGAGACTTCGGGCGCCGTTATCGTGGGAGAGGAGTCGTGCGTGGGCGAACGGGGCACCCGCAACCTCACCGACGCATCGGGCCAAACGGTCGAGGAGATGATGGCCGCCATCGTGGATCGCTATTACCAGGTGGATTGCGCCATCTTCACCCCCAACCCCGATCGCCTGGCCCATATCGAAGAGATGGCCGCCGCCTACAAGGCCGACGGCGTCATCCATTACGGCTTGCAGTTCTGCCAGCCCTACCTGATGGAAGCCATACCCGTGGAGAAGGCCCTCGAGAAAAAAAATATCCCCTGCCTGCGCATCGAGACCGACTACAGCATGGAAGATGCCGGGCAGCTCAAGACGCGCGTGGAAGCGTTCATCGAACAAATCAAAGGATAGCAAAAGGATGAACGACCGTTTTGCCGGCATCGACATCGGCTCCCGAACGATTGAACTCGTGGTGGTGGATTCAACCGGAGAAATCACCCATCGCCTGAAGACCGATACCGGCTTTGACCCCATGAGCGACACCAAACGCCTGCTCAATGGCATCGAATGCGACCGCATCATGGCTACCGGTTACGGTCGTAATCTTCTGGAAATAGCATTCGAAGCTCCAACGGTGACCGAGATCAAGGCGCACGCCCGGGGAGCCCGCACACTTTTCCCCGAAGCTCGCAGCGTGCTCGATATCGGCGGCCAGGACAGCAAGGCCATCGCCTTGTTCGACAACGGAAAAGTGAAAAAATTTGAAATGAACGACCGCTGCGCCGCCGGCACCGGTAAATTCCTTGAGATCATGGCGCGCACATTGGGTTTTGAGATCGATGCTTTCGGTGACGAAGCGCTTCTGGCGGAAAAAGAAATCACCATTTCGAGCATGTGCACGGTCTTCGCCGAATCGGAGGTCACTTCGCTGATTGCCAAAGGTCAAGATCGCCGCCAAATCGCCCTGGGCCTTCACGCCAGTGTCATGCGCCGGGTGGCGGCCATGATCCAACGGGTATCCCCCTCAGGGGATATTGTATTTACCGGTGGGGTCGCCAAAAACCCGTGCCTGCGTGCCCTGCTGGCGCAGAAACTGGGCCGAACCGTCCTTTACCACGAGCACTCACAATTTGCCGGGGCCCTGGGTGCGGCCTTGCTGGCTCTGGAGTCGCAGTAAACGGTGGAAGACCGATGGCGCCCTCGGGCAATCCGGGACAGACAGGAACGCATGCAGCGGCACCTTCAAAGGGAGCCAAAAACTCTTTTTCGAGCAATAGAAGAAATCAAGCATCTGAATCGTAAGAGGCCGTCTTTACATATGTCAGGATGAAACGGAGTGGGACATCAAAAAAGGAGGTTGAATTGATGCAGGGGAGAAACATTTTTGCGACGCGATGGGGAATCATCGGCGTCGGCGCTGTGATCGGCATTCTGGCCCCGTTGCTTCAGAAACTGGGCAACCCGGGCAACATGGGCATCTGCGTGGCCTGTTTCGAACGCGATATCGCCGGTGCCTTAGGCCTGCACCGTGCAGCGGTGGTGCAGTACATGCGCCCGGAAATCATCGGCTTCGTGATCGGTTCGCTGATCGCCGCCTATCTTTTCAGAGAGTATCGGCCCCGGGTCGGATCGGCACCCATCGTTCGGTTCGTGCTGGGCGTCTTTGCCATGATCGGCGCCCTGGTCTTCCTCGGTTGTCCGTGGCGGGCCGTGCTGCGCCTGGCCGGCGGAGACGGCAATGCGATTCTGGGTTTGTTGGGTTTGACCTTCGGCATCTGGATCGGCACCCTCTTTCTCAAAAAGGGCTACAACCTGGGCCGCACCCAGGCGACCCACGCCGCCGTGGGCTGGATGCTGCCGCTGATCATGATCGGATTCCTGGCTCTGGTGCTGGTCTTTCCCCAAATCAAGGACCAGCCCAGCAGCGGTGTGTTGTTCTATAGTGTCAAAGGGCCGGGCGCCATGCATGCGCCGCTGCTGCTGGCGCTGGTGGTCGGATTGGCCGTCGGTTTTCTTGCCCAGCGGAGCCGCTTCTGCACCATGGGCGCCATTCGAGACACCGTGCTGTTTGGGCAGACCCATCTGCTCTCCGGCTTCGTCGCCCTCGTGGTGGTGGCCTTCGTGACCAATCTGATCCTGGGGCAGTTCAACGCCGGTTTTACCGGGCAACCGGTGGCCCACACCATGCACATCTGGAATTTCGCCGGTATGGCCCTGGCCGGTCTGGCATTTGCGTTGGCCGGGGGATGTCCCGGGCGCCAGCTGTTTCTGGCCGGCGAAGGAGACGGTGATGCGGCCGTATTCGTGATGGGCATGATCGTGGGCGCCGGAATCGCGCACAACTTCGGATTGGCCAGCTCCCCCCAAGGGGTCGGGCCCCATGGCATCGCCGCCGTGGTCATTGGCCTGTTGTCTTGTCTGTTCATAGGGTTTACCATGCGCAAGAAAAGCGTATAAGGAGGTTTGCATGCCTACAACCGTCGATGCGCGAGGGCTATCCTGCCCTCAACCGGTCATCATGACTCTGAACGAAATCAAAAACGGCAAGGACAAAGAGATCGTGGTCCTGGTGGATACCGATACATCCCGGGAAAACGTGACACGGGCCGCCGAAAGCCAAGGTTGCCGGGTGGGTGAGGTCACGCCGGAGGGCGAAGGGTACCGGATCGCCATCACCAAGGGATAAATATCCATGATCGGCTGGTTGAAACGAAAATTGCCGGGGCCTGGGACCCCG
Source organism: Desulfatitalea tepidiphila (assembly GCF_001293685.1). Lineage (NCBI taxonomy): Bacteria > Pseudomonadati > Thermodesulfobacteriota > Desulfobacteria > Desulfobacterales > Desulfosarcinaceae > Desulfatitalea > Desulfatitalea tepidiphila. Next base: position 185,343 of record NZ_BCAG01000001.1, on the reverse strand, counting down.
GCGGAACCCCAAAGGGAATCATCGTCCGATCGCGGCATCCTGGTGTTCGAAAACACCAGCGAGGTGATCCAGGCGGAGAAGATACTAAAACAGGCCGGCTGGCCGGTGCGGGTCATGGGGCCGCCCCCGGAGATCCGCACCGGCTGCGACCTGGTCATCGAGTTCCCGCTCATCGAAGGGCTCAACATCGTCCGGGAACTGCACCTGGCCGAGCTGGCGCCGTTGAGTGTGGTACCGGTCAGCGCTCCCCTGCTCACCCCCGTCGACCTGTTTCACACCAAGGACTTCGGAGAGTATCTCATGGTACGGGCGGCCAACATGAAAATCACCATTTTCAAGCAGACCCGCACCATCGTCAACATCTCGGGCGGTGGCTGTCCGGACGTGCCCTATCTGGCCGAAAAGATGGTGGGGAAAACGTTGAGCGATTCACCCCGGCCGCGCGATCTGGGCCACACCCTGTGCGGCTATGCCCTGCAGCTGGCTTATGAGGAGCTGCAACGAAAATGATCGGTATCATCGGCACTGTACCAGACCCGGATTTCCCCTTGACCTGCGGAGTGGTGAAATGGGACGGAGACAGCCTGATCATCGACGGCCGGCGTGTAACCGTCAACCGCGGCACGCCCGCCCTGCTCGGCGCCGCCTTGAAAGCCGGCGAAAGCATCGGCGCACCGCCCATTCACGGCATTCTGGTCGGCGATATCGGAAAGGGGGCAGGCAGCCGGCGCCTGTATCAGTTTCTTGAAAACGAGCTGGACCGATGGCCGTTCACGGTGTTGACCTTCCACTATCTGCAACCCGATGTGGACTGGCACAACCGGGTGCTGTTCGCCATCGAACTCATGCGGCAACGCCCGCTGTTGATCGCCGACGCCGGTTTCATGTATGCCGCCAAGATGAGCGGCCAGGCGCCGGCTTACGATTTCTTCACCCCGGATGCGGGCGAACTGGCCTTCCTGGCCGACGAGACCGCCCCCCATCCGTTTTATACCCGCGGCTTCATCCTGCACCAGAACGACAACCTGCCTGAACTGATCCAGCGCGCCTATCAACACGGGAATGCCGCCCGTCATCTTCTCGTCAAGGGCGCCACCGACTATATCGTGGAACAAGGTCGCATCGCGGCCACCGTGAATCACCCCAGTTTCGAGGCCATGGAGGCCATCGGCGGTACCGGCGACACCCTGACCGGACTGCTGACCGTTTTGTGCGCCGCCGGTTACGCCCCCACCCGGGCCGCCCTTCTGGCTGCCCAGGCCAACCGTCTGGCCGGTTCCCTGGCCGATCCCACCCCCGCCACCCAGATCGCCGAACTGATCGTCCACATTCCCGAAGCCCTCGCCCGCCGATTGCATTTTACCGGCAATTGACCGCTCGGCGTGTGGCATCGGCCACCTGTTCCACCCACGCCGGATTTAATGCTTGGCGTTCAGTTTCAATCGCTGGGTCGCGCCGGTCCATGAGTTCGTGACATATGCCATCCCCGGATCCCGGACTTGCATCCATCGCACGGAAATGGGCTTTATTTCCATTGTAACGTAGGCTAAAAGGATCGGGTGCCTTATCTTCGAAGGGGTTGCGGATCAGGCCAGAATGAATTCACGATAGAAACGACCTCCATGATTGCAGTAGAAAACCTGACCAAAACATTCGGCGGCCAAGTGCTTTTCGACCAGGCCGGCTTCAAGATCAACAAGCGTGAACGCGTGGGCCTGGTGGGACGCAACGGCCACGGCAAAACCACCCTTTTCCGCATTCTCATCGGCGAGGAGGAGTATGACGGCGGCACCGTGACGGCTCCGAAGGGATATCGCATCGGCCATGTCCAGCAGCAGTTGGCATTTACCCAGGCCACGGTCCTGGAAGAGGGGATGCTGGGGCTGCCGGAAGACCGGAGCGACCACCACTGGTTGGTGGAGAAGATCCTGGCGGGCCTGGGGTTTTCCGATACCGATATGCAGCGGCATCCCAAGGAGTTTTCGGGCGGATTTCAGGTCCGGCTCAATCTGGCCAAGGTCCTGGTGTCCGAACCCGACCTGCTGCTGCTGGACGAGCCGACCAACTACCTGGATATCACCTCCATCCGATGGATCGAACGCTTCCTGACCAACTGGCCCCATGAACTGATGCTCATCACCCATGACCGCAGCTTCATGGACCGCATCGTCACGCACACCGTGGGCATCCATCGCCAGAAATTGCGCAAGATCGCCGGCAGCACAGAAAAATATTATGCCCAGATCGCCCAGGACGAGGAGATCTATGAAAAGACGCGCCAGAACGACGAACGGCGCGCCAAGGAGATCGAACAGTTCATCACCCGCTTCCGCGCCAAGGCGCGCCTGGCCGGCCTGGTCCAGTCGCGAATCAAGGCCCTGGAGAAGCTCGAAAAGAAGCAGAAATTGACCCAGATGCGGGACCTGGACTTTTCCTTCCGCTGCCTGCCCTTTCGCGGCAAGCAGGTCCTGGGGGTGCGGGGATTGACCTTTGGCTATGCCAACCGCCCCAGGCTGTTCAGCGATCTGGATTTCGTGCTGCACGCCGGTGACCGCCTCTGCGTGGTGGGGCCCAACGGCCAGGGCAAGACGACCCTGCTGCAACTGCTAGCCGGCAACCTGAAACCCGTGAAAGGTGAGATCGTGTTCCACCCCGGCGTGGTCACGGGCTTTTACGAGCAGACCAATATCCAGACCCTCAACGACCGCCACACGGTCGAAGAGGAGATCCTGCTCTGCCATGGGGATCTCAACCGGCAGCAGGCGCGTAACATATGCGGCGCCATGTTGTTCGAGGGCGACGCGGCCCTGAAAAAAATCGAGGTGCTTTCCGGCGGTGAAAAGGCCCGGGTCATGCTGGGCAAGCTGCTGGCCACGCCGTTGAACCTCCTGCTGCTGGACGAACCGAGCAACCACCTGGATATGGAGTCGTGCGACGCCCTGATGGCCGCCATCGACAACTTCGACGGCGCCGTGATCATGGTGACCCATAACGAGATGTTTCTGCACGCCCTTGCCCAGCGCCTGATCGTCTTTCATGAAAACCAGGTCACCCTGTTCGAAGGCAGCTATCAGGACTTTCTGGAAAAGGGCGGCTGGGGAGACGACCCCAACCCGGCCGGTAAAACGGTGGAATCAGAGATTGCCCGTGCGCCGGACCAGCCCAGGATGACCAAAAAAGAGATGCGGCGCATGCGTTCGACCATCATGAGCGCGGACGCCAAGACGCGCAAGGGGTTGGAAAGCGACATTCAAACCACCGAGGCCGCCATAGAAACCGAAGAAAAGCGCCTGGCGAAGCTCAACGAAGAGATGGTCACGGCCGCCCAGGCGCAGAATGGCGACCGTATCGCCCAACTCTCCCGGGACATCCACAAATGCACGGCTGCGATCGAAACCCAATTCGCTTCGCTCGACACCCTTTACAAGCAAAAAGAGACGCTGGACGCACAATTATCCGAAAAGCTGGCCGGACTGGAAGAGTAGCGTAAAAACAGCAGACGATGCTTATTGGTACTTGTCTTTGAGTGCGGCGAGACGGGAAAGATAGCGCTGACGGTACATCAGGCCCTTCTGGTTGTTGATGTCGTAAAAAACATAGTCGAGATGCGGCCGGATATCGAGCCCGTAAGCGTTGAGGCTGGCATCGTTGGCCATGTCCAGAATACGCAAGGCATAGTAGTTGACCAACATGCGCAATTTGCTGTCTCGACGCAGCAGATAGCTGCGCCCGCCCAACGTGTTGAGAAAAAAAGAGGCGTATTGGTAAAGGGTATTGAGCCGCTCGGGCTCCCGGGTCTTGGGATGGATGCGGTCGCAGACGGTCATCCAGGTAAACAAAACGGCCATGGCCGGTTCCACCACCGCCGATTCGCTGGTGAGAATCTCCTTGATCAGGTTGATGCGATCGCGGCCCAGCACCCGGTAAAAGTGGGTCACATTCCGCATCAGAGCGTACAGGTTGTCCATCTCGCCCACGTTGGTCGGTGGGTTGGCGGCCAACCGTTTGAAGACATCGTCGAAGAGCGCTTCGGCCCGCATATTGATACCAGGCCAAATCAGATAGGCCTTGCTGTCCAGATATTGAAAAAAGGCCACTGTCTGGGCCGTGACCTTCTGGCAGTTCACGGCGTCGTCCACGCCCGCCGTCATGGGTTTGTCCGGACCGAACACGGGCGTCAAATCGGATTTGCCGGCCAACCCTTGCGACTGAAGATCGGCCTCCTCGGCCAGTTTGCGGATATCTGCCTCGAGCTTGGCGATCTTTTTCAGGCAGGCGTCCTTTTCTTGTTCCACGGCCGCCTCGATGGCGCGGGTGTGCCACTGGTTCACCAGGTAATATCCGAGCAGGCCGAGGCCCAGGGCGGCAAAGAGGATGATGAGAATTTTGACGGTTTTGTCCATAGGCTACGAAAACGCGTTTGGAAATTGGCATTGTTTCGGATAAGGAGTGTTTACCATACGCCAGCAGGCTTTGGTTTGCAAGGAGAACCTCGCCCTTTCGGCTTTGCGATGGGGAGAGGTTAGAATAAAGGAGGTCGCCCATGTCCTACTTACGACCGGTGCGTTATGCCATCCACATCACGCCGGATTTAAGCCAATTTCGGTTCGACGGGCAGGTCGCCGTCACGTTTGAAACGGATGCGCCCGTCGATCATGTGATCTTGAATGCGCTGGAGCTGGCCATTTGGACGTGTCAAATGGACAAAGGCGAGCGCCGGGTCGACCTTCCATTTGCGCTGGACCCTGCCAGTGAGACTCTGACCGTTCGCCTGCCCGAACCCCAAACCGGCCGCTTCGAGCTCCACATCCAATACCAGGGCATCATCAACGACCGCATGGCCGGGTTTTACCGCAGCCAGGCCACCTATGACGGCCGCACCCACCTTCTGGCCGTGACCCAGTTCCAGGAAAGCTCGGCGCGGCAGGCGTTTCCCTGCATGGATCACCCACGCCAGAAGGCGGTTTTCGAGCTCACCATGACCGTACCGGACCACCTGACGGTATTGGCCAACACCCTGCCCATGAAGGAAGAACAGCTGGATAACGGGCGCAAGCGGGTCACGTTTCAGCCCACGCCGGTGATGTCCACCTATCTCGTCTTTTTCGGTCTGGGGGATTTCGAACTGCAGCGGGACAGGAAAGACGCACGGGTGCGCCTGGCGCACCTGCCGGGCATGGCCCACACCACCGGCCTCGGCCTGGACTTCGGCCGCAAGGCGCTGCAATATTGCGAACGCTACTACGGCATCGACTATCCGCTGCCCAAGATGGACTTGATCGCCGTGCCCGATTTTGCCTTTGGGGCCATGGAAAACTGGGGGGCCATCACCTTTCGGGAAAATCTGCTGCTCAACTTCCCCGAACACACCTCCAAGGCCGGCATCGAACGCATCTGCGAGGTGATCGCTCATGAAATCGCCCACCAATGGTTCGGGAATCTGGTGACGCCCGCCGACTGGAAATATCTGTGGCTCAACGAAAGCTTTGCCACCTATTTCGGCTATGGCGTGGTGGCCCACTACCATCCCGACTGGGGCATTTGGGAGCAGTTCCTGACCACCGAAACCGCCACCGCCCTGACCCGCGACGGCTTGAAGGAAACCTTTGCCATCGAAATTCCCGGCGGCGAGCACGTGGTCATCAACTCCAGCACCGCGCCGATCATTTACAACAAAGGCGCCAGTATATTGCGCATGATCGAAGGGTACATCGGAACCGAGACCTACCAGCAGGGCGTCCGCTCCTATCTCGGCGACCATCAGTACGATTGCGCCGAAAGTTACCATCTGTGGCAGGCGTTTGAAAAGGTATCGGCCCAACCCATCACGGCCATGATGCAGAATTGGATCGGCCAGCCTGGCCATCCCCTGGTCACGGTTTCCCGCAGCGGCAACGAACTGGTTTTGCGACAGCAACGTTTCACCTATCTGGACATGCCCGGTGATCAGGTGTGGCATATTCCCCTCACTATCACGGTATGGACCGGCGACCGCCCAGCCGAAACGCTCTCCCTGTTGATGGATACGGAACGGGCCACGCTGCCCCTGCCGCCCGATTGCCGGGCGTATAAACTCAACAGCCGTCAGTCGGGATTCTACCGTGTGCACTACGAGGACAAGGAGAATTGGGCGGCTCTGGGCGAACTCGTGGCCGGTCAGGTCATGGATGTCGAGGATCGCTGGGGGCTGCAGAACGATCTGTATGCCCTGGTCCGGCAGGCCCGGGTCGAGTTGGGCGCCTGGCTCGATGCATTGGGCCGCTACGGAAACGAGACCGCCTTTTTGCCGTTGACCAGCATGGCGGGCAACCTTTTTCAGGCCCTGCTGATCGCATCCGAGGCCCGGCGGCCGGCGGTCGCAGCCGCAGGCAAGGCCTTGGCCGACCGGGCCCTGAGCCATTGCGGCCTGCGGCCGGCCGAAGACGAACCTCACACCACGGCCATTCTCCGCGACCAACTGCTATGGCAGGCGGCGGTCTGGGGGTTGGATAGCGCCATCGATTTCGCATGCGAACAGTTCGACGCCCTGACGGCCGGCCATCCCACCCATCCGGATATCGCCAAGGCGGTGATGCAGATCGGCGCCTGGACCCGGGGCGAACAGGCCTTGGGCTGGCTGATCCGCCGCTTCGAACAATCGCCCAGCGAACATGAACGCATGAACATCCTGGCCGCGTTCGGCGGCTTTCAGGATTGGCAAGCGGCCCGCAAGGCCCTGGCGCATACCCTTGCCAGCGTGCCGCCGCGCAACCGTTTCATGCCCATCGTGGCAATGGCCGCCAACCCGACCCTTCAAACCCAGTTGTGGCCCTGGTACCTGGAAAACCTCAATGCCCTCGAAGATTTTCATCCCCTGCTCTACGAACGGGTCATCACGGCCATCATCCCGTTCGGCGGGCTGGGCCGGGAAACAGAGGTGCGACACTTCAGCGAAGCCTACATCGCCGAACACCCCTGCCTGGCGGATGCTTTCCGGCTGGCCCTGGAGAACCTGGAGATCAACACGCGGATGCGGAACAGTTGTTAGCAGTGTCCCTCCACAAATAGCCAGGTGGCCCGATATGGGCGTTGACCTCTATCGGCACCCTTCGATAGGACCCGCGTGAATGACGCGCCCGGCGTCCAATTGAAGACAATGGGTAATGCAGGCCGGCATCTCGTCCGGCCGATGGCTGATATAAAGCAGGTTGGTATGCCCGGAAGCGGCGATGGCCTTTACCATGTCGAGGACCCGGCGGCGGTTGCTCATATCCAGGCCGTTGCACGGTTCGTCCAGGATCAACAGGCGGGGCGTCTTGACCATGGCCCGGGCGATGAGAATCAACCGCTGCTGACCGAATGAGAGCTGCGCCATGGGTCGGTCGGCCAGCTCTTCCAGATGCAGGACATGCACCCAGTGGCTGCCGGCCTCGCGCTGTGCGTCGCTGCAATAACGGTACAGACCGACCGAGTCGAAAAAACCCGAACAGATGACATCGAAAGCGGTGATCCTGCGCTGATAGCGGGCCTGCAACTCGTCCGCCACATAGCCGATGTGTTCCTTGATCTCCCAGATCGACTCTCCCGAGCCCTTGGGGCGCCCGAACAGGTGAATGTCGTTGGCATAGGCCTGCAGCTGGTCGCCGGTGATCAATTGGAGCAGGGTGCTCTTGCCGGCGCCGTTGGGTCCCAGGACCGCCCAGTTTTCTCCGGCACGCACGGTCCAGTCGACCCGATCCAGGACGACGTGGCCACCGAAGCGGACGGTCGCCTCGCGCATCCGGATCAACGGCTCGCCGGCATCGACCCGATTTAAGGATCGAGTTGCTGATCGGTCTTTGGATCGATCTGGGATTCGGCCGCCGTCACCGGCTTTGGCCTCGTCTGGCGAACGCAGCACCGCAGCATCGGCCATGGGCCCCTGCCAGACCACCCGTCCGTCCTTCACCTGCAGCAGGTGCGAAAAAAAGACGGGTATCTCCTCTCTGCGATGCACGATCAGCACCATCTGGGTCCCGGACACGATCCGTTGTTCGAGCAGCCGCAACAGATTCGCCCGGGAGGGTTTGTCCAGGCCGTTGAACGGCTCGTCGAGAATCAGCAGGCAAGGTTCGGCGGCCAGGCCGCAGGCGATGAGCAGCTTGCGCATCTCACCGGAAGAGAGCGCCTGAATCGGTTTGCTCAAGATCGCCGCCAGATCCAGAATCTCGGGTATCTGGGTCCCATGGAAGGCCGCAGATGGCGTTTTACCGTATCGCTCCGTAACGCCCCGCAACACGTCGGCGGCCGCGGTGGTTTGATCCAACCGTCCGCTGAAATGGCGGAATTCATCGAACAGTTGCTCCTGCCGGTAGATCCGATGGTACTGCTCGGAAGAGACCAGGGCCACTGCTCGACGCCCCGCGCACACGGCCGGGTCCTGCTCGTAATGGCGCCGGACCCACCCCTTGACCACCGCCACCTCGCCGGTGAGTATCCTGGCCAGGGTCGTCTTGCCTGCGCCGTTGGGCCCCCATACCACCCAATTCTCACCACACCGGATCTGCCATTGGGTATCTGCGAGCAACCAGCGATCCCGCAAACGCACGGTCACATCTTCCAATGTCAAAAACGGCGCGGCATCCATCATCACACCTCGCGGTCCCACCCCCGGACGGGTTCGGTACCCCCCTGCAACCTCTGCAAACGCATTACCCCTATAACAAAAAAGGCGGTCGCGGGACCGCCCTTTTTTCGATCATCTCACGCTGCCGACGAGCTATACCCGTTCGGCCACCATGTCTCCCACTTCGCTGGTGCTGAAACCCATCTTCCCCGCCGCCAGGCTTTTGATCTTGTTGGCCGTCACATCCTTGACCGCCTCCTCGATGGCCCGGGCCGCATCGATCTCGCCGAGGGTTTCCAGCATCATGGCACTGGAACAGATGGCCGCCAGAGGGTTGATGATGTTCATGCCCGTGTACTTGGGGGCCGACCCGCCGATGGGCTCGAACATGCTCACGCCTTCGGGATTGATGTTGCCTCCGGCGGCGATGCCCATGCCGCCCTGGGTCTCGGCACCAAGATCGGTGATGATATCCCCGAACATGTTGGAGGTGACCAGCACGTCGAACCATTCCGGGCTCTTGACCATGTACATGCAGGTCGCATCCACGTGGTAATATTCGCGTTTGACATCCGGGTAATCCCGCTCCCCGATTTCATGAAACGCCCTTTCCCACAGATCGAACACAAACGTCAGCACGTTGGTCTTGCCCACCAGGGCCAGGGTGTTGGCGTCGCCTTTGCCGCGCGCCTTCTTGCCGAACTTACGGGTATAGTCGAAGGCATAGCGCAGGCAGCGCTCCACTTGAAAACGGTTGTAGACCATGCTTTGCACGGCCACCTCGTGGGGGGTGCCCTTCATCGAAATGCCGCCCGTGCCGGTGTAGATACCGCCCGAATTTTCGCGCACCACCGCATAGTCGATGTGCTCGGGTCCTTTGCCCTTCAACGGTGTTTCCACTCCCGGATATAGGCGCACCGGCCGCAAGTTGATGTATTGATCCAGCTCGAAGCGCAACCGCAGCAGAATGCCCTTCTCCAAAATACCCGGTTTGACGCCCGGATGGCCGATGGCCCCCAGATAGATCGCATCAAATCGGCGCAGCTCATCGGCGGCGTTGTCCGGCAGTATCTCGCCGGTACGCAGGTAACGCTCACCGCCATAGTCGAAATCGGTCATTTCCAGTTTAAAGTCAAATTTGGCCGCGGCGGCCTTCAAGGCTTTGCGGCCTTCATCCACCACTTCCGGACCGGTGCCATCTCCCGGGATGACGGCTATCTGATACGTTTTTCCCATCTTGATCTCCCTGTTCGGATCCATCGCGGCTTGGCGTCGATCCTCGATTTTGATAAATCGTGCCTATATATGGGATTCATGCCGCAGGGTCAAGCATTCGTGCGGACCGTGAGTGACAAAATGAACGTTATTCATCAGCGATCCTAACTGAACGTTATTCATTAAACCCGGCGTGGATTGAACAGGTGGCCGATGCCACACGCCAAGCGGTCGAATGCCGTTAAAATGCACGGCGGGCGGCCCAGAAACTCGCTGCGCTCAAACAGTCTGGGCCGCTCGTCCGCCGTTTGCATTAAACCGGCACTAGGACCGCAGGCGTATGTGGCCCTGGCCACCTGCCCCACCCACGCCTGCCATGTCCGTTGCCGTGCGGTCTTTTTATCAAAAATCATTTGGAAGGCGCGCCCTTCACGGTGAATCACATTCAATTAGAATTGCTGGATATTCAGAGAATCCAAAAAACCAAAGGAGGACCGATGCCACAAGCGCGGGCTATGCTGCAACAGTTTCGGCCGGATCAGGATACGGCAACCTTCGCCCTGACCGGCCTGGTAGAACGCATTGGCGACAGGTTGAGCCTCGCCTTCGAGCTCACAGGCCCCATCCACCGGCTGCGCCTGCCGTCCGTTGTCACCCATCCCGAGCGCAGGCAGGGGCTGTGGGAGGACACCTGCTTCGAGTGTTTCATCGGTGCGCAGACCGCATCCGCCTACTGGGAATTCAACTTTTCACCGGCAGGGCATTGGAACGTCTATCATTTCGACGACTACCGACAGGGGATGCATCCGGAAGCGGCATTTGACGGGTTTCCAATGGAGATGTTGCCCCTGCGAAAGGCAATGCGGCTCACCGTGGATATTGATCTGAAAAAACTGAAGCTCGAGGGCCGGCCGATCCGATTGGCCCTCAGCGCCGTTCTCGTAGCAGCGACGGGGGAAAAATCCTACTGGGCCCTGGTCCATGGAGGGGACAAACCCGACTTTCACCATCCCGCGGGCTTTCGGCTCGAGCTTTAAGGTGACCCCATCGGCTATTTTTCCTCCACGCGCGCCTGGGCCTGGCGAATCACATCCAGGAGGCTGGCGACTTTGTTGGGCGGGGCCGGATGGGCGAGACGATCGAACGCCTCGGGGCTCAAGCAGGCCTTGAAATAGGCCGTTACATCGAAAGATTCCCACCAGCAGTCGAGCACCTTGAAGCAGGGCCGGCCGTTTTCGCTGGTGCGACAAAATCGGAAGGACACCACGCTGCCCAATCGCGGGCAGCGCCTCTCTTTTTCGTCGTAGAGCATGGGACGGCACTTTCACAGCGGCGGCCGGCATCAGGGCGCGCGCCCTTACGCTCCGGCCGCCGCCTCGCGATTCTCGAAGGTTAAAAACTCTTGATATGCTGCGGTTTGGGGTAACCGGCAAAGACAGACATGGATTTCCCCAGGTCGTCTTCGCTGAGGGCAAAATCCTTCAGGTCCCCGTGCAGAAATTTTTCATATCCGGTCAGATCGAGCAGGCCATGGCCGCTGAAGTTGAAAACGATCACCTTCTCCTTGCCCTCCTCCTTGGCCTTGTTGGCCTCGATCACCACCTGGGCCAGGGCGTTGGTGGTTTCGGGGGCCGGGATGACCCCTTCGGTGCGCGCCCAGAGGATGCCAGCTTTGAAGCAGTCGCTTTGAACCACCGATTTGGGGGTAAGGATACCTTCATCGACCAACTGGCTGACGGTCGGCGCCATGCCATGATAGCGTAACCCTCCGGCATGGATGGGGGCCGGTACGAAGGCGTGCCCCAGGCTGTACATGGGCAGAAGCGGGGTATAACGGGCCGTGTCGCCATGATCGTATACGAACGGTGCTTTGGTCAGGGTGGGGCAGGCCATGGGCTCGACCGGGAGGATCTCGATCTGCTTGCCGTTGATCTTGTCCAGGACAAAGGGAAAGGCCAGTCCGGCAAAGTTGCTGCCGCCGCCGGCGCATCCGATAATGATGTCCGGGTACTCGCCGATCATGGCGAGCTGTTTTTTGGCCTCCAGGCCGATGATGGTCTGGTGAAGCATGACATGGTTGAGCACGCTGCCCAACGAGTAGCGGGTCTTGCCGGTGGAATCGCCGACCGCCTGCTCGATGGCCTCGCTGATGGCAATGCCCAGGCTGCCCGGCGTATTGGGGTCCTTGGCCAAGGCCTCCTGGCCGGCTTTGGTTTCGTTGCTGGGGCTGGCCACGCACTCTCCGCCCCAGGTCTCCATCATGGCCTTGCGGTAGGGTTTTTGATCGAAGCTGATGCGCACCATGAAGACCTTGCAGGCCAGTCCGAATTGAGAGCAGGCAAAAGCCAACGCGCTGCCCCATTGGCCGGCACCCGTCTCGGTGGTCATGCGTTCGATGCCGAACACCTTATTATAATAGGCCTGGGGAACCGCCGTGTTGGGCTTGTGGCTGCCCGGAGGGCTGGCGCCTTCATATTTGAAATAGATCCGGGCCGGCGTTCCGAGCGCCTTCTCGAAACGGTCGGCGCGGGTCAGGGCGCCCGGCCGCCAGATGGAGAGCACATCGAGCACCGGTTCGGGTATGTCGATCCAACGCTCGGTGCTGACCTCCTGCTCGATGAGATTCATGGGGAACACCGGTGCCAGGGCGTCGGGCTGAATGGGTTTGCCATCCGGTCCCAGAGGTGGATTCATCTTGATGTCGGCGAGGATATTGTACCATTGGCGGGGAATCTCGTTTGCGGGCAGGATGACGCTTTTCGCTTTCATTAAACAGCCTCCTTGGTCGTCGGTAAGGGCGTTATTTCGGGCCGATGATGTTCATGGCGATTTTTTTCGCGCAACCCTAAAAACAATGAAAAGCAGCCGGGTGTCAAGGTAAATTTGGATCGTCCGAAGCCGTTTCCAGAGGGGTCTCTCGTCTCATGGATCCTCCTTCAACTTTGCAAGATCCATGTTCTCCACGTGCATCATAAAACGCAGCATATCGTGGCAATCGTGCTTGGCCATCTTGTAAATGCAATCCTCCATGGCCTTGAGCGGATCCGCACCGACGTTCTGAAGCTTGACCAGGACGCTGTATAAAGCCTCCGGTTCACCTGGTCGCAAATCGAATCGCGCCTCCACATAGCGCAGGAAGTCCGCATAGGATTCGAAGGCTTCGAGCTTTTCCAAGGGTTGCATCTTCTCTTTAGAACTCATGATTCGTATCCTTTTATGGTTTACCGGAGCCCGACGCCAAAGCGCCGGCCCCCCTTGCGATCACTTTTTAGACACCTATAATATAAAATTAAATTAAATCAAACTACCAGGGCTCCATGACCGGAGGGTACGTGTGAACCAACACGCGTCGCATATTCCAAATGACCTGATACGGCATGGGCGAAAGGAGTGTGCCATGAGCTATACATGCAAACGTTGCGGCGCCGTCGCCAAGGTGCCCGGACATTTGTGCAACCCCTGCAACGACAGGCAGCGGTGCCGTTTTTGCGGCGCACCGGATACTGATCCGATCCATGTGTGCAAATCCAAATTATCCGCTATGAAATATGTGTGCGACGGTTGCGGAAGAATCGCCACCGATGCAGAGTTGCTCTGCAGACCGGCGGCCATCGGCTAGCCAGAAAAGGCAGGTCAATTCGAATGCATCCCGACAGACAAGCGCAGGTCGCCCAAGCATCCGATCTGGTGTGGAATGGTTATGGGAAGTACACACGTGCATTTTCGTATATCTCCCAACGCGCCGCGGTCCGTTTCGAGCGGCGCGACTGGCTCGGCATGCGCCAGGATACGGCTCGGCGACTCGATTTGTACACCAAGGTGGTGGTAGACACGTCTCGAAAACTCATCGATTTGTCAGGCCCGCAGGTCCAGAATCCTGCCGTATGGCGGAAGATAAAGCAATACTTCCAGGAACGGGCGCATCATCGTCATGACGCCGAACTGGCCTGCACCTTCTACAACTCGGTCAACCGCCGGATCCTGCAAACGGTCGGCATCGATCCGGATCTTGAATTCATTGCCCCTCAACCCTCGCCCGACACCCCGCCCGATCATGCCCCCCTGATGTTCTCTCTGGAGGTTTCCAAGGTGACCGATGAGACCATCAAGGGCCTGATCGACCGTTTCAGACTGTGCACGCCTTTTGCGGATGTTGCGACCGATGCCCGCCTGTGCGCCGAACGCATCAATCTTCGCCTCAAGTCCATTGGCGGAGGTCATTGGCGAACGACCCTGCGCATCGACATGGTTGCCTCCCCGTTTTACCGGGAGATGGGGGCCTACCTGATCGGCCGCATGCGTATGGCGAATGTTCAGATGCCGCTGGTTTTCGCGTTAGGCAACGGTCCCGACGGGCTTTACGTGGATGCCCTGTTGCTCAGAACCGAAGAAGTTCGGGTCCTGTTCAGCTTCAGTCACACCTATTTTCATGTTCAAACCGCATGTCCCGGCGAGTTGGTGCGCTTTTTAAAAGAACTGATGCCCACCAAGCGCATCGCCGAACTCTATATCGGACTGGGATACAACAAGCACGGCAAGACCGAACTGTACCGGGACCTGATCGCCCACCGGGAGGTCTGCGGCCTGGATCGCTTCCAATTTTCCCCCGGACAGCGGGGCATGGTCATGATCGCCTTCAACATGCCCCAGGACAACCTGATCTACAAACTGATCCGAGACCGCTTCGCCTCTCCCAAGCACGCCACCCCGCAGCAGGTGATGGAAAAGTACGACTATGTTTTCAGGCACGACCGGGCCGGACGCCTGATCGATGTGCAGACCTTCGAAAACCTGGAAATCGAGGATTGCTGCTTTACCCCGGATTTGTTGAATGAAATTGAAACCGGTGCCCGGCGCACCGCCACCGTCGACGGCAACCGGGTCGTCCTGCACCATGTCTACGTGGAAAGACGTCTCATTCCCCTGGACGTCTATCTCAAACAAGCCGATGCCGCCGATGCCAAGGCGGCCGTCATCGATTATGGCCGGGCGATCAAGGACCTGGCGCACATCAATGTGTTTCCAGGGGATATGCTGCTTAAAAATTTCGGGGTCACCCAGTTGGGACGGGTCATTTTTTACGACTACGACGAATTGTGCCCGCTGACCGACTGCCATTTCCGTTGGCTGCCCCAGGCCCGGGCGTACGAAGACGAAATGGCTGCCGAACCGTGGTACATGGTGGCGGAAAACGACGTGTTTCCCGAGGAATTCGCCCGTTTCCTGGCCATGCCCGCGGATCTGCGGGACATCTTCATGAAACACCACGCCGATCTATTGACCCCCGAATTCTGGATCGAGAGCCAGGAGCAGATCCGCTCCGGTGCGCTGACCCCGATCCTGCCCTACAATCAAGCGCAACGGTTGCGGCCCGGCCACCTGTCCCAACCGGACCGGATCCCATAAGGAGCATTCAGTTAGGATCCCCGGGTGAAAAACAGCCTGGTTGACATCCAGAAGCCATCGCTTATTATAGTTCCATCGCCGGGTTGGTAACTATCTGAATGCCACTGCAATCCGTGGGGCTTTTCCGCCCACCGCATGCCCACCGCATGCCAATCGACTGACCTTCACGGCGATCGTTAGCCATCGTTCCGCCTTTGAATGCACCATCTGGACTCAGGCCGCCACCCGGCGGCCTTAACCCGACAGGACCTTCCGGAGGCCTACCATGACCGTACCCAGCTCATTTGACGGCATCGAAATAGCGGGGCCCATGCAGCCCCAATTCGACGACATATTGACCCAAGATGCCTTGCGCTTCGTCGCCGACCTGCACCGCCGTTTCAACGGCCGGCGCATCGAGCTGCTGGCCGAACGCCAGGAGCGCCAACGCAGGATCGACGTCGGACAACTGCCCGACTTTCTGCACGAGACCAGGAAAATTCGGGAGAGCGACTGGAAAATCGGTTCAGTACCCGCCGATCTCCAGGACCGCAGGGTGGAAATCACCGGGCCGGTCGACCGCAAAATGATCATCAACGCCCTCAATTCAGGCGCATCGGCCTACATGGCCGACTTCGAAGATTCCCATGCGCCTACCTGGCAGGGCACCATAGAGGGGCAGATCAATCTGCGCGATGCGGTGGAAGGCACCATTTCACTGACCAGCCCCGAAGGAAAGCACTACGCGCTGAATCCCAAAACCGCCGTATTGCTGGTGCGGCCCAGGGGATGGCACCTGGAAGAAAAACATGTGCGCGTGGACGGCCAGGCCATTTCCGGTTCGATATTCGACTTCGGACTCTACTTCTACCACAACGCAAAAAAACTCCTGGCTCGCGGCACAGGCCCCTATTTCTACCTGCCCAAACTCGAAAGCCACCTGGAAGCCCGCCTGTGGAACGATATTTTTGTACAGGCCCAGCAGGTGCTGGGGATCGCACCGGGCACCATCAAAGTCACGGTGCTCATCGAGACCATCCTGGCCGCCTTCGAGACCGAAGAAATTCTCTACGAACTGCGCGACCACATCGTGGCGCTCAATTGCGGCCGCTGGGACTATATCTTCAGCTTCATCAAACGGTTTCGCAATGTCCCGGGTTACATCTTCCCGGACCGGTCGCTCATCACCATGACCCGTCACTGTATGCGCTCGTACGCCCTGCGGGTGATCCAGACCTGCCACCGCCGCGGCGCCCACGCCATGGGCGGCATGGCGGCCCAGATCCCCATCAAGGACGATCCCGAGGCCAACGCGATCGCATTGGCCAAGGTGCGCGAAGACAAGGTGCGCGAAGCCAGCGATGGCCATGACGGCACCTGGGTGGCCCATCCCGGCCTGGTGGCCATCGCCAGAGAAGAGTTCGACAAAGCCATGCCCACGGCCAATCAGGTCGATCGGCTACGCGATGATGTCACCGTTACTGCTCAGGATCTGCTCAAGGTGCCCAAAGGCCAGATCACGGAAAACGGTTTACGAAACAACATCTCGGTGGGGATTCAGTATATGGCCCACTGGCTCCACGGCAATGGCTGCGTGCCGCTGTACAACCTCATGGAAGATGCCGCCACCGCCGAGATCGCACGCGCCCAGGTATGGCAATGGATTCATCACCCCGAGGGTATTCTGGACGATGGCCGCAAGGTGACCCTGGCCCTGGTGCGCCAACTCATGCAAGAAGAACTCGCCAACATCCGCAAAGAGGTCGGCGAACGCCAATTCAAGGAGATCCCCTATGAACAGGCAAGGGGCCTGTTTGAAGAGATTATCGCAAACCCGTCCTTTGAAGAGTTTTTAACCTTGAAAGCCTATGAACGTCTCGAATAGAGGAAAGGAGTTCGTTTATGCAAACCATCGCTGAAAAAGCCCAGGCCCTTTGCGATCGGCTCTCTTGCCATGAAATATTTCCCGACGAGATTTCCGCACTGGAATATGTATGGGAAAACGATCCCCGTTGGACGGGCATCGTCCGGCCCTATAGCGCCGAAGACGTATTGAAATTGCGCGGCACCCTGAAGATCGAAAACACCCTGGCCGACGCCGGTGCTCAGCGACTCTGGCAACTGCTGCACACGGAAAAGTATATCCCGGCCCTGGGCGCCCTGACCGGGAACCAGGCGGTTCAGCAGGTCGAGGCCGGTTTGAAGGCCATCTACCTGAGCGGTTGGCAGGTGGCGGCCGACAACAATCTGGCCGGCCAGATGTATCCCGACCAAAGCCTCTACCCGGCCAACAGCGTGCCGTCCGTGGTGCGCAAAATCAACAACGCCCTTCGGCGCGCCGATCAGATCCAGGTGCTCGACGGCCGCAAAAACGGTCCCTATTGGTACGCCCCCATCGTGGCCGATGCGGAGGCCGGCTTCGGCGGGCCGCTCAATGCGTTCGAACTGATGCGTGACATGATCGAGGCCGGCGCCGCCGGAGTTCACTTCGAAGATCAACTGGCTTCGGCCAAAAAATGCGGTCACATGGGCGGCAAGGTACTTGTGCCGGCCCAGGAGTTCATCACCAAGCTGATCGCCGCTCGTCTGGCAGCGGACATCTGCGGCGTGCCCACCGTGCTCATCGCCCGCACCGACGCCGAGGCCGCCCGTCTGCTGACCAGCGACATCGACGAACGGGACAAGCCGTTTCTGCTCGATCAACCGCGATCCTCCGAGGGGTTTTACTATATCAACGCCGGCATCGACCTGGCCATTGCCCGCGGTCTGGCCTACGCCCCCTATGCCGACATCATCTGGTGCGAGACCCAGAAACCCGACATCATTGAGGCCCGGCGCTTCGCCGAAGGCATTCATGCCAAATTTCCCGGCAAGCTCCTGGCCTACAACTGCTCGCCCTCTTTCAACTGGAAGGCGCACCTGGACGACAAGGTTATCGCCAATTTTCAAAATGAATTGGCCGAAATGGGCTACAAATTCCAGTTCGTGACCCTGGCCGGCTTCCATACCCTGAACCTGGGCATGTTCGACCTGGCCCACAGCTACAAAACCGAAGGCATGGCCGCATACGCCCGTTTTCAGCAGGCGGAGTTCGCCCATGGCAAAGAGGACGGCTACATGGCCACCACCCACCAGAAATTCGTGGGCACCGGCTATTTCGACCGTGTGCTCAACAGCATCACCGAAGGCCTATCTTCGGTTTCGGCCCTGAAAGGATCCACCGAAGAGGCCCAGTTCTAGCTTCTCGGCGCGCCCACCATGGGCGTAAAGATCCTCGGTGTTGTTCTGTGCACCGCCTTTCTCGCCTGCGCCGTGCGGTTCTCCGCCGGCCAGGCGAACATCGATATCGCAATGAAAAAGGCCAAAACCCGCATCATCCGGTTCCTCGAAACCGAAATCTGGCGTCTGGACAAGAGCGATCTCCCCACGGTCAGGGCCCTCTTGCTCAAACCCATGCGGGTCCTGCTGTTGACCGTTCAAGGCTACGTACGCGACGACTGCGCCTTGCGGGCGTCGGCCCTGACGTTCTACAGCCTGCTGGCCGTCGTTCCGGTGGCCGCCATGGCCTTTGGCATCGCCAAGGGGTTTGGCCTGGAACAACGCCTGGAAAAGATGTTTTATCAGCATTTGGCCGGCCAGGAAGTGGTCGTGGACAAAATTATCACGTTTGCCCGCTCGCTGTTGGCCAATACACAGGGCGGATTGATCGCCGGTATCGGGGTGGTGGTGCTGTTCTGGTCGGCCGTCAAGGTCCTCAACCACATCGAGGACACGCTCAACGACATCTGGAAGGTCCAATCCCGCTCGTTCGTCCGCAAATTTACCGACTATCTGGCCATCCTGGTCATCGGCCCGCTGCTGGTCATCCTTTCGAGCAGCATCAACCTCTTCATCATGGCCCAGGTCGAGGCCATCACCGGCCGGTTGGCCCTGCTCAAAATGGCCAGCCCGGTGATCTTTCTGATGCTCAGATGGCTGCCCTTCGCATTGACCTGGCTCCTGTTCATTCTCATTTATATCGTTCTGCCCAACACGCGCGTTCGGTTTTCCTCGGCCCTGCTGGCCGGTATCTTCGCCGGTACGCTGTTTCAAATCACCCAATGGGCCTATATCCACCTCCAGGTGTTTCTGTCCAACTATAACGCCATTTACGGCAGCTTCGCCGCGCTGCCCTTTTTCCTCATCTGGATGTATTTCAGTTGGATGATCGTGCTCATGGGTGCGCAATTCGCCTATGCCCATCAGCATGTGGATGCGTATGCCATGCAGGTCGATTTCCAGGAAATGAATTTACGCACGCGAAAATCGCATACCCTGACGGTACTGCGGTTGATCGTTTCCAATTTTGAAAACGGCGGCCCGCCTCTTCCCATCCGGGAAATTGCGGAGCGTCTCGCGTGGCCCTCCGGACTGGTCGCGCTATTGATCGATCAATTGGTCCAAAGCAACATCGTTTCCGCGGTCGAAATGGAAACGGCGGAAGAGATCGGCTATCAACCGGCCCGGGATATTCATGGCATAACGGTGGCCGATGTCCTGTTGCCCATGGGCGACGCAGCCCCGGAGGAGCGGAGGGCGCCAGTCGGGCATGGGGTTGAACGCATGATGGACGTGTTGGACAAACTGGAACATGACATCCGGAAGGCACCGGCCAATCGCCTGGTCAAGGATCTCTGAGGGGTTTGCGGGCTAAAAGATGTATTTGATCCCGACAAAACCGAGGACCAGCAACACCACGAAGGTGACCGCCATGAGGTCGAAATAGCGATCGATCACCCTCTGGATGCCGGGACCGAATTTGTAAATCAAGCCGGCGACCAGAAAAAAACGCGCCGAACGGGAAACCAGCGAGGCCAGCACAAAAACGGCGAAGTCGATCCGGAACATCCCGGCCGCGATGGTAAACACTTTGTAGGGAATCGGTGTGAACCCGGCAATGCCCACGGCCCACGCGTTGTAACGCCGGTATAGATCACCGATATAGTCGACCTTGTCGGCAAAGCCGTAAAGCTCCACGATGCGCTGGCCGATGCCGGTCATGAAGCCATAGCCGATGGCGTATCCGATACAGCCGCCAATGAGCGATCCCAACGCGCACACCCATGCATAGCGGAATGCCTTGGCGGGCTTGGCCACGGCCAGAGCGATAAGAAGCACATCCGGGGGGATTGGGAAAAACGAGGCCTCGGCCAGGGAGAGAAAAAAAAGGGCCCATGTGCTGTAAGGTGTCTCGGCCCAATGAAGCACCCAGTCGTACAGCCGTCGCAACATCTATGGCTCTCTCCAGCCGTGCTCCCCAATCAACTTGACAAAACGGCAGCCGCCGAGATTGACTTGGTGGATTCCTCTCTCATCGCGAACCAGCCGGACCAGATCCTGGCTGTACTGGTTGCCCACGGGAATCACCATTCGGCCGCCAACCGCCAACTGGTTGACCAGGACGGCGGGGATTTCAGGCGCCCCGGCCGTCACGATGATCGCATCGAAAGGACTCTCGTCCCGCCATCCCGATGTACCGTCGGAATAACGGGTGACAATGTTATGGTATCCGAGTTGGTCGAAAAGCTTGCGCGCCTTGACATAGAGGCTGTGAATGCGTTCGATGGTGTAGACCCGAAAGGCGATCTGGGCCAGAATCGCCGCCTGGTATCCCGATCCGGTGCCGATCTCAAGAACGCGATCGTCCTTGGTCAGCTGGAGGGCCTGGGTCATTTCGGCCACGATGTAGGGCTGGGAGATGGTCTGCTGCTCGCCGATGGGCAGGGGAAAATCGCTATAGGCCTGATCCATCAGGGCTTCACTGACGAAGAGATGTCGCGGCACTTTGCGCATGGCCGCCAACACGTTGGGGTCCGTGATACCCCGGGCCTCGATCTGCTTCTCGACCATGTCGTTGCGTAAACGATCAAACTTCATCGGCGTTTCCACTCCCGGCCACCGTCTATCAGAGCATCGGCACACGGTCAAGCGCATATTGAGGCCCCAGGACCCCGCAACTGTTCAATCTCCTTGGTTTTTACCCGAATAGATCCTCCCGGTTAGATCTTGTAAATTACCCGATCTTCGGTAATGACGATATCCACATGCTTATCGTGGCTTTCCAGAGGAACCGACGAGACAATCTGCAGTTCATAGACCAACCCCACCTTGCGGGTGGTAATGGGCAGGTCCGGAATCAACCGGTCGTAATAGCCATTGCCCTGTCCGACGCGACCTCCCTTTTCGTCCATGGCCACGCCGGGAATGATGGCGATATCCAGGCAATCGATGGGCACCGACTTGCATCTTTTGGGGTTGGGCTCCAGATTGCCCCGTGTGCCTTGAGCCAGGTCCCGGTTCAAATCGTCGACCTTGAACAGGCGCATGCTGCGCGAATTGGGATCGAATGCGGGCAACACGATGATCTTGCCGTACAGGTAGCTTCTTCGAATGATTTCCAGCGTATCTACTTCGTTCGGGGCAGGGGTGTACAACAGAACGATACGGGACTCTAAAAAATTAGCGAATTCAAACAACCGGTTCTCTATTGCGCGGGTGCGCTGGGTCACCTCATCGGCAGACAAAGCGGAGATCTTGCGTGCCACTTCGTTGCGGATGTCCTGCTTCTTCTCTCGAATTTCCTCCATTGCGTTCTCCGGTAAACTGGGTGTGAAAAAAAGACCGTTTGCGGCAACCTCGGACAAGGTCAACTCATAATGATCATTGACTAAATCATATGCCTACAGTATATTCTGAGCCATTGTTCACGTTTGGCCTCGTCTTCCTCGTTGGCTGGCAAGACCGAGGCCATCTTTTTCCGCATAAGATCCGGTTATCAGCAAAAAAATTTCGCCTAATATAGGGGCTCCCATGTTAGAAATCAAGTTCGTGCGACAAAATTTGCCAACTGTTCAAAAAGCGGTCGAAAATCGAGGCGGTACCGCTGATTGGGAGGCATTCAACCGCGCCGATGCGCAACGATCCGCCGTGTTGAACGAGATCGAGCAGTTGCGTCACCAGCGAAATGTGGCCTCCGAGCAGATCGCCCGATTGAAAAAAAACGGCCAGGCGGCCGATGCGCAGATGGCTGACATGCGATCGGTGGGAGACCGCATCAAACAGCTGGAAACAGAACTCACCGCCCAAGAGCAGATCCTTGGCGACATTCTACTCGGCATCCCCAATATCCCCGACCCATCGGTCCCGGTGGGTCGTGACGAAAAGGACAATCCGGTCATCAAAACCGTGGGTAGACCGCCCGAGTTCGACTTCCAGGCCAAGGGGCACTGGGACATCGGCGAACAGATGGGGATCCTGGATTTCGCCCGTGCCGCCAGAATCGCCGGGGCGCGATTCCCCCTCTATCTGGGTGCCGGGGCTCACCTGGAACGCGCCCTGATCAACTTCATGCTGGATATCCACACCAATGAACACGGTTATACCGAAGTGCTGCCGCCGTTCATCGTCAACCGCCAGTCCATGACCCACACCGGCCAATTGCCCAAGTTCGAACAAGACCTGTTCAAACTGGAAAACTGGGACTACTTCCTCATTCCCACCGCCGAAGTGCCGGTGACCAATATTCACCAGGGTGAGATCCTGACCGAGGAACAGCTGCCCGTCTATTACACGGCCTACACCCCCTGCTTCCGTTCCGAAGCGGGTTCGTATGGCAAGGATACACGCGGACTGATCCGGCAGCACCAATTCAACAAGGTGGAGCTCGTCAAATTCGTCGAACCGGAGCACTCCTATGAGGAGCTGGAGCGCCTGCTGCAGAACGCCGAAACGATCCTGCAACGCCTGGGCCTGCCCTACCGGGTGGTGACGCTGTGCACTGGGGACCTGGGCTTCTCTGCGGCCAAAACCTATGATATAGAGGTGTGGATGCCGGCTCAGAACATGTACCGCGAGATCTCTTCTTGCAGCAATTTCGAGGCGTTTCAGGCACGGCGGGCCAATATCCGTTTCAAACGTAAAGGCCAGAAAGGGACCCAGCTGGTTCACACCCTCAACGGGTCCGGCCTGGCCGTGGGACGCACGGTGGCCGCCGTTCTCGAAAACTATCAGCAGGCTGATGGATCGGTGGTGATTCCCGAAGCCCTGCGGCCCTACATGGGGGGAAAGGAGAAGATCGCGCCATGATGCCGGAACAGTTTCCCGAGCAGATCCGCGACCTCCTGATTCCCAAGCCGTCGGGACGTTTGATTTATCGCTGTCTGGGGTGCAATAGCGAATTCGGAATCGACCAGCTGCTCTATACCTGCCCCGAATGCGGGCGCGTCCTGCTGCTCTACGACGACCAGTTCCATCGTCTCAAGACCATACCACCGGAGCGATGGCGTCAGCTGTTCGACTACCGCGCCATGCTCACCCTGCCGGCCCTCAAAGGAATTTACCGCTACCACGAATTCATCGGACCGGTGATCCCTTTGGACGCGGTCGTCTACCTCGGTGAAGGGCATACGCCCGTGGTAGAGGCCAACGCTCACCTCCAGGCGTGCGTGGGGATGCGCTTCTTCTATAAAAACGACGGCCAGAACCCCAGCGGCTCCTTCAAGGATCGCGGCATGGCCAGCGCCCTGAGCTACATCAACTTTCTGATTCAAAGCGGCCAGGCAACGGATATCCTGGCGGTATGCGCCTCTACCGGCGACACCTCGGCGGCGGCGGCACTGTATGCCGCCTATTTGCGCCCCCATATCAAATCTGCGGTGTTGCTGCCGCACAAAAAGGTGACCCCCCAGCAGCTCTCCCAGCCCCTGGGCAGCGGCGCACGGGTCTACGAAATTCCGGGGGTGTTCGACGACTGCATGAAGGTGGTCGAAGCCCTGTCCGAACAGTACGAAGTGGCCCTGCTCAACTCGAAAAATGCCTGGCGGATACTCGGCCAGGAATCTTACTCTTACGAAATCGCCCAGGCCTTCGAATACGACATGGCCGACAAGGTCGTCGTGGTACCCATCGGCAACGCCGGCAACATCACCGCCGTGATGAGCGGTTTCATCAAATTCTATCAGATCGGCCTGATTTCCGACCTGCCCCTGATCGTCGGTGTGCAGTCGGCCCACGCCGACCCGGTCTATCAATACTACCGGGAACCCGACGTCGATAAGCGGTGTTTCAAGGCCCAGACCGTTCGGCCATCGGTCGCCCAGGCGGCCATGATCGGCAACCCGGTCTCCATGCCGCGCGTCATCCGACTGGTCGACAGCTACAACGAGATGGCCGGTCGCCAACGCATTCATTTCATCCAGGTCAGTGAGCAGGAGATCATGGATTGGCACCTGCGGGCCAACAAAAACGGCCACATCGCCTGTACCCACGGTGGTGAAAGTCTGGCCGGGCTCAAACAGGCCGTGGATCGCGGTCTGGTGGACCGTTCCACGGTGGCCGTGGTCGATTCCACGGCACATGCCCTGAAATTCAGCGGCTTTCAGGATATGTACTTCGAAAATGCCATGCCCCCGGAATTCGAGGTGACCCCCGATCCCAGGCTGATCAATGCACCGGTCTACCTTCACCCCGACCACCTGGATCAATTCCCTGCCCCGGGCAAACCGCTCGCCGGGCCGGCATTCGACCTTTTCGTCAAAGCAGTGACAGAGGCCATCGCCGATGATTTAAACCTGAGCCCCAAACATGCGCGCAAAGGATGATGACGCTTAAAACCAAATCCACTACGGATATCGCTCTCGGAGATCACCGGCTGGTTCGGCGGCTGTTGCCGCTGGTTTTGTTGTTGCCACTGGCCTTGTTGTTGCCGCTGAGCGGGGCAGGCCGCCCGGCCGACGCCAGCAGCATGATCTACAAAAACTACATCGTGCGCTACGACCGCGGATGGGATATCCTCTGTGAACCGTACGTGGTCCAGAAAAACGACTGGATTCTCAAAATCTTCCGTCAAAAAGGAGAGATCGCCCACGCAGATTTTCGGGATTTTTTAGGCATTTTTCAGCGTCTCAACCCCCATGTCACCGACATCAATCTTCTCCGGCCGGGCCAGGCCGTCGATATCCCGTTGCGCAAACTCGAGCACGGCACCTTGTCCGGCCAGGCCAGCGGCGTGGTCACCATCCCTTTCGTCACCCTGGCCAAGGTGACCGAGGCCGTGCTGCAAAACGCCATGCCTTACACCGTGCAGCGTGGTGACACGGTTTCCCAGTTGATTGCCAAATACTACGGCCGCTTTGGCAGCCGCGCCTACCAGGAGGGCGTCAAGCTGTTCCAGGCCGCCAATCCACAAATCGAAAACCTCGATAGGATTTATGCGGGGCAGAATGTCTACATGCCCGACCCGGCCATCCGCGAAAAAGAGTGGTACGCCGCCATGTACGACGCGGAAGGCAACCTGCGCGAGACCATCGACATGGGCACTGCCGGGGCCGCAGGAGCAGCGGGCCGGCCATTGCCCACCAGCGGGTTGCCGACGTCCGATCCCGAAGCGCCACCCGGCGCCCTGGCCCAAGCGGCCGCCACGGTCGGCGGTCAACTCAACGAGAAGGGCACTTATTTCATCCCACGGCCTACTGGCGACGACTTTGAAGTCGACCTTTCCCAACACCCCATGCTGACGCTTCCCGAGCAAAAGATGCTCTTCACGCGAGACGGCCGCATTATGGGCATCGACCCGGAAACCCTCAAACCCAACTGGCCGGAAGGCAAAGTGGTCACCTACGATGAGCAGGCGTCGGTGGAAGAGATTGTCGCCGCCATCTTCGACGCCATTGGCGGGGCAGAGGATCAGACCCGGAGCGAGGTTGGCTTCACCGCCGCGGGGGTGCAGGTGACGGTTCACGCCAAGTGGGTCAAAACGCTGGCCGATCAGCGATGGCTCTGCATCACGCCCATCGCCGGACCGGAAGAGCAGACCCCGGAATCCATTCGCCGCTACCTCGCCCAGAACGGCATCGAACTCAAAGAGGTGTTCCCCGGTGGCCAGGCTGTCACGGCCGACCCGGCTGCCGTTGGTCAACGGCACCTCGTGAAAAACATTCTCGCCATCGCCCCGACCGGCCAGAAGGATTTTGCCCAGCGTCTCTGCCGGGCGCTCGGATTTACCTACGCGCCCGATGTGGCCGTCACCTTCCCCTATGCCGGCATCCAGATCCAGGCCTATGCCAATCTGGTTACGGCACCCGGCGGAAAAGAGATCCTGGTGGATTTCGGCGATCTTTACGGGGACGCGGTCAAAGCCATCGGCGCATCGGGCATGCAGGTGGTTCAAATCAGCGCCGACGACACCTTCACGGCCATGGTCCGCAAGATATTGGATGGTCTGGGGTTTTCCTACACTGAAAACCCGACCCTGCCGGCCGCTCGGCGCTCGTCCGAGTACAACACCTTGGTCACGGTTCAGGGTATTCTATATACGGACGCCCAGGCCAACCGCGCCCTGCTCTCGGCCGCGGACCTGCATTCAGCCGTGACCGACCTGATCAGCGCCGAGGGCATCGCAGTGATCACATGGTAGCCCAAGCCGTTTCGCAATCTTCGACACGCCATACGGAGTCATCATGATAAACATCGACAGAATACCTTCACTTTCATACGTTCATACGTTCATACGTTCCACTTCTCGCAAAACTCGGCAGCCCTTTAAACCCAGCAGGCCGACAATGAAGCAATTTAGCCTGATCCTATCGACCTTGTTGCTCACCGGCCTGTTATGGTCCTGTGGCGGACAGCAAACCCAACACGATGAAGCCCTGGCCTCCGCCACACGAGAGATCGGCGAAGCCTATATGCGACAGGGCGATTACACATCGGCTCTGCGCGAACTCACCAAGGCCGAATCGCTGAACCCCGAAGACCCTTTCGTGCACAACAGCATGGGATTGTGCTACATGGCCAAAAAGCGCATGCCAGATGCCATCAGCCACTTTCAGAAGGCCGTGGCCCTGAAGCCGAGTTACACCCCGGCCCGTAACAACCTGGGGGTTGCTTACCTGACTGTTGAGGAGTGGGACCGGGCCATCGAAACCTTCAAGGAAATCACCAAAGACGCCCTCTACGCCACGCCCCAGTTTCCGCTCTCCAATTTGGGACTGGCCTACTACCGGAAAGGCGACTACCCGACATCGTTACAGTACTACAAGGAAGCGCTCAAGCTGCAACCCGACCTGGTCAACGCCCTATTTGGCACCGGCCGTACCTACCTGGCCATGAACCAGGGGCGCCTGGCCCTGCGTTACCTGGAACAGGCCGTCCAGCTGGCACCCAATGTCCCAGAGATTCATTTTCATCTGGGGGAAGCTTATCTTCTGACCGGTCAGATCGAGCAGGCTCGTGCCTCGTATGAGACGGTGATTTCTTTATCATCGCCAGAAAGTGAATTGACTCTGAAGGCAAAACAACGGTTGGGAATCGGGCGATAATTGTCCCTAACAGGGTTTAGGGCACAATCAAAAATGAAATAAGCTCTGTATAGAATCCAAGGCAGGGACAAAAAACGTTCCCATGCTGATAGCGTGGAAACGTTTTTTGTCCCTGCAATTTTCTGAGGAATACACCAACAATTATAAATGGTGGCGTATCTCCCTCTTCATTTCGGGCCTTGTAGGCCTATTCTTTTCAGCACTCTCTCAGCCTATCGATTCAGAGTGCTTATACTTTAACAGCCTTCCTTACGGATTCAACGCCGTCGCTTGCTCCAACGTTACGATCCTCGGGGTCATGAAAATTAACAGTTCGTTACTTTGTGTACTCCGGGTTGTATTCTTGAAAAGCCATCCCAGCAAGGGGATTCTACCCAAGCCTGGGAAACTGTTTTGCCCCTTGTTTTCCGAAGACTTTATGATTCCACCGATCACAATGGTATCACCGTCATTGACCAGTAGCTCGGTCTCGGCTTCGTTGGTGGAAACCGAGGGGACACCCGCGGTGATGCCAGCCACATCGTTTTTGGTGATATAGATGCTCATCGAAATGCGATTGTCAGGAGTGACATGCGGCGTCACTTCGAGCAGCAAGTCGATATTCTTGAATTTTACAGAGGACCCACCGGAAGAGTCGCGTTCCAGGTAGGGATACTCGACGCCCTGTTTGATCTTGGCCTTCTTGTTATCCAGAGTCAGGATTTTAGGTGACGAGAGAATTCGTCCTTCTCCCATGGTTTCAAGGGCATTGAGACGCGCATTGATGACAAACGGCACGCCGGTCAGGCGAGAGAAACTGATGCCGATATCATTATTACCCTCGGATGGGAAATTCATGCTTGCATCGGTACCGAATTCCCAACTCCCAAGGCTGTCCGGACCAAATGCGAGATCCCAGGTAATGCCCAGCTCCCTCGAAAAGGTATCGCTCACTTCGACCACACGCGCTTCGATCACCACCTGGGCGGTCACCTTGTCGATGCGGCGCACAATCTCCTGGGCCTGCCGCACGATTTCCGCCGTATCGGTGATGATGATCTGGTTGTTTTTCGCGTCCACGCTGACGCTGCCGCGATCCTTAGTCAAAATATTCTTGATATGCGGTTGAATCTCGCCGGCGGCATTCGAATAGCTAACCGGGATGTACTTGGTGATCAGCGGCTCCAGCGCCTTGACCTCCTCGCGCGCCTTACGGTAGGCTTCTAACTTGGCTTTTCGCAGGTCTTCCTCGGCCTTGAGCGTTTCCAGGGTAGCAATACGAACGATGTCTCCCTCCTTGGCCATGCCCAACTGGTTCATGCGGAGCACCAGGTCGAGCACCTGATCCCAGGGCACCGGTTTGTCCAGGGTCATGGTCACCTTACCCGTGACATCCTTGTCGATGGCAAAGTTCTTGCCGCTCACCTCCCGCAGGATGCGGAAGACATTTTTGATATCGGTTTCGTAAAAGTCCAGGGCGATTTTTTCCCCGGTGAACACCTTGCGTTGATAGCCGAGCATGGATTGAAGCTCGGCGTCATCGGCTTGCGCCTTGTCTGCCACGCTCATCATTTCAGGTGTTGCATCTGGCATGGCGGCACGGTTTGGGGCGCCGGCGGTGACTGGCGCCGGTATGGGGGCCAGTGCGCCCTCGCTGCTGGGCAACGGCTGGGTTTCAGCATCGCTGAGCACACGCTTCCAATCCGGCAGATTGGCCTGTTCGAGCGGCTTGGGCGGCACGCTGGACGATTCGAAATGGACCATCAACAGGTTGTCGGCCTGCTCTGCCACGTAGGGTACCGCTTCGCGCAGCTCGATGGAGACGATGGATTCGTTTTTCGCTTGGGACGATTGTGTGGGCATAATCCGGTCCACGGCGCTGGTAAAACGGGTGGTGATCAGGGGCCGCTGCCGATAGGAGGGAATGCGCGTGTTGAGCAGCCGGATCTGGAGCTGCCGCGGGCCGACCTTTTCGAGGCGGTAGTCCACGGCATGAGTGGTGCCGACCACCAGGGTGGACTTTCCCTCGGCCTCGCTGAGAAAATCGATCTTGTTGACCCAGGCCCCGGAAGCAGGCGCTTTACTGCTGCTCTTGACGATCGGTTGGGCGGACGATGTGCGGGCTGCCGTCTCTTGGGAGAGGGGCTCTGCCGAAGCAGCGGCGGTCGCCACAGCCGGTGCAGCATCGGCCTTGGCTCCGGCGGCTTCGGCCGACCGGGCAAAGCGCACCTGAACCGTATTGCCTTCCTGGACCGCTGTGTAACTGGCGTCTCCGGCCAGCTGGATTTCGACCCGCGCCGTACGCTGACCATTGCCCTGGCGCGCCGAAATCAATGGGATCATATCGATCGAATTGGGCCGGTTGATCTGGGCCTGCCCGGCGGTGGTCTCGGGAAAATAGAGCACCACGGCCAAGGGATCGGGTTGCTTCAGGGAAGAAAAGGTCAGGGGCCGGTCGGCCGTAATGGTCACCTGGACGCCCTCATCTGTCTCAACGGCTGCAATCGATGATATGGCCGTCAAAGGCGCCGATGCCTCGGGTGCCGCAGCCGCCTCGGGGCCAGGCTGGGACGCGCATCCGAAGAACATGACCGCCATGCCGAGGGTGAATACAATCAGGGCCGCGATTCTTGCAATTTTCGTTGTCATATTAAAACTCTCCAGCAGGTTTCTGAAGTTTCAACTCCGAATTTTCGATCCTTAGCTCTCCCATCACGTTCTCGACCTCTTCCTCGATCACGATGCGGTCCTTGTCGATATCGACCACCTGCCCCGCATTCAATCCGACATAGGTGCCCTTTTTGACCACATAGCCCTTGCCGGTGGCGTCTTCCACCAGGGCACGGTTTCCGCTGGGTGATCGGATGATGGCCGTCACCTTGAGCTGGCTGAGTGCCACGCGCTCCAGAGGCGTTTGGGGTGTACGCTTTTCTCGCTTGCCCGTCGCCTTGGGTGTTTCCTGAAGATCGGGCTGTTCCTTGAAAAGCGGTTCGAAAGGATCGAAACGCCCATCGGGATTGTAACTGCCTGCGATTTGCATAGCCGCCTGGATCAACTCGGAAGTTTCGGCAGAGGGGGCCGCAACCGGCGCGACATCGGGAGCCGAAGGTTGCGCCTGGGGAGACACGTCGGTCTGCGGACCGGATGAGACCGGGGCCGGAACCGGTGTCGGCTTCACCGAAATCTTCTTGCTCGTGGCTTTGGGCTGGGGGGCTGGAGGCGCCTTCTCGCCGCATCCGAGCAGGCTGATCAGCATCAAGATCGCTCCCCACCTGAACAGCAGTACCATCAGTTGCCTCTTCATATTCGCCGTCACCTATCTCTTTTTCTTCTTGGTTCCGCCCTTTTTGGGTTGCACAGGGGCTTGTTCGACAAATTTGTATGTCACGGCCTGGCAGACCGTGGTCAAGGTGTTGCCCCCGTCTTTTTTAGATTGGGGTGCCATCTTGATATTCCGGACATTGACAATGCGCGGCAGGTTGGCGACCTTATCCATGAATACCACCATTTGGTGATAGGTACCGGTCACGCTGATATCCACGGGAATCTCGGCATAAAAATCCTTGCGGCTCTCCGGTTTGGGTTGAAAGAGCAGAAATTCCAATCCGGCATCCTTACCTGCCTGGGAAATACCGGTGATAAGCGAGGGAATCTCCTCGTTTTCCGGCAGGGCCCGCATCACCTGTTTGTACTGGGCCTCTTTATGCTTCATCTTGTTGCGCCAGTCGTTGAGCTCGGCCGCATTCTTTTTGGCCTTGGCCAGCTCCTGTTGAACCGAAGCGAGCTGTTTTTCCAAGGTGCCGATTTTGTCGTACTTGGGATAGAGAAGCAGCCAGATCGACAACCCGATGATCACCACCAGGACACCCGCATAAATGCCGATGCGCTGGGGTTTGCTCAACCCTTCAATCTTTTCAAACAGGGACGTCAGTGCGCTGCTTGACGTGTTGCCTTTTTTCATTTCTGTTTAACCTCACCGGTCGCTTGTTCGGGTGGCTTTACCTGAAAGTTGACATCGAACTGCTTGAGGCTCAGCTCTTTTCCGGCCTTGATCGTCTGATGCTTGATCGCCGCCAGACGCACCGCCTGAAATCGCTCCGACTTTTCGACGCGCGTCATGTAGTCGGCCACGGTCTGGTTGTCCACGGCGATGCCGCTCACCTTGAAGCCACCGCCTTGCTCCTCGACCTGGGTGTACCACATGCGTTTCTCCACCACGACCTGATAGAGCGCATCCAGGTTTTCAACGGGCGCCTTGCGGTCCCTTTCCAGCGATTCGATCACCTGGATCTTCTTGTCCAGGACGGCCAGATTCTTCTTGATCTCTTCGATCTCTTTGTTGATCTGCTGATATTTGGCCACCTGTTCGCGGGTGCTGGCGATCTCGCTATTGAGGTCATCCACCTTTCCGTTGAGATAGGAGTTGGCCCAAAAGATCAGCAGGCCCACAAAAACCACCGACATAAGGAACACATTCACCTGGTAGCGAATGTTCTCTTTTTTCCGGGCTGCACGATATGGAAGTAAATTGATGCGTATCATTTGTCATCCATTTTGCGGGTGGCCAGCCCCATGCAAATGGATGCCTGGGGGGCGATTTTTTCAAGATACTCGGTATCGAATTTTTCACTGTCGACATAAAAATGCTGGAACGGGTTGATGGTACTCACCTCGGCCGACGTCTCCACCGCCAGCAGTTGACGCAGTTCCTGGATATTGCCGCCGCCGCCGCTGAGAACGATTTTCTTGATATGATCGTCGGGGTAGGTGGAGTAGAAAAAGTCCAGGGCCCGTCTGATCTCCGTGCACCAATCTGTGACCACCGACGAGATGATATCCGAAAGGTCCTCGGCCGAAATTTTGTCGCTGCCTTCACCGAATTTGATCGCCTCGGACTCTTCGCTGGAGCAATCGATCAAGTTGGCGATTTTCTGATTGATCTGCCCGCAACCAAGGGACACATCGCGCATGAAGACCGAAATGCCCCCCTTGAGAATGTTCAGAGAAGTTTTGCTGGCCCCGATGTCGATCAAGGCGATATTCTCATCGGACTGGGGCTCGTAGTTGATTTCAAAGACATTCTGCAAGGCGAAAGCGTCCACATCGATGACGCGCGGCTCCAGTCCGGCCAGTTCGGCCAGATGGACATAGTCGTTGACCATCTCTTTCTTGGCGGCCACCAGAAGCACATTCATCTGGTTGGGATTGTTTTCGCTTTCGCCCAGAATTTGGAAGTCGAGATTGACGTCGTTGATATCGAAGGGAATATATTGCTCGGCCTCGAAGTGGATGGTGTCCTGAAGCTGCTCCTCGCTGGCGGTTTGCACGCTGATCTTCTTAACGATCACCGAATAGCCGCCAATGGAGATGGCCACGCTATGGTTTTTGATGCCATAGGATTTGAAAAGGTTACGCAACACTTCCGCCACCGCCTCCGGGTCCTTGATGGCGCCGTCTTCGATCAAACCCGGTGCGATGTCGATCATCCCGAATTTGGACAGGGTGTAGCCTTTTTTGCCTTCGATTATCTCGGCAGCCTTAATGGCCTTGGAGCCGATATCGAGTCCCACCAATCGATTCTTGGTACCAAACATAGTCTACTCTCACTCGCCAAAGATTTTTTTCGCGTCCGACAAACCGTATCCAAGGGCCAGTAATATCTTACGCTTGGTTTCCATCCGACAAGGTTTTCCCTGCTCGATTCGCGTAATGGTGATCGGTGACACATTTGCTTCTCTGGCTAATTCGGATTTGCTCATCAAAAGAGATTCGCGAATTTTTTTTAATGAATTCTTAGCCATGTTCAATTTTTTGCCTATCCGTATTTTAGAATTTGCGTATTGGCCATCGACCAAAACCATCTCCTTTAACGATACTCTGATGTTAGCTTTATCCTCATTGAAGCAAATTTGGGTGTCAAGTGAAATTATGCATAATTTATATATAATTTTGTTTATTTAGGCCATATTGTGTGACACTTTTTGACACAACAATATATTGTGCCATTGGATATGATGCGCTAAGATTTGTTTTTATGGCCATTGGCTTTTCCGGTGCTGGGGTCACGCGCGCTTCGTTTCGGTTCGATTCATTTCGCGGCAGCGCATATCCAAGTCATCGACCACGAATTTGCAAACTTTAGGCCATTTTGAAGAAAAGCATGAATAACGTGAACAAATCGCATGTGATGCCCCAAAGATCCCTAAGTTATATATAAATAGATGTCACAGGCGTATAGAATCGTATAACAATACCGTGTCGCCATGAAGGTCAACAATTGGACGGTCACGTGGGCCGAGCGTCAACAAAGGGGACGCGTCGTCCATCGCTATCGCGACCGGCACCGTCCTGCTCGCAAGACCGTGTGCCAGCCATAGAGGTATATGCGACCCTTTTTAAATGAACTGAAGCTGCCGGCGGCATCACCGCCCCCCTCGTCCGAACGCGCCAAGCCTTTTCGACTGGTGAAATATTTTTCGCTTTCGAGCCTGGTCCTGATTTTCTTCGGCACAATCATTCTTTCCATCCTCAACACGCATTGGATTCGCACCATGCAATTCTCCAAGAGCGAAGCCTATGCCCTTTTACTCATTGAAAATCTCAACCACCAGGTCTTCATGCAATTCATTCTGCCGGTGGGCATCAAGTTCGGGAAGATCGAATTGCGACACAAGGACCAGTACGAGCGCATGGACAGCGTGGTGCGCAGCACCCTGCACAGTTTCAAGGTGGATATGGTCAACATCTACGGCGTCCGCGATGTCATCGCTTACAGCTTTTCCAAGGAGTTGATCGGACTCGAAAATCTCGGCGGCACGAGCCACCAGAACGCCCTGGAAGGGCGGCCGACCTCCAGGCTGATTCAAAAAGGCAGCTTCTGGGAGCTGTTTTTCGGGCTGCCCGAAGAGATTAAAATCATCACTTTCGCCGCCTTGCGCATGGAAAAACCCCTCAGCCCGGTGGCGGGCGAGGTGCTGGGGGTGGTGGAGATCGTCCAGGATCTTTCCAACGATTATAAAGAGATATTTCGCTACCAGATCATGACCATGATCACCATCAGCGTTGTGATGATCATCCTCTTTCTGGTCATGATCTTCGTGGTCAAACGCGGCGAGGGGATCATCCAGAAAAGAGCCCAGGAGCAACTCAAGCTCAAAGAACAGCTCAGCCGCGCCAAGCATCTCTCGTCGCTGGGTGAAATGGTGGCCGGGGTGTCCCACGAGATCCGCAATCCGCTCGGAATCATCAGTAGTTCTGCGGAATTGCTGCGAAAAAAAATACCCGCCACCGATCCGATGATCCAGATCCCCAACATCATCATCGAAGAATCGACGCGCCTGAACCATATCATCACCGACTTTTTGAACTTTGCCAAACCCAAAAACCCCAATCGCTTTGCCTGCCGCATCGAAGATGTGATTGATAAAAATATTCGCCTTCTGGAAACCCAGGCACAAGCCGACGGCTTCCATATCCATGCCAATTTCGAAGGTGAACTGCCGATCATCATGGCCGATGCGGACATGCTCCATCAGGCCTTTTTAAATGTTTTCATCAATGCCATGCAGTCCATGCCCGACGGCGGCGACATCACGGTGAAAGCCAAATCGGCGAACAACAGCCTCTGGATCGCCGTCGAAGACCAGGGCGCAGGGATCTCGGATACGGACATGGAAAAAATCTGGGACCCCTTTTTCACCACCAAGGATAAGGGAACCGGACTGGGATTGGGCATCGTCAAAAACATCATCGAGGCCCACCAGGGGGCGGTGCGCATCGAAAACCGTCCGGAGGGCGGCGCGCGTGTGACGATCCGGCTGCCTATAGAAGAGGGATAGCGATATGGACACGATTCTCATCGTCGATGATGAAAAAAACTATCCGCTGGTACTCAGCGCGGTATTGCAGGAGGAGGGTTTTGAAACGCTGACGGCCAATAGCGGCCACGAGGCCCTGGCGGTTCTGGAACACTCCGATGTGGACCTCGTCCTTACCGACATGAAAATGCCCAAGATGGACGGCATCGAGCTGCTCCAGAAGATTAAAACCATCGATGCGGAGCTGCCGGTCATCATGATGACCGCTTACGGAACCGTCGAAAAAGCGGTGGAAGCCATGCAGAAAGGGGCCTACAGCTACATCCTCAAGCCTTTTGACAACGAACAGCTGATTCTCTATGTCAACAAAGCCATTGCCATGTATCGGGTGGTCAAGGAAAATCGGCAGTTGCGCAGCGCCGTGGAGAACCTTTACAGCTTCGGCAACCTGATCGGCAAGAGCAAGGCCATGCAGGATATCTTCGAAACCATTCGCAAGGTGGCGCCGGCCACGGCCACGGTACTCATCGAAGGGCCAAGCGGCACCGGCAAGGAGTTGGTGGCCAAATCGATCCACTTCAACAGCCCGCGCCGCAATCAGCCCTTTGTGGCGGTCAACTGCTCGGCGCTGGCCGAGAGTCTGCTGGAAAGCGAGCTCTTCGGCCATGAAAAGGGGGCCTTCACCGGCGCGGTCTCCATGAAAAAGGGACGTTTCGAGCTGGCCGACCAGGGCACCCTGTTCTTGGATGAAATCGGGGAACTTTCTTCTTCGCTGCAGGTCAAGTTACTGCGCGTGCTACAGGAGAAGGTCTTTGAGAGGGTGGGCGGCATTCGTCCCATTTCGGTCAATATCCGGCTCATTGCCGCGACCAACAAATCCCTGAGAGACGAAATCGCCAAGGGACGTTTCCGGGAGGACCTTTTTTACCGCCTCAATGTCGTCCATATCGTCCTGCCGCCCCTGCGCGACCGGCTGGAGGACATCCGCCCGCTGACGGCCCATTTTATAGCCAAATATGCGGAAGAACGACCAGATGAAAAACCGGTCACACGGCTGGAAAAGGAGGTCGAACGCCTCTTTTACCAATATGGCTGGCCGGGCAATGTGCGGGAACTCGAAAATGTCATCGAGCGCGCCATGGTCATGTGCGCCGGGGAGACGATCACCGTCGATGACTTGCCCCTGGACTTCAGGAATAATGTAACCCAGAACAACAAACTCAATCTTGAGGGCCTCTCCCCCAAAGCCACCCTTTACGAAACGCTGGCCCATGTGGAAAAGCAGATGATCCTGCAGGCGCTTCAACAGGCCGGATATGTCCAGTCCCATGCGGCGTCTCTTCTGGGCATCGGCAAAAGCGGTCTGAATCAGAAGCTGAAGAAATACGGGATCGATGTGGCGGAGTTCATCCAGCCCGAAGAGTGATGGCCATGCAAAAAGTCATCGCCGGACGACGCCGTAAAAAACGGCTTATCCCGCAATTTTTTCAGTTGCTGCGGCGGTTTCACGGGCGATATCGACATAAATGGAATTCGGAAAATCGGCCGCCAGCCGTTCGAAGGTTTGCCTGCTTTTCGCCCCGTCCCCGCTGGTCCGATACAACTGTCCCAACTGGAAGAGGGCGTTGTCTTTGAGTACGGTGCTGCCGCTGGCCAGGACCTTTTCAAAGGCCTCGATCGCAGCGGACGCGTCTCCCTTTTGCAGGTAAGCCATGGCCAACCCGTTAAGGATCGTGTTGCCCAGACTCGAATGTCCCTCGAGCCGATCGAGAGCCTCGCTGTAAAGCGCGATGGCTTGATCCGGCATGTTTGCAGACAAACTGATGTGGGCCAAAAAAACACCTGCCAGGCGACCGGCGTCATAACGGCCGTAACCATCCACCAGCCGCTGCAATTCAGGCTCGGCCGCGGCAAGGGCCTCGGCCGGTGAATTGCCCGCCTTGACGGCCTCCGCATAGGCGGTCATGCCCCGGCTCAGCAGGGCCGCAGCGGCTCGCTCTCGGTTTTCGGAATACAATCGATATCCGGCCACGAGGATGAGAAAAACGAAAAAGGCGCCGATGCCGTAAGCCAGGGGCTTGGCATTGGCCCTGGCCCACTGCACGACCTTGCCGGTCAGCGTCAAAAATTCATCGGGTTTTTTGACAAGTTCCTTGCGCGTGATCTTTTTCCCGGCCATTAGCCCTCCATCTGTTTTCGGATCGCCGTCCAGCGCGTTTCCGGAATATTTGCCCCTACGACCTGGCACACCTCATAGCCACAAAGCGATGCCAACCGTCCACAGCGATCGAGCGGCATCCGGTTCACCAGACCGTACAGAAAACCGGATGCCCACAAATCACCGGCACCCGTCGTATCCTGGGCTTCGCCGTTTCCCAAAGCGCTGACAGCCAGAACATCGCCGTTCGTGCCGATCAGGCTCCCCCGGGCGCCGAGTTTCAATACGGCCAGCGGTACTTGGGACGCCAGGATGGATATCGCCTTCGATTCGTCCCGGGTTCCGGTGTAGGCATGGGACTCATCCTCATTGGCCAGTAAGATGTCCACATACTCCGCGATCAACTCAGGCAGAATATCCCTGGCCTCTTCGACCACGTTGAAGCTGGCCAGATCGAGAGAAATCAGCGCTCCGGCATCGCGGGCCGCTTTCAACGCGGCCCGGATCAAGTCCCGATTGAAGAGCAGATAGCCTTCGATATGCACGATGGCCGCCTCCTCGAAACAGGCCGGGGTCATCTCCTCGGGCCGCGCTTCGGCGGAAGCCCCCAGATAGGTAAACATGGACCTTTGAGCATCCGGTGAGACGATGGAAAGCACCCGGCCGGTGGGGGAATCGGAATTCAACAAAAAAGAGTGGACGCCTTGTCTGGTCAAATCGTCACGGAACAACCGGCCCATGGGGCCGTTGCCGCACTTTCCCACGAATTGAGCGTGCCCGCCCAGGCGGCCGATACCCACCACCGTATTGCACGCCGATCCCCCGGGAACGATTTGCGGCGGATTGCTCGCCTGCTGGACGGTCCGATCGATAAACTCCCTGTCCACATAGGTCATGCCGCCCTTGATGGCGCCCACCCGCTGTAGAAAGGCATCATCTTCGCGGGCCAAAATGTCCACCAGGGCCGAACCCACACCGGTCACCTTCCGTCTTTCCGGATTCAAGCGGTCGTAAATCCGGGTCATGTTCACCATACCAGCGTCTCCAGTACCCATCCTTTGTCTCCATCCGCGTGTTGGATTTCCAACCAGCGGTCCTTCTTTTGCAACACTTTGAAGGGGATTCCGCGATCCACGATGAAGGCGATGCCATGGTTCGTCCCCGGACCCGAACGCACATTGCAGCGGGATACGCGAACGATCACCGTGGGTGTCTGATCGAGCAAGGCGGCATGGATCCACCCCTGATCCCCTTCGAAGTCCTTGAATCGGTACCATTCGCCTTTTTTTTCAACAATCAATACCGGATGATATTTTTCGATTTGCCATAAAGTGTCATGGTTGGTCCCCGGACCGGATCGGATGTTGACGATGTCTTCCTTGGCGGCCATGCGCTCGGCCGCTGCAGCCTGCCCTACCGCCAGGGCGACCCACATGCCGATCAACACGACTTTTGTGATGTGCGCTAATCTCATTGTAAATCCAATCGTTATCTCCCATCACGTATTGCTCAGGGCTGGACCTTTAAGCTGCCCGGCCTCTCTTCACGGGTCAAGGCTGACACCATGATTTTGCTCGCCAACCCCTGCCCGAGGACCAGTCGATTGAAGTCTGAGGCAATCACGACTTGTCCTCGGTTGATGTTGGTGATCACCTCGATCTCGTCTCCGATACGCAACCCCATGGTCAACAAGCGCATTTTCAAACGGCCGCCGCCCCTGAAGGCCACCACCTTCAATCGCTCACCGGGGCGGGCGGCGTCGAGGGACAGAAGATCCTCACGGCGCGCCAGGCATTCCCGGCAGATCCCGTAAAGCTCCATTTTGTGCTGCAACATATGGAAGCCATAGGTCGAGGCGATCTGCTCCTGCAGATTTTCGATGGCATCGTTCTCGAACTCGATGATTTTTCGGCATTTGGTGCAAACCAGGTGATCGTGGTGCTGCCCGAGATGACGGTGCTCGTATCGCACCTGCCCGTTGTCGAACCGGCTGGCCTGGGCAAAGCCGTAGTGGCACATCATCTCGATGGTTTCCTGAACGAACGTCTCCTCCAGGTGATGGCCCGCCGTGTGCACGGCCTGCGTCAACTCCTGGGCCGTCACATGCTTTTCGATGTTCAAAAAAACTTCCAAAACAGCCAAACGATCCTCGAAGCGATCGATACGATCGCCCTTGAACAGCTTGATGAATTGTTCCTTCTCCCGTTTATGGATGGCCACTGACGTCATTACCGGACGACCTCTTCAGGGTAGCATGTGAGATCCGCATCGCTCAAAGCTGAACTATTTGCTGTGTCCAGGCAAATTCCAAGTGGTGCACGATCCGCTGGAGCAGGTACGCGAAATGGCGGACGGGCCTGACTTGGCGCCGTTTCCCCCTGCACCCACGCTGAAATTGGTCGCGCTGATGACACGCTCCAGTTCCTCCGAGCCACACTTCTTACAACGCATGGGCACCTTTTCCTCACCCGTCCCCATGACCAGCACTTCCATGAAGGTTTCACACTTCAGACACTTGAATTCATATATCGGCATTTCTGCTCCTTTTACCATCGTGATAATTAGAACTTTTCTTTCTATTATCAATAACCGGGGCTTGTCAAGCCGTGGTCAAAGGCATGAAGGATTCTAACTGAATGCCATTCACCAACTCCGGCCCGGGTGGGACAGGTGGCCGATGCCACACGCCAAGCGGTCAAGTGCCGGTAAAATGCACGGCGGGCGACCCGGAAACTCGCTGCGCTCAAACAGTCTGGGCCGCTTGTCCGCCGTTTGCATTTAACTGGCTCTAAGAGCGCAGGCTCACGTGGCCCTGGCAACCTGCCCCACCCGGGCCTGCCTCAACCGTTGACGTGCGAATTTTTTATCAAACGCCTTCTGTAATGCATGCCCTTCAAGGTGAATCACATTCAGTTAGAATTGCTGCAAAGGCATTTCCAAACGCGTAATGCCTCACCCCCGTATTCCGTCATTTACCCAACGGGCAAGCGAACCGTAACTACGGTGCCGCGCGGGTCGGCAGCCGCCAATGCGATGGTGCCCCCATGGCGTTGAAGGATCTGGTGACAAATGTACAGCCCCAACCCGGTTCCCCGACCAACGGGTTTGGTGGTAAAAAACGGCTTAAAAACATCTGGGCGGATAGCGGCCGCGATGCCCGATCCATTGTCCCGGCACTGGAAGACCACATGCCCACCGGCCGCATCGTGCCAGGTGCGCAAGCAGACTTGACCGCCACGATCCGCCAACGCCTGAATCGCATTTTGAATGATGTTCAGGGCCACTTGCCCCAGATGGGCAAAATTGCCCTGCAGCCTGGGCAGTTCCGGATCGAGATCGGTTTCAATGTGCATCTGCCGGTGCTTGTATTGATTGTGCAATACCCGCAGGGCATCCTGGACCACCGACGTCATGTCCACCGATTCCTCGTAGGTCTGCGTCTGGCGTGAGAGGCCCAGGAGGCTGGCGATGATGGATTTGGCGCGGGCCAGTTCCTTGTCGGCGAAATGCAGGTCGTCCAGCAGATCGGGATCGAGCGGTCGGTTCCGATCCCACTCGGACAGCTCCTCGGCAATCGATTGGAGCAGGCTGGTCACGCTGGCGAGCGGATTGTTCAGTTCATGGGCCACACCGGCCACGAGCTGCCCCAGCGCGGCCAGGCTTTCGGAGCGGATCAGTTGTTCCTGGGAACGCTCTTTTTCCGCAAGGGCGGTTTCCAGAGCTTCGGTGCGCGCGGCCACCTGCGCTTCCAATGTCTGATTCAGCTCGCGAAGCGCCTGGTAGGCCTGGGCATTTTGAATGGCAAGAGCGCTTTGATGGCACAAGGGCAACAGCAGGTCCAGGTCCTCGGCGGAAATTATCCGGCCGCTGCGCTTTTCGCCCAGCACCAGAAAACCTTTCAAACGCTCCCTGAAACACATAGGGAAAACGGCCTCTCCACGTAGCCAACGCATCTGCGACAGCACCCCGACGGTTTTGCCTGCACGGGCCGCTCCCAGCAGTTTTTGCTTTAAAATGGGAAGGGACCGGCCTTGCAGGGCCGACACGAGACAGGATTCTTCGGCCAGAAACGCATCCTGCCACTGGTCTGTGCCGTCTCCTGCCGCGGCAATCGCACGATAGCCATTGACGGCTGGATCGGCGAGAAAGAGCGTGCAATGCGTCACCTGCATGGCGTCGATGATGGTTCCCTGCAACAGTTGGGTGATCTTTTGCCGGTCGAGAATAGATGCAATGGTCTGGCTGATGTGGTTCAAGGTCATGCGATGATCGAACGAACCCTTGAGCCGCATGCGATCCATGCCTTGTTGGAGCCATCCGGCCAGAGGTCCGGAGGCCATGGCCGCGGGAATCAAAAACAGAAGGGCCATAAGATGGGCCGCGCTGAATCGAATTTCCATGGCAGGCAAAGGCAAGACATAAGCCATCAGAAGATAAACGGCCGCCAACACCATCGTCATGGTCAGGTATACGAAACCTTTGCGCAGGAACACACCGGAATCGAGCAGATCGTAGCGGAAAAAGCCAGCCGCAAATATGATCAATGGAATAAACCCAAAAGCGCCGGGTGGGTAGACCGGCACACCGAAGAGGGTCAGGCAGTTCAGCGTGGTCAGTATCCCCAGCAGGCCGAAGCCGATGAATAGATAGTGAAGTTTGTTTTTGTAGATACTGCGCGATTCGCGACGAATGGCCCGATATATTATGACGACGTTGTAACCGGTGGCAAGAACGGCGCCGATTCCCATCAGGATGAACAAGGGCCCGCCCTGGCCGAAGTAACCGAAAGCGAAAAAACGGGTATCCGCGATGATCCATCCTCCCCACGGCGCGCAGGCCGCCACCAGGGCGGCGTAGCCGTAGGCGAATGGGACCACATGACGCCGGCGATCCATCCCAAGATACAGGTGGAAGAAGTGGATGAACAATGGAAGTAAAAAAGGGTGAAACAGGTGGCCGATGCGGCTGGCCATCAACGCCACCCGTGCAGACGGTGCATTGAAATTGATCAACATGTCGATGTAGAGCAAGCTTCCAAAAAAACAGAGCGCGGCAAACAGGCGGTGGGACTTTCCTTTGTGCCGGCCAAGAACGATGTGTGCTGCCATTGCGCCCAGCAGCACCGCGGTGAAGAGCGGCGGCAGGCTGTACAACAATCGGTCGAAAAACATGGCAACCCCTTTGGTGAAAAGATTGCAGATGAGACCGGCGGCTCATCACGATGACAAGGCGCAAGTCGTTCATCCGGATCGACAACGGCGGCCCTGCGCGACCGCCAGGGCAGATCCGGGATTTACAATTTCGGTTCGTTCACAATAGACGGCGAATGCCGTGTTCGGAAGGGCATGGTTTATCGGCCCGTGGAGAGCATCTCACGGGCGTGGGCCAGGGTGGTGGCCGTGATCTTTTCGCCGCCCAGCATGCGGGCCAGTTCTTCGACCCGCGCTTCGGGCGCCAGCGGCATGATGGTTGTCCGGGTTCGGCCCCGGGAAACGCTTTTCACGATATTAAAATGATGATCGCCATACCTTGCGATTTGCGGCAGATGGGTGATGCACAGAATCTGATGGTGACGGGCCAGATGGGCCAGCTTTTTTCCCACCACATCGGCGACGCCGCCGCCGATGCCGGCATCGACTTCGTCGAACACCACGGTTTCCAAGGCATCGCTATGGGCCAGAATGGCTTTCAGGGCCAGCATCACCCGGGACAACTCCCCGCCCGAAGCGATGCTGGCCAACGGTTTGATCGCCTCTCCGACATTGGGAGCCATCGTGAAGACCACCCGGTCCGAACCGCTTTCTGTCAGCGCAAGGCCCTTGTTGGCCAGGAACGGACCGGTCTCCCTGAGCTGGTCCACCGGCTGTATGTCCACTACGAACCGGGTGCCGGCCATCTTCAGATCGGCCAGCTCCCGCTCCACCTTTTGAGACAACAGCTCAGCCGCCTTGCGGCGTTTGTCGGACAATGTTTCAGCCAGACCGCAAAGCGCCTGGTGGTTGCGCTGCAGTTCGGCTCTGATTTCGGATAGCCGCTCGTCCAGGGTGTCGATCTCTTTTAATTGGCAGGCGATATCTTCGGCGTGGGCGTGAACCGCTTCCAGGGACCCGCCGTATTTGCGTTTGAGCTTGTTCACCGTATCCAGGCGCGCCTCGACAGTCTCCAGCCGGCCGGGATCCAGGTCGATGTGCCGCAGATAGTCCCGCAGGCGACCGGCCAGATCTTCCACCCGGTAGGTCACCTCTTCCAGTTCGCCGGAACGGTCCTGCAATTGGTCGTCGATGCGCCCCACTCGCGAAAGTGCCTTGGCCAGCTGGCCGAGGATTTCAAACACGGCACCGTCGCCGCTGTAAAGCGCTTCGATGCACTGCTGCACGGTTTGAAACAGCTCCTCTCCGTTCTTGAGGCGCAGGCGCTCTTTTTCAAGGGTTGCATCCTCATCGACTTGCAGGTCCGCCGCTTCGATCTCCTGCAGCTGAAACCGCAGCAGTTCGGATTGCTCGTCCTGGCGACGCTGGCGCTCGAGCAGCGCCTGCTCTTCGCGGATCAGGGGCAATATACGGGCGTGGCTCTCCGCGTAACGGCCGCGCAGCGGCAACAAATCGCCGAACTGGTCGAGAATGGAAAGATGCTCCTCCTCCCTGAGCAAGCCCTGGTGGGCGTGCTGCCCCGCAATGCTGGCCAGTCGGGCGGTCAGGTCGCCGAGCA
This sequence comes from Desulfatitalea tepidiphila, assembly GCF_001293685.1. NCBI lineage: Bacteria > Pseudomonadati > Thermodesulfobacteriota > Desulfobacteria > Desulfobacterales > Desulfosarcinaceae > Desulfatitalea > Desulfatitalea tepidiphila. Next base: position 141,141 of record NZ_BCAG01000001.1, on the reverse strand, counting down.
GCTGCATGGTGGCCAGTCGGCCGTTGATATAGATGCGATGACGATCCTGATTGGAGATGATCCGTCGCACCAGCAGCCCATCGCCGGCGTCATACCCTGCATCGACCATCCGTCGGGCGATCTCGCTGCCGGCAGGAATGTCGAACAGCGCCTCGAGTTCGGCGCTTTCTGCGCCGGTGCGGATCAGGGCGGCCGATGCCCGGCTGCCCAGCAATAAATTCACGGCATTGATGATGATCGACTTTCCCGCTCCGGTTTCACCGCTGAGGATCGTCAACCCCGGGGAAAAACGAATGCTGAGATCCTCGATAATGGCGAAATTGCGAATGGTGAGTTCCTGGAGCATATGTCGACGCCCTGCCTCCTGCCTAGTGCACTATATTACGCTGACATAATGGGCCACTTGCTTGCAGTCGTATTCGTACTCGCACTCGAAAGATCCCCCTGCTTGTGTCAACGATTCCAGGATGGATCGAGTACGAGTACCGCTGCGCTGAAGTACGCGTACGAGTACGCTAAGTATCCATTCCATTGGCTGTATGGGGCGACATATAGGTCAGCTTATTTATGCCTGCGTGTACCTAGTGCGGCGATGCACCTGCGTTGCGCCGCAGGGATACCTTGCGCCAGCCGCCGTCCTTGACCCAACAGTGCCATCCCCACTTCAACCAACCCAAAAGAGCCCATGCCAACCATAAGGACCAGACCAGCATCAGCAGGTTGAACAGCCACACCGGCAGGCTGATCAGCCAGGGTTGCGGCATGTTCCCCGCGATGTGGTCCTGGGTCCACTTGAGCACCATGTGGCTCGATTGGTTGCCGGCGATCTGCATCTCCGGCTGGCCCAGCAGGCCGGCCTTGACCGCTGCAAAGAGGGCCGCCAGGGCGGCCAATGTCCATGCGACCAGCCCGATTTGAATGGCGTTGAACGGCAGCCAGTGCTGCGGCAGAGGAGACTTCGCCCGCAGGCCCAGGGCCAGCAGCCACCCCACGATGATCAATGCCATGGCCGGTGGGACCTGGGTCAATCCCAACCCCAGCAGCAGCCATTGCCAGCTCCTCAGCGGCGTCAGGGGCAAACGCGCCAGAACCAGGGCCGCAAGGACGATGGCGATCAGATAACTCCAGAAGAGCACCGCCGGCCCCCAACGGGGACCGCCGACCATCAGGATCCAGCGTTGGGCCGGCACGTTCACCGTTACCCGGGCATTGACCGCCGGTTGGCCCAATTTCACCTCGGGAACTTTGAAAAAAGTGCCGAAGGATGACAGCTGCTGCCACCGGACCGCCACCGCCTGGGCCCCCGGTTGCAGGGGCACGGTCACATAGGGTCCGTCCTGGCGCACGGGAAGCGTTCTACCGCCGACCGTCACCTGCTGCAAATTGGCATTGGACGGCAGCTCCATCGTATGCTGCCCCCCGCGGCTGGTCCGTATCCGCATGCGCAGCTCGCCCTGGCCGAAACGCTGCCCCGGCGTCAACACCAGGTCGGCGCCATCGATGGTCTTGATCTGCCCGGGTACGGCCTCCGGACGATTTACCCGGATCGTGATTTTTTCACCGGGCCAGGGCTGCCAGCGCGGGCGCCACTGACCGGCGGCGTCCTGATGGTGGACGGCCGCAATGCCCTCCGTTTCGCAATGCCAGATAGCACCCGCATCCAGGATCCATGTTTCGGTCCACGGAACGGCCTTTGGCGCTGTCAATTCGATTATGGGCGCGATGGTTAAGACAGAGTCGAAGGTCACCATCCTTTCGGACGGTGCCATGTTGATCAGGGCCTGCCCCTGGTCGACCTGGACGCCGGAAGTGGTGATCGATTCATCGGCCATCAAGGGCAGCGTCACCACGATGGGCGCACCGGTGGGGGTCAACCGCGTCACCGTGGTCGTTACCTGCCAGGTCAGTCCCAACCGCAGCAGCCGCTCGACCTGTAAAAACGGCGGGAGGCTGCCGGCGGGACGATCTGCCGATGGCGACCGGTCGTTCTTCAAACGGGTCAATTGGATACTGGATCCGGTATGGCCATTGGGATCGATGCCGTCCAGGCGCCACCCTGACGCCGCATAGGAGGCGTTGTGCGGTCGGAGCGGCAGCGGCATCTGAATCACCGATACCGCTGCCACATCGGCGGTCAGATTCAGGGTGTGGACGCCCGAAGGCACCAGGGCCCACATCTGGCCTTGGTCGTCGACGCGCAACCCGCTGATCGGTGCGTTATCCAGCAGGATCTGATCGGGCAGCCACGACCTTCGGTTGACCGGTAACGGGACAGCCATGCGATCAGCACAGTGAATTTTCAACATCACCTGCAGGTCGTCTCCGGATGCGACCACCTCCATGCGTGCAATCTCGGCACAGTGGGGCAGGCAATCGGGCTTCTCCAGGAGACGCTGGCGGAGCTCCTCCAGAAGAGCCGGCGGTGGAAAGATCGATGCATCGGCCGCATACGCCTCCGGCCGAAGCATGCCGAGGCACAAAACAACCCATACCACCGCCGCGGTTGCATTGAACCTGTCGCGGACCCGCTGCCACCATGGCCGCCACCACGATCGCCAATCGAACAGGATCCACATCAACAAGATCAGAAAAGCGACCCTGAGCATGGCCAGGATAAAATTCACGATCGGTGAGAGCAGATAGAACCGAATGTCTTGCGCCTTGGATACCGGGCCGCTCCAGCGCAGTTGAACCGATCGCCACTGCCAGTCCGGCAGGCCGGGTCCGGTGGGAATCAGTGCATCGGGATCATGGTCGATCAGATCAGCCTCCTTCACGGGAACGGAAACCGCGGCGGACGGGGTCTGCGCCCGTCCTGCCTTGGCCATCATCCTGGAACTCATGTCCGATTCGTCCATGCGCTCGACCATGGGAGCGGGGGGCGCCAGGTTCGACAGCTGCGTTCGGGCCGGAATGGGCCGATCGGCATGAGGGGCCAGTTGGGGGTACAGGCCCCAGCGGATCTCCTGCACCACGAAAGGGATGGCCGTGATCAACAAAACCGCCACGGCGCCGATGCCCCACATCGTCACCAGACGCCTGAACCAACCAGCCGGCAGCAGGGGCCACAAGGCCAGCACGGCCAACAAATGGAGCCAGACCCAACGCGGGGCGCCGGTTTCGTGCCATATGAGCGTCATGGTCACCAGGGCCGCTATCCCCCAGTACCAGGCCCGCAGTTTGGCTACCGCCAGGGCGATGATCAACAGAAGGAACAGATCGAGCAGCGACCAGCGTTTCAGCCAGGTATCAGAGAGCCAGTCGACGCCCGACGCCGAAAAAATACGCCATCCCGGCGGCAGGTGAAGAACGCCCGTGACGGTCTGGAAATCGTGGTCCCATCCCACGGCGGACATCGCCGCCGGGCGATCTGGCAGGCGGCTGTCCGCTTCCATGGACAGATGGCCCCGGCGCAACTCGACGCCCATCTTCTTTTCGGGGCCCTGTTCCGTGATCACCCGCTCCTCTCCGTCCACGGCCACCCGTCCCAGGACCATGGGCGCGTTGACGGCCAGCGACCACTGGCGGCTGAGGGTGCCGCTGATCGCGTCACGAAGGGTAAATCCGGCGCCATCGAAATCGAGCCACCAGGTCCGATGCAGGACGAGTTGATCCGGCGCCGGATCCGGATCGCCCCTGCGGATCTCCTTGAGGGTCATGGCGCCGCCCGATTTCAACAAATAGGCCGGATAACCGCGCCAGGCATCCGGCATGTCGGTCTGACCGGGCTCCACCGGCGCCACATCGAGAACCTCCACCATGCGCAACGCGTGCCGGGGTTGAAAGGACCAGACCTCATCCCCATAGGGGCAGGGACCGGCGTTGATTTTGAATTGCGGGCCGGACATGCGAGCAACGATGGAAATCTCCCATCGTCCGGCCCTGGCCTGCACCGTCAACCGCCCATTGGCATCCAGCCGCGCCGGCAGTAGGCTCTTGATGTCCATGGGGATGCTGTTTTCCAACAATACCCCGGGAAGTTCGATTTCACGCGAATTGCCCGATATGTCGAGGCGCAGGTGCGTGGTGACCTGCATGGGAATGGTATCGTCCAGCAGACGGAACAGCCGCAAGGCGATGCGCTCTTCACGGCCTCCGGCGGACGCTCCCTCCTGTAGCCAGAGCCGTCCCTGGGCATCGATGGTCGTGGTACGGATCCGGCGCCCGTCGATGTTGAGTTCCAGCAACCCCAGTTCGGGAGGCACCTGGATCATCTCCGGACGCTGTTGCCAGATGAATCGTCCCATGATCCGATGATCGCCGGGCGACAACCGGATCATGGGTGCGTCGTTTCGATGAATCACGGCCACGGATTGCCCGTCCACCGTGACGCTGTCGGGCCACAAATCGGCATTGCCCGGCAAAACGACCCACCCTTCGGCAAACATGAGCCACCGCTGTTCGAAGGTCCCTTGATCAGACGAAAATTCGAGGTGCAATCGCGATGGCCACTGGCAACGCGCCACCGTACCGTCATCGTAATCGGTGGGGCATAGCGCTTCGGATTGGCCATGCAGCACCCACGGCGCCCAAGCCTCAAGACCCGGAGGGATGTCGCCGGGCGCCATGGCCGCATCCGCCACGGAGGTGAACACCAGCAACAGGCCCACCAGGAGCCAGGCAAATCCCGATTTGCGATTCATCGTCCAAAACCTTTGTCATGGGTTTTAAAAGGATGTGATATACAACGAATCATTGATGATATCCAGCGCCACCCCGTCACCGCACCACGCGATTGGTAATGGCCCCTATTTTCTCGATCCAGCAGGAGACTTCATCGCCCTCGTCCAGAACGATGGGCGGATCGCGGAAAATCCCCACGCCGGCCGGCGTGCCGGTGGAAATCACGTCCCCTGGCACGAGAGTGATGTCTTCGCTGATGTTGGCGATCAGGGCGGGAAGGTCGAAAATCAGGTCGCGGGTGTGGCCGTCCTGCATGATCCGGCCGTTCACCGTGGCGGTCAGACGCAGATCGTGGGGATCGCCGATCTCGTCGAGAGTCACCAGGGCCGGGCCCATGGGGGCGAAGGTGTCGAACGCCTTTCCCCGAAACCATTGGGAGTCGGCGAATTGCGCCTCGCGCCCGGACACATCGTTCATCACCGTCACACCGGCCACGTGGGACAAGGCTTGCGCGCGCACGATACGCTTGCCCGCTTTTCCGATGACGAGGGCCAACTCCACCTCCCAGTCGACCTTTCCGGAGCTGCGCGGCAGCAGGATCGGGTCGAACGGACCATTGAGCGTGTTGGGCGTCTTTGAAAAAATCAACGGGCTGGCCGGCGTCTCGAAACCGCCTTCACGGGCATGCTCGGCATAATTCTTCCCCAGGCAGATGATCTTGGAGGGTCGTGCGATGGGCGGCCCCCAGCGTTCCTTGGATTCACGGGCATGGGCCGACAGGTCGAGTCCGGCCAGACGTTCCAGCCACCCCTGCCTGAAAAACTGCTCGTCGATATCCGGGATTTCCGGAAAAAGCACGCGCAGGTCCACCACCTTGCCGTCGATCGACAATCCGGGGCGCTCACGGCCGGGCGCTCCCATTCGGATGAGTCTCATCGCCACCTCTTTACATCGAATCTGCATCGAACATTCATGGCCCCGGAAGGCCGCCACAACACCGTTTGGACAAAAATACAGGCAGTTGGATAAGAACCGCCCATAGCCTTTGTGCCATGAATCCAAACGGCTGTAAAGGGGACGCCGGTCCCCTCAATATGCCAGGGCCGCACCTGGCGGCAATGGATACAAAACGGGGAGTCACCCCCACACCTCCCATAACTCTTTGTTTTGATACAAGGTTTGAAATAAAATTTTGCTTGTTTTTTATATCGCGATATGAAATTTAAACTAGATTTCGCGTCCATTGTCTGGAGGGTCAACCCGTATGCATCCCAAATCCCCCAAATCGCCGCCCGCAACGGCCGATGCTCCCGCCGATGCTCCCAATGATCCTCAAGTCTCCCAAAAATTGAAAAAGCTGGGCGAGTTGTTCAGCCTGATGGGCCCTGACCCCGAGCAGAATATTCACATCATCGTTCAGCAAGCCTACCAATTGCTCGGCAGCGCCTGTTCGCTCTACAACCGCATCGACGATCACGAAGCTTCGCTGGCCTGCTGGTCCGGATACAATCTGCCCCCGGGGTTTCCGGCCAAGGACAAAGCCGCCGGACATATCTGTTTCGAAGCGACCATCCAGAGCGGCAACCGGCCCGTGATCCTCGAGGACCTCACCCGCACCCCCTTTTACGAAAGCGATCCCTATGTCCGCCAATATGGTCTGAAGAGCTACCTGGGATATCCGGTGTATTGCCGGGAGAGCGTCATCGGCGCCCTGTGCATCGTGGACACGCAGGTTCGGCAGTTCAATGAGATCGACATCTACATCATCAGTACCCTGGCGAAATTCCTCTCCCTCGAAGAGGATCGCAAACAGGCCCAGGCGGCATTGCGCCAGAGCGAAGCCAAGCATCGCCGGCTCCACAAAATGTTGCGCCTGATGGCCGACAACGTCCCGGACCTGATCTGGGCCAAGGACCTGGACGACCGTTACATGTTCGCCAACCAGGCCCTGTGCGACAAACTGCTCCAATGCCGCCATCCCGATGAGGCCATCGGCAACACCGAAGCGTATTTTGCCGAGAAGGAGCGGAAACTCGGCCACCAGCACACCTTTGGCGACGGCGCCATCAACTCGGACGAAATCACCAAGCTGCGCAAATCGGCCGGCCGTTTTCTCGAAGAGGGCCTGATCCGCAATCATTACCTGATGCTCGATGTCCATAAGGCGCCCTTCTGGGACGATAATGGTCAGTTGATCGGGACGGTGGGCTGCGCCAGGGATGTGACCCGCGAGAAGCAGACGGCCAGGGCGCTCCAGGAGAGCGAACAGCGCTACAAGGATCTTTATCAAAACGCTTCGGTCATGCTCTACTCCCTCGACAGCGAGGACCGCATCACCAGCGTGAGCAACATGTGGCTGGAAACCATGGGATACCAGCGGGAAGAGGTCATCGGCCGATCCGCCTTTGATTTTTTCACCTCCCAGAGCCGCCGCGACGCCATAGAGAACTCTTTCCCCGCATTTTACAAGTCCGGTTCTATCAAAAATCGCCCCTATCAATTTGTTACCCGGCAGGGGGAGATCAAAGACATCCTGCTCAGCGCCATCGCCCAACGCGACACGCGCGGCAACTATTCTGGCGCATTGGCCTTCATCGTGGACGTCACCCTGAATCGGGAGGCCGAAAAGGATCAACGCCGGCTGGCGGCGCGCCTGCAACAAGCCCAGAAAATGGAGTCCATTGCGACATTGGCTGGCGGGATCGCCCACCAGTTCAACAATGCCCTGGCCGTCATCCTCGGCAATCTGGAACTGATCCAGATGGACGGTCTGGCCGACGCCAAAATCATGCGGTTCGTGGAACCCATCCAGCAGGCGGGCCATAAAATGGTCCAATTGACGAGTCAATTGCTGGCCTATGCCCGCGGCGGCAAATTCCAGACCCAGACCGTGGCCTCCCACCATTTCGTTCGCGAAACCCTGAGCCTGGTCAACCACAGCCTGTCGCCCTACGTGGAGCTCGAGACGGAATTGGAAGAGTCCACCGATCCCATCGAAGTGGACAGCACCCAGATGCAGATGCTGCTGGCCGCCATTTTGTCCAATGCCTCCGAGGCCATCGAAGAGAAAGGCACGGTGCGCGTCACACTGCGCAACGTCGACGTGCTGCCGGACGACTGCATCAAATATCAAGGCCTCAAGCCGGGAAGGCATGTCCTGCTCAGCATTACCGATACCGGTAAAGGCATGGATCAAAAGACCCTCGAACGCGTCTTCGAGCCGTTTTATACGACCAAATTCCAGGGGCGGGGCCTCGGCATGGCGGCCGTGTATGGCATCGTCAAAAAGCACGGCGGTTTTGTCTACGTGGCATCCGAGCTGGGCAAGGGCACCACGGTGTCCATCTACCTGCCGTGCGCCAGCGCTGCCGACGCGGCACCCGGCGACACGGTCAAACCGCTGCACACCGGCCATGGCACCGGAGTGGCGCTGATCATCGAAGACGAAGAGCTGGTCATGGAGGTCAACCGGGCCATTGTCGAAAAATTGGGATACGGGGTCCTGGAGGCCAAATCGGGCAAGGAGGCCTTGCAGCTTGCACAAGAGTATCCGGATGCCATCGCATTTGCCCTCCTGGATGTCGTGCTTCCGGACATGAGCGGCAACCAGATCTATCCCAAGCTCAAGGAGTTGCGGCCCGACCTGAAGGTAATCGTCTGCAGCGGCTTCACCCTCGACGGCCCGGCCCGGGAGATCATCAATGCCGGCGCAGAGAGCTTTCTTCCCAAACCGTTCTCCGTGGCGGCCTTGTCCGCGGCGCTGGAAGAGGTGCTGAACAACGGACATTAGATATCGGCGTGGCTGGTCGCGAGGGGCTCGCCCTCAGGTTTCGTGAAGGTGAGCCATATCAGTTTCACGAATACCGGATCTGCGCACCGCGCCACTGCTTTACCAGGTTGTTCAGGTAATCTTTCAAGGCTACGGCATTGTTGTATTGGGACTCCTTTGATGAATACAACAAGCAAACTCTGCCCTTCTTCAAATGACCGATAATCTCGTTGACAGAATCCTCGTTTGAATCCAATTCGGCGAAATATCGCTGTTTGAATTCCGGCCACTTCTCGGAATCATGCTGGTACCATTTCCGGAGATCATTTGAAGGCGCCAGGGACTTCAGCCACAAATCTATCTTCGCAGTCGTTTTTGACAGCCCTCTTGGCCACAGCCGATCGACCAGAATTCGAAATCCGTCTTCCGAAGCCGCTCGGTCGTATACTCGCTTAACGTAAATATCCATGTCTTGAATCGAAGCTTATGAAGGATGAATCAGCGACACGGCCCTTTGAATCCGTTGAACTTCTTGTTGAGCCCTCTGCGACGGACATTTTTCTATTGTGAACATGGCAACAGATCGTAAATCAACCCAGCCTGTCGATCAATGCCCATCCAGATATCGCTCGAGGTAGCGGGCGGTGTGCGATCTCTTCGTCTTGCCCAGCATCTCCCGGGGTGAGCCCACGGCCACCAGCTTTCCACCGGCTGCTCCGCCCTCGGGCCCCAGGTCGATGAGATAATCGGCCGCATTGATGATCTCCATATTGTGTTCGATGGTCACCACCGTATGTCCCTGTGCCACCAGCCCCTGAAGCACGTCGATCAACAGGTGCACATCGGCGGGATGCAGACCGGTGCTGGGCTCGTCCAGAAGATAAAGGGTCGGACCGTTGGCGCGTTGGGCCATCTCCCGGGCCAGCTTGATGCGTTGGGCCTCCCCGCCCGACAGGGTGGGGCTGGGCTGGCCCAGCTGCAGGTAACCCAGCCCGATGTCGCAGACGAACTGCACCGCCTGGCGAATCTTCGGTATGGCCGAGAAGAACTGCAAGGCCTCGGCAAAGGTCATCTGCAACACCTCGGCCATGTGCCTGCCTTTGTATCGAATCGCCAGCGTCTCCGCATTGTAGCGCGCTCCGCCGCACACCTCGCAAGGCACATACACATCGGGCAGAAAGGCCATCTCCACCTTGGGACGTCCCTGTCCCTTGCAGGCCGGACAACGGCCCTCTTCCACATTGAATGAGAAACGGGCCGCTCCGTATCCCCTGGCCCGCGCCTCCGGTACCTGGGCGAAGAGATTACGGATGTCGGTGAGAAAGCCCACGTAGGAGGCCGGCACCGATCGGGGCGTCCGGCCGATGGGGGTGTGGTCCACTTCCAGGACGCGAGTCAGCGCCTGCCAGCCTTCCATGCCCTTGCACGTGTCACTGGACAGCGACTGGCCTCGCAGCCGCTGATGAAGTCCCTGGTAGAGGGTCTTCTTGACCAGGCTGGACTTTCCCGAACCGCTCACGCCGGTCACGCAGATCAGTCGGTTGAGGGGCAGGCGCACGTCGATGCCTTTGAGATTGTTGGCCGAGGCGCCGACGATCTTCAATGCCGGACCCCGCCGGCAGGGGCGCATCCGGCTGGTGATCCGGGTTCGGCCGCGCTCGAGCACCGCTCCGGTGACCGAAGCGGGCTCGCGCCGCAGGTCGTCCAGGCCGCCCGCGGCCACCACGCGCCCGCCGTTGGCACCGGCCCCGGGCCCCAGGTCGATGATCGTGTCTGCGGCCCGGATGGTCTCTTCGTCGTGCTCGACCACGATGACGGTGTTGCCCCGGTCGCGCAGGTCGCCCAGGGCCTCCACCAGGATATGGTTGTCCCGCGCGTGCAGGCCGATGGTGGGCTCATCCAGGATATAGGTGACGCCGGTGAGGTTGGAACCGAGCTGGGCCGCCAGCCGCACCCGTTGCGCCTCACCGCCCGAAAGGGTGTCGCCCGAGCGCGAGAGGGCCAAATAGCCCAGGCCCAGCCGGTTCATCAAGGCCAGGCGGGTCTTGAGCTCGCTCAAAATGGGGTCTGCCAGGGGACCCTGTTGTTCGGGGAACGACAGGCGATCCAGGATGGGGAGCAGTTCACCGGCCGGTTGCCGCACCAAGTCCCAGATGGTGCGCCCCTGAACCTGCACCGACAAGGCTTCCGGCCGCAATCGGCTGCCCTGGCAGTCGGGGCAGATCTTGGCATCTTTTCCCTCCCGGAACTCGTCCACGCCCACAACCCCCAATCCATCGCAACGCGGGCAGGCGCCCTGGGGGGAATTGAAGGAAAAAAGCCGTGGATCGCCCTGAACCGCGCCCAGGCCGCAGGAGGGGCAGCGGCCGTGTACGCTGGACAGCTCCTCCCGGCCGCTTTCCGGATCGAGCACGATCAGGGTCCCGTCCCCTTCTTTCAGCGCCGTGTTCACCAGATCCGTCAGGCGCGCTTCTGCGCCCCGTCCGTTGGGAATTTCACCCACCACCAGATCGATGGAATGGTCATGGTAGCGGCTCAAGGCCATGCCCGGCGTCAGCGCCACCATCTGGCCGTCTACGCGGGCACGGTCGTATCCGAGTTTCAGGGCTCGGGCGAGCACCTCTTTGTGATAGCCCTTGCGCCCGGCGATCTTGGGCGCCAAGAGCAATACCCCTCTTCGACCGTAGCGGCCGGCGATCCGTTCTTTGACCTCCGCTTCGCTCTGACGCGACAGGGGCCGCAAGCATCCCGGGCAATGGGCATTGCCCAGCTTGGAGTAGAGCAGGCGCAGAAAATGATAAATCTCGGTCAAGGTCGCCACGGTCGACCGCCGGCTGGTGTGGCTGATGCGTTGTTCGATGGCCACGGTGGGCGACAGACCGGTGACCAGATCCACTTCGGGCCGCTCGAGGATCTTCATATATTGGCGCACGTAAGGCGCCAGGCTCTCCAGGTAGCGGCGTTGCCCTTCGGCGAACAGGATGTCGAACGCCAATGTGGACTTGCCCGAGCCGCTCACCCCGGTCAACACCACCAACTGGTTGTGGGGAACGGCCAGGTCCACATTTTTCAGGTTGTGCTCCCGTGCGCCGCGCACTTGGATCGCACCGCCATTGTCCGAAGCGGCCGGCGGCGCAACCCGCGCCGCGGCTTCGATACGGCCCTCCAGGCAGGGCTTCAAAAATCGGCCGGTGTGCGACGCGGGCGCAGCGGCAATGGTTTCGGGCGGGCCGACGGCCACCACCCGTCCGCCGCCGTCGCCGCCCTCGGGCCCCAGGTCGATGACCCAGTCGGCAGATTTGATCACATCCAGGTGGTGCTCGATGATCAGGATGCTGTTGCCCTCGTCCACCAGGCGCTGCATCACCTGCAGCAAGGTGGCGATATCGGCCAGGTGCAGACCGGTGGTGGGCTCGTCAAAAATCAGCAGCCGCGCCTGGCGGCCGACCCCCAGGTAGCGTGAAAGCTTGAGGCGCTGGGCCTCGCCGCCCGAAAAGGTCGAAATCGGCTGCCCCAGCCTCAGATAGCCCAGCCCCACATCGGCAAGCGGCTGCAGGGCGGCGACGATTCTGGATTGATCGCCGAAGAACACCAAGGCCTCATCCACGGTCAGCTGCAGGATCTGGTGGATATTATGCTCCCGGTAGACGACCTCCAGCACCTCGGGCTTGAAACGTTTGCCCTGGCAGTCGGGGCACGAAATAAAGACATCGGAGAGAAATTGCATCTCCACGGTCTCGTAACCTTCGCCCTTGCAGGTCTCGCAGCGGCCGCCGGCCACGTTGAACGAGAAGTGACCGGGACCAAATCCCCGGGCAACGGCCGTCTCCGTGGCGGCCAACAACCGGCGGATCGGGTCCATCGCCTTGGTGTAGGTCAGCACATTGGCCCGCGGCGTGCGGCCGATGGGCCGCTGATCGACCAGTTCGACCTGCCGTATCTTTTCACCGCCGTCGATCCGGCGGAACCTGCCCGGCCGGCCTTCGCCCTCGCCGAGCCGGCGCTTGACCCCTTTATAGAGAATCTCCTCGGCCAGGGTGGACTTGCCCGAACCGCTCACGCCGGTCAGGCACACCAGCATCCCCAAGGGAAGCCTCACGTCTATGGATTTCAGGTTGTGCTCGGCCGCCCCGCGCACGGTGAGCCATTGGCCGCGTCTGGGCGTCCGGCGTCGAACCGGCATGGGAATGGTTTTTTCTCCCGAAAGATATTGGCCGGTCAAGGAGGTCCCGGCCTCTGCCACGGGACCGAAGTACATGACACGCCCGCCCTGCTCGCCGGCCCGGGGGCCCATATCGAGCAGGTAGTCGGCCGCCCGGATGATGGCCGGATCGTGCTCCACCACCACGATGGTGTTGGGCAGGTCGCGGAGCCGCTGCAGAATGCGGGCCAGTCGCTCGTTGTCCCTGGGGTGCAGGCCGATGCTCGGCTCGTCGAGTACATAGAGGGTGTTGACCAGGGATGCACCAAGGGCCGATGCGAGGGCCACCCGCTGCACCTCGCCGCCCGACAGGGTGCGAGACTGGCGATCCAGGGTCAGGTAGCCCAGCCCCACATCCCGCAGATACCGCAGGCGCCCCGTGATCTCCCCGAGCACAAGGACGTCGGCTTCGTCCCGGACGCAACGTTCCAGGTCGTCGAAAAAGGCCAGGGCCTGATCCACGTTGAGGGCATAGACTTCGGCGATGGTGCGGCCCTCGATGCGGTACAGCAGAGTCTCGGGCTTGAAGCGGGTGCCGTGGCAGGCCGGACAGAGATCGTAGCTGCGATAACGCGACAGGAAGACGCGCACATGCATCTTGTAACTGCGGCTCTCCAGCCATTGAAAATAGCCGCGGATGCCGTAATAACCGTCGTCACCGTCGATGATCGCTTGTCGCTGATCAGCCGGCAACCGGCGGAAGGGGGCATCCATGGCAATGCCCCGTTCGCGGCAGAATCCGCTCAAATCCCGGTACTCGAAGCGCCCCTCGGCCGCTCCGCCGAAAGGTTTGATGGCCCCCTGTTCCAGCGAGCGCGCCGGATCGGGAATGATCAGGTCCAGATCCATGTCGATCACCCGCCCGAATCCCCGACAGGTGTCGCAGGCGCCCAGGGGGCTGTTGAACGAAAAGAGATTGGGCAACGGAGCGACATAATCGATGTCGCAGTGGGCGCAGTGTATGCGGTTGGAATAAGCCTGTCGGCCGCCGCCCGCGATCCACACATCTGCCCGGCCGCCGCCGAAGCGGAAAGCGGTTTCCAGAGAATCGACCAGCCGCTGCCGTCGACCGGCATCCGCCGTCGTACGGTCGGCCACCACATCCAGGGCCGTCTCCAAGGCGTTGTCCGGCAAATCCATCAGGCTTTGGACCTCTTCCTTGACCCATACACGGTCGTATCCCAGGCGCATCAAGGTCTTGCGACCTGCTTTGGGCCCATCCGGGCAGTGGTAGGGAAAGGTGATGGTCAGGCGCCGCCCGTCGGTTTCGTCGATCAGACGCCCGACGATCTGTTCAGGCGCATCGGGCCGCACCGGCCGGCGGCATCGACGGCAGTGCAACACCCCCCGGCGGGCGAAGATCAACTTCACGTAATCGGTCAGTTCGGTCATGGTCCCCACGGACGAACGCGAGGTGCGCACCGGGTCCTTGCGGTCGATGGCGATGGCCGGCGGCACGCCCAGGATCCGATCGACCTGGGGGCGGTCCATGCGGTCCATGAATTGCCGCGCGTAGGGCGAAAAGGTTTCGACGTAGCGCCGCTGGCCTTCGGCGTAAAGGGTATCGAAGGCCAGGGAGGATTTGCCCGAACCGCTCACGCCGGTCACCACGGTGATGCGGTTCAGAGGGATATCGATGTCGACGTCTTTAAGATTGTTCTGCCGGACGCCGCGAAGTTGAATGGAGGCGGTCATCTTGTGTTCCTGCATGACGGTTCAGGGTAAACGGTATTGCCGCGGTTCGAGCCGAACAAACAAAATAAGGCAGAAACGGCCGATGGCACCGGGTTGATTTTTAAGAATTCAGCAATTCCAACTGAATGCGATTCCTCTTGACGGGCGCGTCTTTTAAAAGTTTTTTGATACAAAAATTCGCATCGCAAGGGATATGGCAGGCGTGGATGGGGCAGGTGGCCAGGGCCACGTGAGCCAGCGGTCTTAGAGCCAGTTGAATGCAAACGGCGGACAAGCGGTCCAGACTGTTTGAGCGCAGCGAGTTTCTGGCTCGCCCGCCGTGCATTTTACTGGCTCTTGACCGCTTGGCGTGTGGCATCGGCCACCTGTTCCAACCACGACGGGTTTAATGAATCGCGTTCAGTTAGAGTCGCTGTTAAGAATTCATTTCAATTGACTTACGTCTGGAATTGCCTTAAACATCAATTGGTTCAATCGAAACTCTCGATCACCAACCCAACATTATTGTGCAGGACCGTCATGTGGGGGTTCATCACAGACTCACCAGGAGGGTTCTTCCGAACCAACCGGGTTCGAATGCTGTTGGCTCCGGCCCTGGCGATTCTCGTTGCAGCGGCCGGCCACTCCCCTGTCCACGCGGAAGACATCAACTGGCTGGCCGCCGGCGTGCGCACGGGTGTCGGCGACACGCGGAACAGCGAGCAATTCACAAAATCAGAACTCTTTTTGGCCTGTGGGCTGCCCTATACCTGGGAATCGGACGCGCATTGGTTGGTCGGCCCTTTTTTGGGGATCAACGCAGGCTTCCTGCTTTCCGATGAAAACACCTTCGTGGGTTCGGCGGGACCGGGTCTTTACCTGCTCAGCCCCGGCAAACGGCTCGCCCTCTTTGCCGGTGTGCACGTGACCTATCTTTCCCGATCTAAATTGGACTCGGAAGACTTCGGCGGATCGCTCCAGTTCACCTCGACCGTGGGCATCGACTACATACTTTCCATGTCGTTCATCATCGGCTACAGCTTTCAGCACATGTCCAATGCCGGTCTATTCATGGAAAACCCGGGGCTCAACACCCACATGCTCGAACTGATCTACCGCTTCTAACCGTGGTGATCGATCCATGATATATGTTTTTTGATAATAGAATCGAATGGCAGCGGAGATGGCAGGCGTGGGGGGAGCAGGTGGCCAGGGCCACGTACGCCTGCGGTCTTAGTGCCTTTCGAATGCAAACGGCGGACAAGCGGCCCAGACTGTTTGAGCGTAGCGAGTTTCTGGGCCGCCCGCCGTGCATTTTACCGGCACTCGACCGCTTGGCGTGTGGCATCGGCCACCTGTACCACACACGCCGGGTTTAATGAAACGCATTCACTTAGAAACGCTGGCTTGGCACTACGTCGTCAGCGCGCCCCCATCGACGTAGATGGTATGGCCGGTCATATAGCTGGCAGCCTCCGAGGCCAGAAAGAGCACGGCCGGAACGATCTCTTCCGGCTCGCCGATGCGTCCCATGGGCAGCATCGCGGTGACGTGCTTTTCGATGTCCGGATTGGACCAGATCGGCTTGCTGAAGTCGGTGCGGGTCAGGCCCGGCCCCACCGCATTGACCTGGATACCGAGCGCGGCCCACTCGCGGGCCATGCAGCGGGTGAGCATCTTCAGGGCCGCTTTGCTGCACCCGTAGGCGGCCATGCCCAGTTCCGCCTTTTCCGCGCCCACGGTGGTGATGTTGATGATCCGGCCGCTTTTCTGGGCCATCATCTGACGCGCCACCGCGCGGCTCAGCAACCACACCGCCTTGACATTGGTGTCGAACACCTTGTCCCAGCCGTCCTCGCGCAGGTCCATCAGGCTGCGCATGAAGCTGCGGGCCGCATTGTTCACCAGGATATCGATACGACCGAATTGCTGAACGGTTTCGGCGGCCAGTCGTTCGAGTTGGGCGCCGTCGGTCAAATCGGTCACCAGTGGCAGCGCCTGGGCGCCATTGGCCCGGATCTCCTCGGCCACGGCGTTGATCTGATCGGCCGTGCGGCTGGCGACGACCACCGCGGCGCCGGCCTTGGCCAGCCCCAGGGCGATCGCCCGTCCAATGCCTCTGCCGCCGCCGGTGACGATGGCCACTTTTCCTGATAGATCGAAGCGAACAGTCATGGATTTCTCCTTTCTCATTCCGTTAGAAACCAAATACGTAGAGACACGCCAGGATCGCGCAGACCACGCCGGCCAGATCGGCGGTCAATGCCGCGGCCAGGGTGTGACGGATGCGCCGGATCTGGACAGCGCCGTAATAGACCGCCAGCACATAGAAGGTCGTCTCGGTGGAACCTTGCAAGGTGCTGACCAGATAGCCGGTATAACTGTCCGGCCCGATGGCCGGATCATTGATAATGGCCGCCATGATGCCGTAGGCGCCGGATCCGGACAGGGGCCGCATCAAGGCCATGGGCAGCGCCTCGGCCGGCAGTCCCAGCGGTTCGGTGACCGCCCCCAGGAGCCCCACCAGGGCGTCCATGGCGCCGGAGGCGCGCAGCATGCCCACCGCCACCAGAATGGCCACCAGGTAGGGAATGATGCGCAGGGCCACCTGAAACCCCTCCTTGGCCCCCTCCACCAGCACTTCGTAGACCCGCACCCGCCTCAGGGCGCCGAATGCCAGGAAAAAAATCATCAATCCGGGCACGATCCAGGGAGAAATGAAGCGCCCGTAAAGGACGGCCAGCGGCACCAGGGCCACCAGAAACCCCAGGGCGGTCACGCTGACCCACAGGGGATAAGCCGCCGCCTCCGTATCGTCCTGGTCCGAAACATCCGGGGACGCATCGACGGCCTGTTCTTCATCCTCTCCGCCGACGGTCCCCACAGGGGAGAATCGTCGATACACCTTGGCGGCCAC
The DNA here is from genome assembly GCF_001293685.1 of Desulfatitalea tepidiphila. Lineage (NCBI taxonomy): Bacteria > Pseudomonadati > Thermodesulfobacteriota > Desulfobacteria > Desulfobacterales > Desulfosarcinaceae > Desulfatitalea > Desulfatitalea tepidiphila. The sequence continues at coordinate 123,957 of NZ_BCAG01000001.1, read as the reverse complement.
GATCGCCGCGGCGGTCGATCCGATGGTGGCGAACAGGGTGGTCGGCAATATGCCGGCCGGATCGGTCGAACCGGCGGCGGCCCGCAAAGCGATGACGCCGGTTGGCAAGAGGGTGATGGATGAGGTGTTGATGGCCAGAAACAGGGCCATGGCATCGGTGGCGCTCCCTTTCCGGGAATTGAGCTGATCCAGGGCCTGCATGGCGCGGATGCCGAACGGCGTGGCGGCGTTGCCCAATCCCAGGGCATTGGCCGACAGGTTTAGGATCATGGCGCCCATGGCCGGATGGTCGGCCGGCACGTCCGGGAAGAGGCGCACCATGAGCGGTCGGATCAGACGGGCCAGAATCCTGAGCATGCCGCCCGCCTCTGCCACCTTCATCAGCCCGAGAAAAAGGGTCATGACGCCCACCAGTCCGATGGCCAGATCCACGGCGCCGGCTGCGGACTCGATCATGGCGGTGGAGAGTGCCGCCATGGGCGCGACGGCGCCTTCCACCGGGACCCACAACACCTGGTGCCAGGCCGCGAACAGGAAGGCGACCGCCACCATGACGAGAAAGACCACATTCATTAACGTGCCTGTATCCCGAAATTTCTATTGTCGGAAATCTTGAGCGGGTTTGTCGATCTTTCGAATCGACGCCAGAAGGGACATTCATAACCCATTCGAGACAAAAAGTGAATCAATTGACTTGGATCAATTGCTTTCGACGGAGATGGCCCTATGGTAGGGACCGGAATAACGCACGAGCGCAAACCGAAAGGAGGGAGGCATGGCTGACGAGCAGGCGGTTCGCCGGAAACTAAAAGAGATCGAAGCGGAAATCGAAGAGGCCAGACGCCGGCTTCCGGCCCATTCGGTCAAACCGGCGCTCATGGCGGCGCTGTTCGACCTCGAAGACCAACGCGACGCGATTGTGGAACAACTTCTGGAAAATCGTACCACGGCAGACGAGGACAACCGATGAGCAGCGGTATCGCAGAAGCGTATCGTTCGGCCCAGGAACGCCTCTCCCGCCTGGATTGGGAATCGGCCGCCAACCGGCTGGGGGCCCGATGGGAGGGACGATCGGTCCATGTACCGTTTTTCGGGGAGTCGCATTGCATTGCCGCCGAAGGCTGCCAGGATGGCCATGGCCAACCGGTGACCATGGCCGTGGGATTGGTGCTCTACCGGTATCTGTTCGACTTCCCGGGCGTGCTGCCGCCCGCAGACCGGCTGGTGACGTTCAGGGAAATCGAAAACAGCGGCCCCCTGGTGGCCCGCTTCGCCGACAACACGCACAAGATTATCGCCAGCCACTTTGCTCATGACCCGGCCAAGCTGCAAGAGGCCGCCCGCAATCTTTCGGCCGGCATCGATACAAACCGCGACGGCTACGATCTGCTGCTCAGCTTCACGGCCCTGCCCGGCCTGAATCTCTACTTGCAGTTCAATGGGGCCGAAGAGGGCTTTCCGGCCTCCGCCGGCCTGATGTTCCACCGCTCGTCCGAGACCTTCATGGGCCTCCAGTGCCTCTTTATCCTGGGCACCTATCTGACCGGCCGTCTGATCGGTTCGGACGGGTCACCCTAAAGTGCCCATTCAACGCCTGCCGCCTCTCTCTATCCGCACTTGGTAAATCCGCAGAAGTGGCAGATCTGACACCCTTCCTCGAAGCTGATCGTCTGCCCGCATTCCGGGCACTTGCCGCCCAACAGGCTGTTGCCGGGGCGCGCCATTTTATCCGTGTTTCCAGCGAGGTAACGCCGTTCGAGGATTCTCGAAATCGCATCGGGGATGGAAAGCACCAGGCCCCCTTCCTGGAAGATGGGATGTTCGCCGCCGATGCCCTTGAGTTGATCCACGATCTGCCGGACGTCCACCCCCGAACGCAGGGCCAGGGAGACCAGCCGGCCGATGGCCTCGGTCTTGGCCGTCGTGGAACGCCCCGATTTTCCGATGGTGGCAAAAACCTCGAAGGGCCGCCCGTCGAATTCCGTCACGGTGACATACAGATGGCCATAACCGGTGCGGATCTTGGTGGTAAACCCCTCCAGGGTTTCGGGGCGCTCGCGTACGGCCGCCGGGCTGCCATCCTTTTCTGTCTTGGAGGACCCTGTGGAGAGGACCTGGTTCTCCTTGCTGCCGTCGCGATAGATGGTGACCCCCTTGCATCCCAACTGATAGGCGAGATCGTAAATCTTGCGCACGTCGGCGGCCGTGGCGTCGCGGGGCAGATTGACGGTCTTGGAAACCGCGTTGTCGGTGAATTTCTGAAAGGCGGCCTGCATGCGGATATGCCATTCCGGCGATATATCGTGGGCCGTGACAAACACTGCCTTCACATCCTCCGGAATCCCATCCACATCCTTGATCGACCCGCTGGCGGCCACGGTCTCCATCAGCTTCTGGCTGTAAAAACCGCGCGCCCGGGCCACGGCCTCGAAGACCGGGTTGACTTCGGCCAGCCGGTCCTGGTCCATCACCGTGCGGACGAAACTCAGGGCGAACAACGGTTCGATACCGCTCGAGCAATTGGCGATGATACTCAGGGTGCCGGTGGGCGCAATCGTGGTCAAAGTGGCGTTGCGCAGGGGCGGATGCCCCATCTCTTTGTAAATGCTGCGCTCGAAGTTGGGAAAAGCCCCCCGGTGCCGGGCCAGATCCTCGGATGCGGCATGGGACTCGGCCTGTATGAACCCCATCACCTCTTCGGCCAGGGTCAGCGCCCGTTCCGAGTTGTAGGGAATCTTGAGCTGGAACAGCAGATCGGCGAACCCCATGACCCCCAGGCCCACCTTGCGGTTGCCCTTGACCATATTGTCGATGGCCGCCAGGGGATACTGGGACATGTCGATGGTATTGTCCAGGAAGTGGACCGCCGCCCACACCACCCGCCGCAGCTCCTCGTAATCGATGGCCGCCTCCTCCTGATCCGCCACCACGCAACGCGCCAGATTGATCGATCCGAGGTTGCACGCCTCCTTGGGCAGCAGCGGCTGCTCGCCGCATGGATTGGTGCTCTCGATGGCGCCGAGGTCCGGGGTGGGATTGTCGCGGTTCATGCGATCGAGAAAGACGATCCCCGGGTCCCCGTTCTTCCACGCCTGCTGCACCAGGGCCGCGTAGACCTCCCTGGCGTCGAGAGAACCGGTCTTTCGTTTGCGAGCCGGATCGATCAGGTCGAACGAGGCGCCTTCGGCAACGGCCTTCATGAAATCGTCGGTGACCGCCACGGAGATATTGAAGTTGTTCAATTCCTTGTCGTTCTGCTTGCAGAAAATGAACTCCATGATGTCCGGGTGGTCGACCTTCAGGATGGCCATGTTGGCGCCGCGACGGGTGCCGCCCTGCTTGACCTGCTCGGTGGCCGTATTGAAGATCTTCATGAAGGATACGGGTCCGGAGGCCACCCCGCCGGTCGTGCCCACCATGGAATTTTTGGGCCGCAGGCGGGAAAAGGAGAAGCCGGTGCCCCCGCCCGACTTGTGAATGATGGCGGCATTCTTGAGCGTTTCGAAGATCGCTTCCATGCTGTCTTCCACCGGAAGTACAAAACAGGCCGCCAGCTGGCCGAGGCGCCGTCCGGCATTCATCAGCGTGGGCGAGTTGGGCAAAAATTTCTGCTCGGCCATCAAGGCGAAAAAGGCCTCCTCGACGGCCGGCACATCGGCCTCCGGGTCGTAGTTGAGATCGGCTTGGGCGATATGCCGCGCCACGCGCCGGAACATCTGGGAAGGATTTTCCTGCAGGCGGCCGTATTCGTCCTTTTTCAGGTAGCGGCGCTCCAATACCGTCACCGCGTTGGGGGTCAGATGCAGACCGTTGCGCACGAAGAGGGATTTGTCCAGGGGCACATGCACCAGCTTGGAGACCCCGTGCTCTTCCAGCGTGGCCTTGACCACCGCATCCACGATGGGCGGGGTGATGCGTTGAATCTTGAGTTCATCGATGGCCTCTCGAACGAAACGGCTGATGGATTGGGCCTGCTCGTCGTCCATGGGGTGCTGCTGGATCAACACGCGCGAGAAACGCTCGTCGTCCCAGCTATAGGTGGCCAGGTCGATGATGCCTTCGGTGGTTTCAATGATTTTGGCTTTTTGACGCACGGGCTGTGCTCCTGTCTGTCTGCTTGGAAATTTGTATGGATGATGCCGGATGGCGCCGCCTTTCGAATTCAGGCTACTGAAACAGCGATTCAGGGGGCTGTGAAGACGCTTCACGCCCGATGCTGGATCGAAAAGGAGCGACGATGTGCGACAACGTGGATTGTGATCGTGTTGGCACACAATATGTTGTATGTCAACCGAAAATATTCTCTACATATTAGGGTCGATGGGTATTATCGACTGCATCTGAATGGATCGGGCCTTCCACAAGATGTAGAAATTTTCGATTGACAGACAACAAGATGTTGATGTAACTACCCCACTATTCTGCATTGCAACGTTTCATCCTGAATACCTGTTATCTATATCCCGATGCGTTCGGCACCCGGGTGCCCGAAAGCGTGGTGTCATTCAGCAAACCTTCAGCCCTGCGAGGAGAGCCTGGTGTTTGAACAAATTAAAAAACGCGACGGACGAATTGTTGAGTTCGATTCCACCAAGATTACTGCCGCCATCGCCAAGGCCGGCAACGCCACCGGTGAATTCGGCGAACGCGAGGCGCGCAAACTGACGTTACGCGTGTTGACCCTGGCGCATGAAATGCGCCTGGGCGATCAGCCCGAGGTGGAAGAGATCCAGGACATCGTGGAGCATGTTCTGCTCGACTCTCCGTTTCACGCCACTGCCAAGGCCTACGTCCTCTATCGCGAGCAGCATGCCCAGATCCGCAGCATCGCCACCAAGGCCAACGTGGACCTGGTCGAGCACTACATCCAGCGGCTGGATTGGAAAATCAAAGAGAACAGCAACATGTGCTATTCCCTGCAGGGGCTCAACAACTACATCTCCTCGGATGTCACGTCCGAGTACTGGCTCAACCGGATCTATCCCCCGGATATCCGTAACGCCCACAAGGATGGCGACCTGCACATCCACGACCTGAGCCTGCTGTCGGTCTACTGCGTGGGATGGGACCTGAAGGACCTGTTGAAAAACGGATTCAAGGGGGTCGAGGGCAAGGTGGAGAGCGCGCCGCCCAAGCACCTGCGCTCCGCCCTCGGTCAAATCGTCAATTTTTTCTACACGCTCCAGGGAGAGGCCGCCGGGGCCCAGGCCCTTTCCAATTTCGACACGCTACTGGCCCCGTTCGTGCGCTACGATGAATTGACCTACGACAAGGTCAAGCAGGCGCTCCAGGAGTTTATCTTCAATATCAATATTCCCACCCGGGTGGGCTTCCAGACCCCGTTCACCAACATTACCATGGATCTTTCCGTACCTTCGATTCTCAAAGACCACCCGGTGATCGTGGGCGGCCGGGAATTGGAGGCCACCTACGCCGAGTTCCAGCCTGAAATGGACCTGATCAACCGCGCCTTTGCCGAGGTGATGATGGCCGGCGACGCCAAGGGCCGGGTGTTCACCTTTCCCATTCCCACGTATAACATCACGCCCGATTTCGACTGGAACAATCCCAATCTCGATCTGGTCTGGCAGATGACCGCCAAGTACGGCATCCCCTACTTTTCGAACTTCGTCAACTCGGATATGTCGCCGGAGGACGCCCGCTCCATGTGCTGCCGGCTGCGCCTGGACAACCGAGAACTGCTCAAACGCGGCGGCGGCCTGTTCGGCGCCAATCCGCTGACCGGATCCATCGGGGTGGTGACCATCAATCTGCCCCGTATCGGACACTTGGCCGATGGGGAAAAGGATTTCTTCCAGCGCCTGGAAACCCGGGTGCGCCAGGCCGTGGAAAGTTTGACCATCAAACGAAAGGTGCTCGAAAAGTTCACCGAAAAAAATCTCTACCCCTATTCGCGCTTCTACCTTCGGGAGATCAAACAAGGCAGCGGCACCTATTGGAAGAATCACTTCTCCACCGTCGGCATCATCGGCATGAACGAAGCCTGCCTCAACTTTATCCGCAAGGATATCGGCACCATGGAAGGACAGGCCTTCGCACTCAAGGTGATGGACTTTCTGCGCGACCTGCTGGCCGGGGTTCAAGAAGAAACCGGAGATATCTTCAACCTGGAAGCCACCCCGGCCGAAGGCACCTCTTTCCGCCTGGCCATGCTGGACAAGAAAAAATTCCCCCGCATCGTGTGCTCCAACGAGGTGGAATATGAAAAGGGAGCCGCGCCCTACTACACCAACTCGACCCAGTTGCCGGTCAACTACACCGACGACCTGTATGAAACTCTCCAGCTTCAAGACCAGCTGCAGACCAAATATACCGGTGGCACGGTTCTGCACGTATTTCTCGGCGAACGGATCGGCGATATCGATGCGGTCAAGTCCCTGGTGCGCAAAATAGCCGGCAACTACCGGCTGCCTTACTTTACCCTGACCCCCACCTTCAGCATCTGTCCTTCCCACGGGTATCTGGCCGGTGAACAGCCGCGTTGCACCCACTGCAACCAGGAGACCGAGATCTACTCTCGCGTGGTCGGTTACCTGCGGCCGGTCAAACAGTGGAATGACGGCAAGCAGGCCGAATTCGCCCTGCGAAAAACGTATCGCGCGACATCCATCGATGGGGACCTCACCGCCACGGTGATCGGCCGAAGTCCAGCGGGCCGCGCGATAGAGAAGGTCGCCACGGTCCATCTGGAGGCTCATGTGGCTGCGAAGACCGATCAAACCGGTGCAGCCTGCCGATAAAAAGGCCACCCTTGGATCCGTCTCCATCATGAACCTGGCCGGACTTCAAAAGACGTCGCTGATCGACTATCCGGGGCGGGTCAGCTGTGTGGTCTTTGTGACTGGCTGCAACTTCACCTGCCCCTTTTGCCATAATGGGGAACTTGCCAGGGGAGAATGGCCCTCGCGTCTTCCCCTCGACCGTTTTATCGAATTTCTCACTCCCCGCAGGAAGCTGCTCGACGGCGTGGTGATCAGCGGCGGCGAGCCGACCCTTCATCCCCATTTGGCCGATCTCTGCCGGGCTGTCCGCCGGCTGCATCTGCGCATCAAACTCGACACCAACGGCAGCCGTCCAGATGTTCTCGCCCGGCTGTTCGACGAGCGGCTGGTCGACTACGTGGCCATGGACATCAAAACGCCGATCGCATCCTATCATCCGGCCCTGGTCCACGAGGACATCACCGCCCACCTCCGGCGCAGCATCCAACTGATCATGCAGACATCCCCGGATTATGAATTCCGCACCACTTGTGTCCGCCCCTTTGTCGACGCGCAGCGGATCCTCGACATGGCCCGCGCCATCCAGGGAGCCCGTCGCTATGTCCTGCAATCCTTTCGACCCCAAAAAATGCTCCAGCCAGACTTCTTCGAAACGATCGAGCCCGTCATTTCACCAGCAGAGATTCATCATTTCAGGGAGTTGTCGTCGCCCCTGGTGGAAAACTGTGTGATCCGCACGGAACATGATTAAGGCACATTTTTTCGTTTTATATTCATCGACTGTATCCCATTCATTATTTATCTTGACATCACCACTGTGCTTTTTTATGGTCAACTTAACTTGATGACTATGTAAAAAGTCGCTGTCGGACGGCGCCGTAAAAAGTTCAAGATCGAGGCGTGCGAAATTCCGTGCCCTGCTGCCTACTTAGTGCCCGTCCACAAATAGGCAAATTGGGTCGAGATCAAGGCGCGCGAAAAATTTAACCGCAGGCATATGGTCGATATTCCGAGGATTAAATTTTTCGCGCAACACCGATATCGGGCCAATTGGACATTTGTGGATGGGCACTACTTAGCGTACGCCGCAAGGACGACGGGATGAGCACAACGCAGAGATTGGGCTTTTTGCGGTGGCGTCAAGCTTGGGCATATTCGTCTTCGACTGCACCAGCCTCACCCCTGATGACAAACTGACAAATACCATGCATCGGTTCAAGAAACCCAAGATGACAGGTTCAGGTCTGCGAACAACGGTCGACAACCGATATCAATCCACAGAATAGAGGAGGCCCACATGACCAACGCGTACGATCTGGCTTTTGAACGCTCCATCAACGACCCGGAAGGGTACTGGGGCGAAGCGGCGGAGGACATTGTATGGATCAAACGGTGGGACAAGGTGCTCGACGGCAGCAATCTGCCCTTTTACCGATGGTTCGTGGGCGGTGTGCTCAACACCTGCTACAACGCGGTGGATCATCACGTCGCCACGGGCCGGGGAGATCAGCCGGCGATCATTTATGACAGCCCCGTCACCAACACGATCAAAACTTACACTTACAGCCAATTGCAGCAGGAGACGTCGAGCTTTGCCGGCGTTCTCAAGGCCCAGGGTGTGGAAAAGGGCGACCGGGTCATCATTTACATGCCCATGATACCCGAGGCAGCCATCGCCATGTTGGCCTGTGCGCGTATCGGCGCCGTGCATTCGGTCGTTTTCGGCGGTTTTGCCGCCAACGAGTTGGCCACGCGCATCAACGACGCCAAACCCAAGGTGATCGTCTCGGCTTCCTGCGGTATCGAGGTCCAAAGGGTGATCCCCTATAAACCGTTGCTCGATGGCGCCATCGACATGGCCAAATCCAAACCCCAGAAGTGCATCATCTTTCAACGGCCCATGCACAAAAGCGAGCTGGTAGCCGGACGCGACCTGGATTGGCAGGAGGCCATGGCCTCGGCCAAACCGGCCGACTGCGTACCGGTGGCGGCCACCGACCCGCTGTATATCCTCTACACCTCGGGCACCACGGGGCAGCCCAAGGGCGTGGTGCGGGACAATGGCGGTCATGCGGTGGCCCTGAAATGGAGTATGAAAAGCGTCTATAACGTCGATGCCGGCGAAGTTTACTGGGCCGCCTCGGATGTGGGCTGGGTCGTGGGCCATTCGTATATCGTCTATGCCCCCCTGCTCAAGGGCTGCACGACGATCCTCTTCGAAGGCAAACCGGTGGGCACGCCCGACGCAGGCGTCTTCTGGCGGGTCATTTCCCAACATAAAGTGTGCACCATGTTCACCGCCCCTACCGCCTTCCGGGCCATCAAACGCGAAGACCCCAAGGGCGAACTGATCAAAAAGTACGACCTGTCCAAATTCCGGGCCCTTTTCCTCGCGGGCGAGCGCCTCGACCCCGATACCCTCAAGTGGGCCCGGGGCCACCTGGGCATACCGGTGATCGACCACTGGTGGCAAACCGAGACCGGCTGGGCCATCTGTGCCAACTGCATGGGCCTGCACACCTTCGAGGTCAAAGAGGGATCGCCCACCAAACCCGCGCCGGGCTGGAACCTGCAGGTGCTGGATCCAGAAAGCAAACAACCGGTCAAGGCCGGCGATATCGGCGCCCTGGTCGTCAAACTGCCGTTGCCGCCGGGCAGCCTGCCGACCCTGTGGAACAATGACCAACGCTACATCGAATCCTACCTGGAAGAGTTCGATGGCTATTACAAAACCGCCGATGCCGGCTTCATCGACACGGATGGGTATGCCTTTGTCATGTCCCGCACCGACGACATCATCAATGTGGCCGGCCACCGTCTCTCCACCGGCGCCATGGAGGAGGTGCTCTCCGATCATCCGGATGTGGCCGAATGCGCCGTGCTGGGCGTGGAGGACAGCCTCAAGGGCCAAGTGCCGGTGGGCTTTGTCGTACTCAAGGCCGGGGTCAAGCGACCCGAGAAGGAGATCATCGACGAAGTGGTGAAAATGGTCCGCGACCGCATCGGACCGGTGGCCTCGTTCAAAAAAGCCACTGTGGTCAAACGGCTGCCCAAGACCCGCTCGGGCAAGATCCTGCGCGGCACGATCCAGAAAATCGCCGACAACAAAGCGTTCAAGACGCCGGCCACCATCGATGATCCGGCCATCCTGGGGGAAATCGAGGCGGCCTTGAACACCATCGGCCTGGCCGGTTCTCGACCCAAATAAACGAAATACCCTATTCACCCTATCAGCGAGGGGGCGCATCGGCGCCCCCTTTTTTTTCGATGGCTCTTGATGATCAGGAATTCATAAAGTAAGAGACAAAGCTTTTAACGCTGGTCCATCCGGCCATGGAAAGTGACCCCATGAACCATATCCGTGCGTTGCTGCTGCTCTCTTTACTGGCCGCATTTCCGCCCATGAGCACCGACATGTACCTTCCGGCGTTGCCTACGCTGCAAATCCTTTGGCACGCCGACACCGCCACCATCAACCTGACCCTGATTCTTTTTTTCGTCTGTTTCAGTGCCGCCCTGCTGATTTACGGCCCCATATCGGACAGCTTCGGCCGTCGCCCGCTGCTTCTCGTCGGCATCGGCGTCTACATGGCCGCCAGCGTCTTATGCGGCCTTGCCGACAGCGTGCACAGCCTGATTCTATTTCGCATCTTTCAAGCCTTGGGCGCCGCCTCGGCGGCCTCACTCACCATGGCCATCGCAAAGGATCTGTTTGAGACGAACGAGCGTCAGCAACTGCTGGCCTATCTGGGGGTGATCGTGGCCCTGGCCCCCATGCTGGCCCCCATGCTGGGGGGCCTGATTATCAAATGGCTCAGCTGGCAGTGGGTCTTCTTCATCCAAGGCCTGTGGGGCCTCATTGCCTTCGGCGGGGTGCTGCGCATGCCGGAACCCCTTAAAATCAAGGTTCCGGCCACGATCAACCAAATCCTGGGACGATACCTGCGGTTGCTGAAAAACGGCCGCTACCTGGTCATGACCCTGCTCATCTCCATGTGCATGACGCCGCTCTTCGCCTTCATCGCCGGTTCACCGAGCATCTATATGTCTCATTTCCGACTCGGCCCACAGCGCTTCGGACTCTATTTTGGCGCCAACGCTTTGGCCATGATGTGCGGCTCGTTTCTGTGCGGTTGGCTGACCCGGCGGGTAAAAGGCTGGCTGCTGCTGCGCATCGGATTCGCCGGCATGGTTGTCGGCGGATGCGCCATCGGTTTCATCGGCCATCTGGGACCGCCGGCCTTTGCCGCCGCCATGTTTACGGTAACCATCTGCTTGGGGCTGACACGGCCGATGAGCAATAACCTGGTGCTCGAGCAAGTGGAGCAGGATGTGGGAACCGCCGCCTCCCTGCTCATGTTCGTTCATTTCGTGGCCGGTGCCGCCGGCATGGCGTTGATCTCCCAACCATGGTCGGATCGAATCGGCATCATCGCGGCTCTGTCAGCGGGTTGCGGTCTGACGATCCTGGTCGGCTTGCAAGTGATGGCCTTTTATTGGAAAAGCGCGTTCAAAGCGGTTCAATAGGTTCGTGGATGGAAATGGATCATGCATAGGAGCAAACTGACCAGCTGCACTTTTTTCGTCTTCCTGTCCGCGTTCGTCATGATGGCATGCGACGGCAACCCGCCTTCCGAACAGAGTTCTGCCGCCGCGGTCGAACGCATATCGGCGCCCTGGCACGGTGATCTACCTGAAATCCTTGAGAGCAGAAGATTCATCCGGGCGCTGGTCACCTACAATCAAACCAACTTTTTCATCGAAAATGGAACGCCGCGGGGACTGGAATACGACCTGCTCAAACGCTATGAAGAATTTCTCAACCAAAATCGAAAAAAAAATGAACTCAAAATCAAAATGGTCTTTTCGGTACTGCCTTTCGACCAACTGCTCTCGGCTCTCGAAGATGGCCGGGGGGATATCGTCGCGGCTGGCCTGACCATCACCCCCGACCGAAGCGAAAGAGTTGCTTTTTCCGCTCCCTACCTATCAGATGTCGACGAAGTCCTGCTCACCGGCCCCAATGTGAGGGACCCGGTAACCATCAACGACTTGTCCGGCCGCACGATTCATGTCATGGCAGGAAGCAGTTACGCGACCCACCTGAAAGAGTTGAACCTCGATCTTCAAATGCGATTTCAGCGCCCGATCCGAATCATCGAGGCCGATGCCCATCTCGAAGAAGAAGACTTGCTGCAGATGGTCAATGCCGGGATTTACGACATGACCGTCGTCGATTCACACCTTGCCCAGATCTGGTCCAGGGTGCTGCCCGATATTCAGGTGCACGAAGAGATCAAGGTCAGCAGCGGTGGAGAGATCGCCTGGGCCGTGCGTAAAGAGAACCCAGAATTGCTGGCCAACCTGAACCAGTTTTTCAGGACTCACAGGCAGGGAACCTTCGCCGGCAACATGCTCGTCCGGCGCTACTACGAAAACACCCGTTGGATTCAAAATCCGCTTTCATCCAAATATAGAAATCAATTCGACACGCTGAAGGAGCTGTTTCAAAAATATGCTCGGACCTACGGATTCGACTGGCTGAAAATCGCGGCGCTGGCCTACCAGGAGTCCCGCCTGGACCACGCGGCCCGAAGTCATCGCGGCGCGGTAGGCATCATGCAGCTGCTCCCCAGCACCGCTGCCGGCCCGGCCATCGGCATCCCCGGCATCACCGACGTCGAGAACAACATTCATGCCGGCGTCAAATATCTGGCCTACCTCCGGGATACCTATTTCGACGATCCGGCCATTGCGCCCGAATACCGCATCGACTTTGCCATCGCCGCCTACAACGCCGGCCCGACGCGAATCAACCAGATGCGCAAAAGGGCCGAAAAACTTGGACTGGACCCCAATCAATGGTTTTCCAATGTGGAACAGGCGGCGCTCAGGTTCATCGGGCGCGAACCGGTCCAATATGTCAGCAACATTTACATCTATTACGTGGCCTACCAGACAGCCGCACAGGTGGTCGACCAGCGGTCCGACAGCGCATTTCCGCCTTCGTAGGATCTACCCGATTTTCATCTAATAATTTTCGTAATACAACCCATCCTGATACTTTGGATTGTCCAGCCGTTCGGAGATGTCCACGTTGAAGAAATCACCAATCGGTTGAAGCAGTTCCGGATGGTCGCGCCACACGCCGCGGGCGATCGCAAGGACGGCTTCCAGGCCGTTGCGCGTCATCTTGCCAAGGGGTTGTCGGCAGGGTCCTGAAGGCATGCCCAACAAACGCATCAGGGTCTTGATGGCCAGGGGATTTCGGGCGCGGCAAACCACCTCTCCATTTGCGGTCATCTCCCGGGTCTTCACGGTCACCAAACCGAAAAGCGGCTCCAACCCATTGAGAAGGGATTCGGCGCCGGCCCGGTCACCGCCGATGAGCCGTTCCACCATCTGGGTAGCCGCCTTGGGAACGATATTGCTGACCACCGAGATGACGCCGGCAGCGTCTATGGCCGTATCGGTCACCATCTCGTAGGTCATGGCATCGTCACCGGAGAGAATGGTAAAGTCCGACCCGCAACAGGTCCGCGTGCGGCGCATATTGTTCAAATCGGCCGTGGCCTCTTTGACCGTGCTCACATTGGGATGGGTCTTGAACAGCAGGGCCAGGTCTTCGGGCAACATCTGGGCACCGGTACGGCCTGGAATGATGTAGGGAATGATCTCCACACCCGGAAAAGCTGCGGCGATAGGCGCCACATATTCCCGTCGGATTTCTATGGAACTGGGACCGTTGTAATAGGGGTCCACGAGCAGGACCGCATCGACACCCTGTTCGACGGCATGGGCCGTTGCCTTCATGGCCTCCTGGGTATTGTTGCTGCCAGTGCCGGCAATGCAGAGGCAGCGTCCCTTGCAGGCCTTGGCCACCTGCTCCACCACCAGATTATGCTCTTCCCAGTCCAAGGTCGGACTCTCGCCGGTGGTGCCCACGGCCAGAATACCGGTGATGCCGCCGTCGATCTGAAACGCCGCCAGCTGCTCCAACCCCTCCCGATCAACGCGGGTCCCGTCTGTGGTGAACGGTGTCACCAGGGCGGTATAACATCCGGGTTTCATTTTTCCCCCTCTTGTCAGGTTTACAGAATTAAAGTTAAAGAATTAGAGAAGCTCGGGAATGCTGTCAAGATCTTATTGTGAAATGCCTTGACAAGCCCCGAACGGCAGCATAACGATGACCGGGTGCCCATCGGCAAGCGGCCAATTTGTTCGATATCTGCGTTATGGTTATGCTCAACATGTTATCCAAGGACTTATAATCAAACATCCAAAAAAAAGGGACCGATTACCATGCCCCAGGCAAGAAACATAGACGAATATATTGCAATTCAGAAACAGGCGTTGGCTGCCAACCCCGAATGTGGAACGACCCATTACAACCTCGGCGTGGCCCTGCTGGGCAAACATCAGGATGACGAAGCCGAGCGTGCTTTTTTAGAAGCCATTGACTGCAGTCCAAGTTTAGCCGAAGCTTACGTCCAACTGGGTGGATTGTGTCTGAAGCGCGGCGACCTGGATGGTTGCCTGGATTGGAACCAGCGGGCCGTCAAAGCCCGACCGGGGTTTTCGGAAGGCTACGGCAACATCGGTTATGTGCACCTGCAAAGAGGCGAGGTGGACAAGGCCATCGAATCATTCAAACGCTCCACCGCCTTCAACTTCCGTTTTGTGCAGGGGTACACCTCCATGGCGACGGCCTATCTCATGAAAGGCGAGGTGGACCTGGCCATCGAGGCCTGCCAGAGCGCCCTCAAGGCCGAACCCAACTTTCCCGTGGCCCACAACAACCTGGCCGTCGCCTACCTTGAAAAAGGAGATCTGGAAAAGGCCAGGCTGCATGCCCGGCGCGCAGTGGAATTGGGATTTGAGGTCGCCCCCCAAATCCTCAAGGATATCGAGGCATAGCCTGTCACTCAACAGAGGCGGAACCCCCCTCTATGAATCGGTCTGAAACCGACGTCGCATCCAGCGTGGTCTTTTTTGTCGGCCATCCACCGATGGCCATCGGCCCAAGGGACGATCAATGGCATCGGCCGCTGCCCCTCGATCGAGCGTATTTCGAGAAGGGAGCCGCTCATCATTCTCAGGCCGCAGTGACATACGGAGACTATTTTACGGCGGTCGTTGACTTCCTGACCCGAGACCGCATGGCCGTCGGCCGCCGGGCGGTCAGCAGGATGCGGGAGAAGCATACAAACCATGCCATTGAGGAAATCCGCATCCACCTGGTCAAACACGGCAACTGCTATCACCCGGCCATGGTCATCCTGGCAACGGGTGGTGTCGATGTCCCCATAGTGGTCAATGTGGCCGTCAGTCGAGAGGGGCAGGATATCATCGCGATCGAAACCGAGTGCCTGAAGCAGCTGAGTCGCCGATTTGCCGACCACCTCCTGCCCGAGGTCTACCACTTCGGAGCGGGCAGGCCCGGCAGCGGCGGCGAACTCCCCATGTTCGCCGGCGAATGGTTTTCCCACTATCACGAGTTTCACCTGGCCCACTCCAGTCCCAGCGGCGCCAATCGCCATGTGGTGTGGGACCCGGATCAGGGCCACTGGCAACTAAGCGAAACTCAAAGTGCCGACCTCTATCGTCAGGCCATGCTGATACTGACCTGCCACTTCGATCCCTACACCCTATCCGCCATTCAGCATTGGCACCATGCCGCCGGGGATTTCGTCGTCAAGGCAACACCTGATGGCATCGATCTGCGCCTGATCACCGTCCGCCGGTGTGCCCCGCTGCTGAACCTGGACACGCAAGACCCCATTACCCTGGAAACCTTGCTGGAAACGTTGGCCGTTTTTTTTCTACGCACCTCCTTGTGGATGCGCATCGATCGCATCGATGGCGTCGGCGAACTGATCTGGGCCGGAGAGGCCGCCCTCGCCCCCATATGGAAGGGATTTGGAGAAGGGCTCGAAAAGATGGCCGGCCGTCACGATCTGCCACCGGCATTCGCAGAGGCCGCTAAGCAATATCTGGCATCCCACACCCGGGAGGACCTGGTCGATTTGGGGCTGGAGATCCTGAACCGATATCCCCGGTCCCTGCCGGAGGCGACCCTGATCCAACGCCATCTGAAACGACACGCCGAGCAAATCCAAGCGTTGATGCACACAACCACCTGACGAAAAAGCCTATCGGCCATGGCCGGCAAATTGCGATGGGAAGGGTTTCCAGGATATAAGCGTTATCGCCCGGAACGGCGAGCAGCCAGGGTCTCCATCAGCCGTCGATAAGGGCTTTTTTATTGACAAACCAGGCAAATCTTTCTATATCAGCATCCTTTGATCGAGATTTTTTCCGCCCGTTATTCAAGCGTCATGCTTTTTTGGATATAACCTGAAAAATCAAGCGATAAATAATGCATACCGAGAGGAGGTGACCATTTTTTAACTCAGCCTATTGCGTCGTTAAGTCATAAGATTTGTTTATTAACCAAATGGAGGTAAAAAGATGGCAAAACACGAAACCCCGATGTTGGACCAGCTTGAATCCGGACCGTGGCCAAGCTTTGTGTCTGACTTGAAGCAGCAAGCCGAGAAACGGGCGAAAAACGCGGAAGGCATCGAGTTCCAGGTTCCCCAGGACGCCGTTGAAGACCTTCTGGGCGTGCTCGAACTCTCTTACAAGCATGGCCGGACCCACTGGAAACATGGCGGCATCGTGGGTGTTTTCGGATACGGCGGCGGCGTCATTGGCCGTTACTGCGACCAACCCCAGATGTTCCCCGGTGTCGCGCACTTTCACACCATGCGGATCAACCAGCCGGGCGGCAAGTTCTACACCACCAAATTCCTGCGCGACCTCTGCGATTTGTGGGATTTCCGTGGATCCGGTATCACCAATATGCATGGCTCCACCGGCGACATCATCTTCCTGGGCACCACCACCCCCCAACTGGAAGAAATTTTCTATGAACTGACCCACAAG
Source organism: Desulfatitalea tepidiphila (assembly GCF_001293685.1). Taxonomy (NCBI): domain Bacteria; kingdom Pseudomonadati; phylum Thermodesulfobacteriota; class Desulfobacteria; order Desulfobacterales; family Desulfosarcinaceae; genus Desulfatitalea; species Desulfatitalea tepidiphila. The sequence continues at coordinate 107,266 of NZ_BCAG01000001.1, read as the reverse complement.
CTGGATCAGGACCTGGGCGGCTCGGGCTCCAACCTGCGCACCCCGGCCGACTGCATCGGCCAGGCACGATGCGAATATGCCTGCTACGATACCCAGGCGCTTTGCTATGACCTGACCAACGAGTACCAGGACGAGCTCCATCGTCCGGCCTTCCCGTATAAATTCAAGTTCAAGTTCGATGGCTGCCCCAACTGCTGCGTGGCCTCCATCGCTCGTTCAGACCTCTCCTTCATCGGTACCTGGAAAGACGACATCAAAATCGACCAGGCAGCCGTACAGGCCTATATCGGCGGCGAAATCGTCCCCAACGCCGGCGCCCACTCCGGACGCGACTGGGGCAAGTTCGACATTCAGAAAGAAGTCATTGATCTTTGCCCCACCGGCTGCATGGCCATGGACGGCAAGACCCTGAAGATCAATAACCGTGAGTGCACCCGCTGCATGCACTGCATCAACGTCATGCCGCGCGCCCTGCGCATCGGCGACGAACGCGGCGTCTCCATCCTGGCCGGCGCCAAGGCCCCGATCCTCGACGGCGCCCAGATGGGCACCCTGGTCGTGCCCTTTATCGAGTGCGAACCTCCCTACACCAAGATCAAGGAAGAGGTCATCGAGCCGCTGTGGGATTGGTGGATGGAAGAAGGCAAGAACCGTGAACGTTTGGGCGAATTGATGAAACGCCAGGGCCTGCAAAAAGTGATCGAGGTTCTGGGCGTTGATCCTGATCCGCGCATGGTGCAAGAGCCGCGCTCCAACCCGTACATCTTCTGGAAAGAAGAAGAGGTCGAAGGCGGCTGGGAGCGCGACATCAACGAGTTCAGAAAACATCACTTGAGATAGGAGGGCGACACCATGGCATTTATTTCTTCAGGATACAATCCGGAAAAACCGATGGAAGACCGGATCACCGATATCGGCCCGCGCAAATACGACGAGTTCTATCCGCCGGTCATCGCCAAGAACAAAGGCAAATGGCTCTATCACGAATACCTGCAGCCGGGCGTGCTGGTTCATGTGGCCGAATCCGGAGACGAAGTCTACACGGTCCGCTGCGGCGGCGCCCGCCTCATGAGCACCTCACACATCCGTGAAATCTGCGAAATCGCCGACAAGCACTGCGGCGGCCACGTGCGTTGGACCACCCGCAACAACATCGAGTTCATGGTCGACAACAAATCCAAGGTACAGCCCCTGCTCGACGACCTGGCCGGCCGCAAGTTCAAGGGCGGTTCGTTCAAGTTTCCCGTGGGCGGCACCGGCGCCGGCGTCTCCAACATCGTGCACACCCAGGGCTGGATCCATTGTCACACTCCGGCCACCGATGCTTCAGGGCCGGTCAAGGCGGTTATGGACGAAGTGTTCGCCGATTTCCAGCAGCATCGCATGCCGGCCCACGTGCGCGTCTCCCTGGCCTGCTGCCTGAACATGTGCGGCGCCGTGCACTGCTCGGACATCGCCATCCTCGGCTACCATCGCAAACCGCCGATGCTGGACCATGAGTACCTGGACAAGATGTGCGAAATTCCGCTGGCCATCGCGGCTTGCCCCACCGCCGCCATCAAACCGGCCAAGGTCGAAATCAACGGCCAGAAACTGAATTCGGTGGCCGTGAACAACGAGCGCTGCATGTTCTGTGGCAACTGCTACACCATGTGCCCCTCCATGCCCCTCGCCGACACCGAAGGTGACGGCATCGTCATCATGGCCGGCGGCAAGGTCTCCAACCGCATCAGCGCGCCCAAGTTCTCCAAGGTCGTCGTGGCCTTCATCCCCAACGAAGCGCCGCGCTGGCCGAAAACCGCAGAGACCATCAAGCAGATGATCGAAGCCTATGCAAAAGATGCACGCAAATACGAACGGCTGGGTGAATGGGCCGAGCGCATTGGCTGGGAGCGGTTCTTCGAAAAATGCGAACTTGACTTCACGCATCATCTGATCGATGATTTCCGTGATCCGGCCTACTATACCTGGCGCCAGACCACGCAGTTCAAGTTCTAATGAACGACCGTTAAGCAAGAGTGTTATACACGAACTGCAGGGGGCCTTGGCCCCCTGCAGCCCTTAGACCCGCAGAGGATGAAAGGGGAATATGGCAATGGAATATGAAGAGGCGAAACAGTTAATCGTTGACCAACTGACCAAGAAGCTGAAGACCAAATCGAAGTTTTACTTCAACGATCTTTCCAAGATTCTCGACATGAAACCCCGGGATGCGAAGAAGATCGTCAACAAGTTGGTCGAGGACGGCGTTCTGGAGTATTGGTCCAGCGGCAGCACCTCCATGTACGGTCTGCATGGAACTGGCAAGCAAGCCCACAGCGAAGGCGAAGATTAGACCTTCGGCACTCCAACATTGATACCGGTTCCATCACAAAGGCCCCAGGCCGGCTGCCCCGGCTTTGTCGTCGCTGCCTTGCGCGGCGGTTCGGGAAAAACGATTTTCTCGGTCGGCATCATTGCGGCGCTCAGGAACCGGGGTGTATTGGTTGCACCCTTTAAAAAGGGTCCCGATTATATCGATGCCGGCTGGCTGGCTCTGGCCGCCGGCCGGCCTTGCTATAACCTGGACACCTTCCTTATCGATTCCCCCACCATTGTCGACTCTTTTCAAAGACACACGCAAAGCACCGGCGCCGCAGTGATCGAGGGCAATCGCGGCCTCTACGACTGCATCAGCACCGACGGCCTGACCTCCACCGCCGAACTGGCCAAACTGCTCGGCCTGCCGGTCATCCTCTGCATCGATGCTACAAAAACCACTCGCACCATGGCCGCCGTGGTGGCCGGTTGCATCCAATTCGACCCGGCGGTGCAGATCAAGGGCGTCGTCCTGAACCACGTCGCCGGCGCAAGACATGAAAACATCCTGCGCACCAGTATCGAGGAGCACTGCGGCATTCCTGTGGTGGGAGCGGTTCCCAAGCTTCGCAAACAGAGCTTTCCCGAACGCCACATGGGGCTGGTGCCCACCTACGAGCACCAGTGGGCCCAGGACGCCGTGGCCACCATCGCCGAACTGGCGGAACAATATATCGACCTGGCCCGGCTGTCCGACATCGCCGGGGTACCCTTACACGGCCGCTTCGATTCCATGGGCACAGGGACCCGCTCCGCAAGAACAATGACACCCAAAACAACTTATGCGGAGCCGGCCCTGCCGCGGCCGCGGATCGGCATCATCCGGGACTCGGCCTTCCAGTTCTACTACCCGGAAAACCTCGATGCCCTGGTTCAGGCGGGCGCGGACCTGGTGGTCACGAGCCCGCTGTTCGAAGACAACCTGCCCGACGTAGACGCCCTTTATATCGGCGGCGGATTTCCAGAAACCCACGCCCAGCGCCTGGCCCGCAATGTGACTTACCGTGACCAGATCAAAAGCCAGGCCGAGCAAGGCCTGCCTATTTATGCCGAGTGCGGCGGGTTGATGTACATGGGCCGGGAACTCGTCCTCGACGACGGGACCTTTCCCATGACCGGCGTGCTGCCCGTCTCTTTCGGGTTTTCCAAGCGGCCCCAGGGGCACGGTTACACCATCGCCCGGGTGGCCCGCCCAAATCCTTACTTTGAAACCGGCCAGACCATCAAAGGACACGAATTCCATTACTCCACGGTGCAGCTTCTGGAAAGCCCCCCAGAATCCATGGCTTTCGAAATGGAGCGCGGAAAGGGGCTCAAAAACGGCCTGGACGGCTTGTGCCACAATCGCGTATTGGCCACCTATACCCACATCCACGCGCTGGGCACCCCCCAATGGGCACCCGCCCTCGTGGACAGAGCGCGGGAATTCCTCCAGGCCAAATCGGGCCGCTGATCCTTACAACGCGTTCGTTGCCCTGATCCCCGGCTTGACAATTCGAAGTTGATGCCTTAAATATTCCGGTCACATACATAATCATGTTGAGAGGCGCGAGGGAACTGGCCTGACGACCGCCCGGCAACCTGTCCATAAAGGTGCCAAATCCAGCCCGTAAAGGGAAACATGAGGTCGGCGAGACAACATGGGATATGTTAGACCTCTCCGGCGCGAGAGGTTTTTTTATTTTAATACCGACAGACGATCCGAGGAGGATTGCCATGACCAAGACATACAAGGGATTTTCCACTCAGGCCATCCATGGCGGCCACACGCCGGACAGCGAGACCCATTCGCGCGCTGTGCCGCTCTACCAGACCACCTCCTACACGTTCGACGACACCACCCACGCGGCCGACCTGTTCGGTCTGCGAAAATTCGGCAATATCTACACACGCATCATGAACCCGACAACCGACGTGCTCGAACAGCGCATGGCGGCCCTGGAGGGCGGTGTGGGCGCCCTGGCCGTGGCCTCGGGCCAGGCCGCCGCGACCCTGACCATTCTCACTTTGGCTCAAGCCGGTGATGAAATCGTGGCCTCCACCGATCTGTACGGGGGTACGGTCAGCCTCTTCACCCACACCCTGCCCAAACTCGGCATCCGGGTTCGCTATGTCACACCGGGCGATCTGAACGGCTGGGAGCAGGCGGTCAACGATCGCACCAAGGCCTTTTTCGTGGAGAGCATCGGCAATCCCAAGCTCGACATCATCGACATCGAAAAGATCTCCAGAATCGGGCAAACCCACGGCATTCCGCTGGTCGTGGACAACACGGTCACCACACCCTACCTGCTCCGCCCCATCGCGTATGGTGCCGCCATTGTGGTCCATTCGGCCACCAAATTCATCGGTGGTCACGGCACCTCCATCGGTGGAATCATCGTCGACTCGGGCCGGTTCGATTGGGCCGCTTCGGGCCGCTTCGCCGCTTTCCTGGAACCCGAGCCGGCCTACCACGGTCTCAAGTTCCACGATGCCTTCGGCAACCTGACCTTCATCCTGCGTGCCCGGGTGCTGGGGCTGCGCGACATGGGCGCCGCCATCAGCCCCTTCAATGCCTGGCTTTTCCTGCAGGGACTGGAAACCCTGGCCCTGCGCATGCAGCGGCACAGCGAAAACGGGATGGCCGTGGCCCAATGGCTGGAAAAGCACCCCTGCGTGGCCTGGGTGCGTTATCCCGGATTGCCTTCGTCTCCCACCTATGACCTGAAAGGGAAATATCTTCCCAAGGGGCAGGGAGCGCTGGTCGGCTTCGGCATCCGGGGCGGACGTCAGGCGGCCGTGAAATTCATCGAAAGCTGCAACCTCTTCAGCCACCTGGCCAATATCGGCGATGCCAAGAGCCTGGTCATCCACCCTGCCTCCACCACCCATGAACAACTGAGCCCGGCGGAACAGCAGGCCGCCGGCGTCACGCCCGACTTTATCCGCCTCAGCGTGGGCATCGAGGATATCGACGACATCATCGCAGATCTGGATCAGGCCCTGAAACATGGCGTCAGCTGTACCCTGCAGGGAGATTAAAGGTATTATTCATATGGATCGCAAGTCGGTTGGACGGGTAACCCCCCAGACATTCACCTTCGGCGGCAAGGATGATCCGCTGGTCCTCGAATCCGGTTATACGCTGGGTCCGGTGGACATTGTCTACGAGAGCTATGGCGAACCCAACGCGGATCACTCCAATGCCATTTTGATCTGCCACGCCCTTTCCGGGGACCACCACGTGGCCGGATATCACGACCCCCACGATCGCCGCACCGGCTGGTGGGACAACATGATCGGCCCGGGCAAGGCGTTCGACACCCGCCGCTACTGGGTCATCTGCTCCAATATCATCGGCGGCTGCAAGGGATCGACCGGTCCGACCAGCATCGATGCGCGCACCGGCGATCCTTACGGCCTCACCTTTCCGGTGGTGACCATCGGCGACATGGTCGCGGCTCAGAAGCGCCTCCTGGACCACTTGGGTATCCAACGTCTCTACAGTATGGCCGGCGGCTCAATGGGCGGGTTTCAGGTGCTGGAATGGAGTCTGCGTTATCCGGAAATGGTGCGTTCGGCCATCTGCATCGCATCGGCCCCGCGCCTTTCGGCCCAGGCCATCGCCTTCAACAGCATCGGTCGAAGCGCCATCACCCGCGATCCGGAATGGAGAGAGGGGCACTACACCGGCAGGGGGCCGGAGCAGGGACTGGCCACGGCCCGCATGATCGGCCACATCACCTACCTGTCGGAAATGCTGCTGGACGCCAAGTTCGGCCGCCGGCTCCAGTCGGCCAACCGGCTGAGCTACAACTTCTCCAGTGAATTCGCCATCGAAAGCTACCTCAACCACAAGGGCAGCGCCTTTACCGAGCGGTTCGACGCCAACAGCTATCTTTATATCACCAAGGCCATGGACTACTTCGATATCGAACGATCCTACGGCCCGCTGAAAGAAGCCTTCGCGCGGGTTCAGGCGCGCTGCCTGTTCGTCTCCTACAGCACCGACTGGCTCTTTCCCACCAGTCAGACCAAGGAGATGGTCCGCGCCATGCTTTCCTGCGGCAAACCGGTGTCCTTCATCGATATAGATTCGCCCTACGGCCACGACGCCTTTCTGGTGGAGGAGGAGAAGTTGACCCGTATCGTCTCCGGGTTCCTCACCGGCGTGGAGAAGACCGTAGATAAGGAGATAACCGCATGAACGCCCAATACGTAGACCGCCTCAGCCGCACCGACCGGGATGTGATTCTTACCCTGGTGCCCGAGGGTGTCTCTGTGCTGGACCTGGGATGCGGCGATTGCAGCCTGCTCAACGAGTTGGTCGCCAAGCGCCGCATCCGCGGAACAGGCGTGGACATCAGCGGCGACCAACTGATCGAAGGCCTCGCCTTCGGCCTCAACGTCTACCAGGGCGACCTGGACGAGGGGTTGGCCGACTTTCCCGACAATGCCTACGACTACGTGATCCTGAACCAGACCCTGCAGGTGGTCAAGAATCCCCTGCTGGTCTTCAACGAAATGCTGCGCATCGGCCGCTATGGCGTCGTGGGCTTTCCCAATTTCGCCCAGTGGCAGCTGCGGCGCGGGCTGTTTTTCGGCGGGCGGGCTCCCAAATCGCCGGCCCTGCCTTTCGAATGGTACGACACCCCCAACATCCGCGTGCTCTCCATCCGCGACTTTTTCGACTACTGTCACGCCCAGAACATCCGGATCGTGCAGGAGCGCTACCTCATCGCCGGCAAATGGATGCACCGGCTGCCCATCACGGTGACCAACCTGATGGCCCATGTGGGGATGTTTGTCATCACCCGAAAACAATTCCAACTGAATGTGATTCCCACTGAAGGGCGCACTTCCCAAAAGTTTATTGATAAAAAAATCGCATGACAACGGAGATGGCAGGCGTGGGTGGCCCTGGCCACCTGTCCCACACACGCCGGGTTAAATACATCGCGCTCAGTTAGAATCCCTGATCACTCGATTATTCGATTGATTTTGGGACCGGGCAAGATTATGGTCGCTTGTGACGTTGAAAAAGGGGTTATACCGCCGAAACAACTTGAAAACATGGATTACCACCGCCTGCCCGTGCCGACATGGACACCCAGCTGCAATTTGAAATTTTGGCTCAACCCGACGACACCACCTGCGGTCCCACCTGCCTCCAGGCCGTCTACAACTACTATGAAGACGACATCCCGCTCAAGCAGGTGATCCGCGAAGTCAAGCAGCTCAAAGGCGGCGGTACCCTGGCCGTGCTCATGGGTTGCCACGCCCTGCAGCGCGGGTACCGGGCCAAGCTCTACACCTACAACCTGGAGGTGTTCGATCCCACCTGGTTCAAAATGAGTCCCAGGGAGATGGGCGAACGGCTCCAACGCCAGATGCGCACCAAAGTCCATCCCAAAATCAGGTCGGCCAGTAAAGCCTACCTCGATTTTCTGCGCATGGGCGGAACCATCCGCTTCGAGGACATGACCGCCAGCCTCATCCGCGGCCTTCTCAAGCGAGGCGTACCGATATTGACCGGGCTGTCTGCCACCTACCTTTATCGCACGGCACGGGAGGTCGCGGTGGGCCGCAAAATGGTCTATGACGATATCAAAGGGGAGCCGACGGGCCATTTTGTCGTTCTGTGCGGCTACAGCATGAACACCCGCACGGCCCTGGTGGCCGATCCCTTGCTGCCCAACCCCCTCAGCGAAAGCCAGATCTACCCGGTGCGCTTGAACCGGCTGGTGTGCGCCATCATGTTGGGCATCCTCACCTACGACGCCAATCTGCTGGTCGTCACCCCCAAAAAGGGGTAAGCCCAAGGAGGAAATCAAAGTGACCGTTCTCGTGGTCATCGAAAACCCGGAAGAGTGCCCCCTCAATTTCAGTGATGTGGAACCCGTCGCCGCCCGCACCTATCTGTCCGACTCATCCTATGCCGCCCTGAAAGGCGTCAAAGTCTTTAATATCTGCCGCTCCTATCGCTATCAGAGCATCGGCTACTATGTCAGCCTGCTGGCCGAGGCGCGGAACCACAAGCCGGTACCCAACATCACCACCATCCAGGACATCAAATCCATGGGCATCATCCGGCTGGTATCCGAAGAACAGAGCGAACTCCTTCAAAAAATTTTCACATCCGAAGACCCGCAAAAGCTATCGATCAATATCTACTTCGGCAAGTGCACGGACAAACGCTTCGAGCAGATCGCATCACGGCTCTTCAAATATTTTCCGGCGCCGTTTTTAAGGGCCGACTTCGGTTTCTACAACAACTGGCAGCTCTCCAACGTCTCGCCGCTGACCGTCAAGGAGATCCCGGTCGAAGAGCGCGCCTTTGCCGAATCGGTAGCCTCGGAGTATTTCGCCGGCAAGAAGCTCTATATCCCCAAGCGCTCCATCTCCCGCTACGACATGGCCATCTTATACGATCCGGCCGAGCAGCGCCCGCCGTCCGATGCCCGGGCCCTCAAACGATTCATCAAAGCCGCCGACGAACTAGGCATCGGCACAGAGCTGATCACCAAGGAGGACTCCAACCGGCTCTTCGAGTTCGATGCCCTCTTTATTCGCGAAACCACCAACGTGGATCACCACACCTACCGATTGGCCCGCAAGGCCGTGGCCGAAGGCCTGGTGGTCATCGACGACCCGGAATCGATCCTGCGCTGCTCGAACAAGGTGTACCTGGCCGAACTGCTGCGGCGCTCGAAAATCCCCACCCCCCAGACCCACATCGTACACAGCAAGAACCTCGAACAGATCCTGCCGGAAATCAGTTACCCGTGCATCCTCAAACAGCCGGACAGCGCCTTTTCCCAGGGGGTGGTGCGCGCCGAGGACGAGGCGGCCATGCTGGAACAGACCCGGCAGCTGCTCAAGAAATCGGAACTGGTCATCGCCCAGGCCTACCTGCCCTCGCAATTCGACTGGCGCATCGGCATCCTGGACCGCAAGCCCCTGTTCGCCTGTAAATATTACATGGCCGGCAACCACTGGCAGATCGTACGCAAGGACAAGGGCGGCCGGGAAATTTACGGCAAAGTGGAGACCCTGCCCGTGGCCAAGGCCCCATCGGTGGTGGTGAAGACCGCTCTCAAGGCCGCCAACCTCATCGGCGACGGCCTCTACGGCGTGGATCTCAAACAGGTGGGTAAAACGGCCATGGTCATCGAAGTCAACGACAACCCCAATATCGATGCGGGCTACGAGGACGACGTACTCCAAGATGAGCTCTACACCCGCATCATGGAGGTCTTTTTGAAACGCATCGAGATGCGCACATCGGGAAGCCGCAACGCATGAACGATACCCCCCTGCACCTGTTCGACGCCATGGGCATCGAGCTCGAATACATGATCGTGGATCGCCGGGACCTATGCGTGCGGCCCGTTGCCGATCGGGTCTTGATGGCCGCGGCCGGGAATATCGTCTCGGAGATCGAGCTGGGGCCGCTGGCCTGGTCCAACGAACTGGTGCTGCACGTGATCGAACTCAAGACCAACGGACCGGTCCCCACCCTGGCCGGCCTGCACCGCACCTTCGAACGCCATCTCGATCGGATCAATGGCCTGTTGCTTCCGATGGACGCCAGGCTCATGCCCACGGCCTGCCATCCCTGGATGGACCCCCAACGCGAAACCGTGCTGTGGCCCCACGAGTACAGTCCGGTCTACGAAGCCTACGATCGCATCTTCGGCTGCAAGGGACACGGCTGGTCCAACCTGCAGAGCATGCACATCAACCTGCCCTTTCACGGCGACGATGAATTCGCCCGGCTGCACGCCGCCATCCGCCTCCTGCTGCCCGTCATGCCGGCCCTGACCGCCGCCTCGCCGATCCTCGACGGCCGCCCGACCGGTTACATGGACGCCCGCATGGAGGTCTACCGTCACAACGCCGAGCGCATTCCCTCGATCGCGGGCAGCATCGTGCCCGAGCCGGTCTACACCCGGGCGGATTATGAACGACAGATCTTCCAGCGCATGTACGCCGATATCGCCCCCTTCGATCCCGACGGTACCCTGCAACATGAATTCCTCAACTCCCGGGGCGCCATCTCCCGTTTCGACCGCGGCGCCATCGAGATCCGGGTCCTCGACATCCAGGAGTGCCCGAGGGCCGACCTGGCCGCCGCCGCCCTGATCGCGGCCGCCCTCAAGGCCCTGTGCGACGAGCGTTGGGTGTCGCTGGAACGTCTCAAGGCGATGGCAACCCGGCCGCTGGCCGACCTATTCCTTCGCGTCATCCGCGAAGCCGACCAAACCGTCATCGAGGACAAAGACTTTTTACAGGCCGTGGGCATGCCGCCCTCAAAGGTCCAGGCCAGGGAGATCTGGCAGCACCTGGCCGAAACGACCCTGTCGACGCAAACAGTCGATCCGGATTTGAACCGGGCTCTCGAAAGCATCTTAGCCAAGGGGTGCCTGGCCCGGCGTATCAGCAGGGCCGCAGGCGCCGGTCCAAGCCGGGAAAAACTGTGTGACATCTACGGTGCCCTGTGCGATTGCCTGGCCAAAGGAGAGCAGTTCCTGTGAAGACCCTAGCCCTGATCGTCACCTGCGAGCACGGGGGCCACGTCATCCCCCCACCGTATCGCGACCTTTTCAAAGGCCGGCGCAACCTGCTCGACTCCCACAGCGGCTACGACTTGGGGGCCCTGGCCATGGCGCGCCGCATGGCCAAACGGTTCGACGCGCCCCTTTTTGCCGCCACACGCTCACGCCTGCTCGTGGACCTGAACCGCAGCATCGGTCATCCCAATATCTTTTCAGGCATCACCCGGTCCCTGCCGGCGACGGAAAAAGAGAACATTCTCAGGAAGTACTACGCCCCCCATCGCGACCCGATTCAAAAGAGCGTCTCCGAAGCCATCCTCAACGGTCGGGCGGTACTGCACATCGCCGTTCACAGCTTCACGCCGGTTTTAAGGGGCCGCAGCCGAAGTATGGACGTGGGCCTGCTTTACGACCCGGCGCGACACGGCGAACGACACTTCTGTCGAACATGGAAAAGAGAGATGCAGGCGCACAGCCCGAAATGTTCGGTCCGCTGCAACGCGCCCTATAAAGGCGTCTCGGACGGCCTGGCCACCTATTTTCGGACCCTTTTCACCCGCGACTATATGGGCATCGAACTGGAGTTGAACCAGTATCACTATCAGAAGGGACCGGCGGCCTGGCGAAGATTGGGCGGCGTGGTGCTCGATGGGCTTGAAGCGGCTTTGATGAACCCGGACATCAACTGAAGCACAGCCTCCGGCTCTTCCAGGTGGGGGACGTGGCCGCAGTGGTCGATCAAAGCCGGAGTTGCCGGCCCGCCCGACCTGGCGACGATGGTGCGCACCTGCCGTTCGGTGGCGTATTGATCCTCTCGCCCCTGGATTACCAGAAGGGGTACGGCGATGGCCGGCAGGGCGTATTCGATGTTCCAGTCTGCGAACCAGTCGCTGAGCCAGGTGTCGCTCCAGGCGCGAAAGACCGCTTCGCTCCTTTCGCCGTGGTACTTGACCAGCCCGCCCAACCGGCCGTTTTCAAAGGCCGTCACCGCAGCCCGGATGCCGTCCAGAGTGACCGATTCCACGAACACATGGGCCGCCTCGGTAATGATCCCGGCCAGGTACGGCGGCCTTTCGGCGCCATGCAACAGGGCGATGGTCCCCCCATCTGAATGCCCCACCAGAACAATAGGCCGTTCCGGTATGATCGCCGCAATCACCCGAGGCAACTCCTGCAGGGCATAGGCGTGCAGGTAGTGAACCGTGCGCGGCGCGGCCGCTGGTGAGGATCCGCCATACCCCAGACGGTCATAGACCAGACCGGAACAACCGGTGAGCCGGCAGAGCCGCCGGGGAAAATCCTTCCACATAGCCGCGCACCCCAGGCCTTCGTGAAGGAACACCAGGCAGGGCAGATCTCCATCGCCGTCGATGGACTCGTAGTAAATCCGCTGCCCCTCATGTAAGGTGATATGCGCCAACAGGAATTCTCCCCCGTTTTGTCGGTTGGTTGCATGCGGCCGGCAAGAGCGGCTATTTTTTCCTTCGGGACCTCAATAGGCTGCCGATTTTGCTGCCGCACACGGAAAGCAGGGGCACGATCAACAACGATGAAACGAACCCCTGCACGATGGAGGACACGGCCCAGCCGGGAATTTCGTCATACTGGCGCCAGTAGGCGAAGAGGCTGCCCACCTGGAGATACACGGCGACGGCGACCGCGCCGATCACGAACAACAGCACTCTGGAGGACGTGGCGTCCGAATAGAGGCCCAGAATGAAAGCGAACAGAAAACTCAATAGAAATGCCGCCATATGAGAGTAAAGCATGTTGGCCACGTGCTTGATCAACATGGGATGGTCACCGGCATTGATCGTCCTGAACGACTCGATGAACAGCGGCGATACGAAAAAATGAAACACATAGACCGTCAGGCACCAGGAGAGTAAACCGGTGCCCAGCCACAGCAGGCCGACCGACCAATTTTTCATTCCGCTATCACCTGTCGTCATGGTCCATGCGCTCGCTTCCAAATCCGTGGTCAAAACCCAGCAGTTCTAACTGAATGTGATTCACCCTGAAGGGCCTGCATTCCAGAAGGTGTTTGACAAAAAAAATCGCATGGCACCGGTTATGGCAGGCCCAGGTGGGGCAGGTGGCCAGGGCCACGTGAGCCTGCGGTCTTGGAGCCAGTTAAATGCAAACGGCGGACAAGCGGCCCAGACTGTTTGAGCGCAGCGAGTTTCTGGGTCGCCCGCCGTTCATTTTACTGGCACTTGACCGCTTGGCGTGTGGCATCGACCACCTGTCCCATCCGGGCCGGGTTTAATGAATGGCATTCAGTGAGAATCGATGGTCAAAACCGGCACCCTTTGAAAAATCCGAGCCAAAGGTATATGACGACGCCATGCAGACACCCGATGTCGTCATCCCGTGGCACACCCCGTCCCTCTGGAACGAGGCCAATGCCGCATTCGCCCATCTGCTCGATCACCGCAGGTCGGCGCTCCAAGCCACACGCCGGATGGCTGATGAGATTCGGGGGCGGCTCGCATCGCTGTTTCCGCTCATGGTGGATCTGTGCCATGCCTCATGCCCTACCTGCTCTGATATCTGCTGTCAACACGCCTGTGTCTGGATCGATTTCAAGGACCTGCTCTTTTTGCACCTGGCCGCCGTCCCCCTGCCCGAACGCCAACTGCGCGAAAAAAGCGGCGATCGCTGTCGCTACGCCGCCCCGCATGGCTGCAGCCTCGAGCGCCTGCAGCGGCCATTCGTGTGCACCTGGTATCTCTGCCCGGCCCAGACCCGAATCCTGCGGGAACACCCTGCACCATGGCACCAGACGCAAACCTGCCTGCAGCACATCAAGCAGTTACGCCGGCAGATGGAAAACGCATTCATCCAGGCGATCACCGGCTGAAATGAATCTCGCCCCACCGTCCGTGTTACGGCGCTTCGTTCGCCTCGGCCGAAAGCTCACCACCCGCCTTGATCGCCGCGATGCGCCGATCCTTGGCCCGCCAGAGCCCATTGACCCATTTCTGAATTTCATTCCGGAAGCCTGCATCTTCTTCATAACTTCGGCCGACCACATTTCCGGGAATAGGCAGAACCGCCACATGCACCGTGATGTGAGGCACTTTCCCGCTGAGCAGATCCCAGAAGTGCACCGGCGGGACGTTTTCCGGATAGACGATCGTCACGTCCAGAACGCTTGACAGATAGTCTCCCATGCTGGAGAAGACCAGGGCCACGCCCCCGGCCCTTGGCACGAGCAGATGCTCGTAGGGCGAGTTTTGCTTCGCATGCTTTTGATAGGTAAAACGGGTCCCCTCCAGAAAATTCATGACGGAAACCGGGTAATCCTTAAACTTTTCGCACGATTTGCGCGTCGCGGCCACATCTTTGCCGCGCATCTCCGGATGCTTCTCGAGGAAGTGGCGCGAGTACCGCTTGAGGAACGGAAAATCCAGCGCCCACCAGGCGATCCCAAGAAGAGGCACCCAGATCAACTCCTGTTTCAGGAAGAACTTGAGGAAAGGAATGCGCCGCTTGAAAATGTGCTGCAGAACGAAGATGTCCGCCCAGGAAATATGGTTGCTCACCACCAGGTAGGAGTGGGCGGTAGAGAGGTTTTCCACTCCCCGGAGATCCCACCGGACCTTGTGGATGATGGAGAAAATGAAACTGTTGCCTTCAATCCACACGTTGGCGATGACGATCAGTATGCGTGAAATATGGCGCCGGAAGCCTTTGTGGGGAACTATCCATTTGACGAGGACAAACAGGTATAAAACGCTACACCACCAGACGGTGTTGAGGCTGAACAACAGCAGGGTAAGTCCTCCCACGAGGAGCGGCCGAAACGATTGGGTCATGATCATATCTCCTCGCAGACAGAGGGCGAAAAGCCTTTTTGGAAGAATGACAATAAGGGTTCATCCAAGAACTATCCTCGACACCTACCGCGCCACCCAACCCCCGCAAACCGGAAAAACCTGGCCCACGAAGCAGTCCGCGCCGTCGCTGCACAGGTATGCGGCAAATTGCGCGTCTTCCCGCGCCGAAACCAGACGCCCCAGCGGCACCTCCCGCTTGAGCCGCTCCTGGAAGCGTGGATTTTCCTGAATCTCCCGGGGAAAATAGGTGGGGTTGTCGACAAAGTTCTGGGCGACGATATTGATCTGCACGTTGTGCGGGGCCGCCTCGACCCCCACGGCCTGCACATAGGCCGCCTGGGCGCCCCGGGCCGCGCTGTAGGTCGATGCCCGCTTCATGCCCCGCAAAGCCGATGCGCTCCCCATAACCACGATCTTGCCCCTGCGGCGCTCGACCATCTGCGGCAGAACGGCACGCACCAGGCGCGGCAGGGGATCGACCAGGGCGGCGAAGGTGTCGCGCCACTCCGCGTCGGTCACGTCGGCCACCGGTGAAGAGGGCGCCGGAATTGAGAGGTTGGCAACGAGCACATCGATACGACCGGCGGCGGCGACAACGGCTCCCGGTGCTTCGGGAGGCACAAGCGATGCCGTGCTGGCGATTACCGTGGCCCCCTGTTCGGCCAGCACCTCGCAAATGGCCGGTCCCATGAAGGCGTCGGCCTGGGTGACGAGAATCCGTTTATCTTGAAGTGCTCTATTGGTCACGCGACCTCCTCCAATAATGTAAATGGGCATCAACCGTCTTGCTTGGGCTCGCCGCGCAGATAGGCGATCCAGTAAACGCCGGCGACCATGAGGGTCCCGCCCACAATATTGCCCGCTGTGACAAGGAGCAGGTTCCAGGCGGCGCCGGCGACCGGAATCGTTGCTTGCATGTCTATCGCCAAACCGAAAGGCAAAAAGAACCAGTTGGCAATCGAGTGCTCGAAGCCGATGGTCACGAAAGCGGTAATGGGGAAAAGAATCGCCACAATCTTGTCTGCCACGCTGCGCCCACCCATGGTCAGCCAGACGGCCAGACAGACGAGCACGTTGCACAAGACCCCGCGGGCAAATGCCTGTCCAATGGAAAGGCCGGCTTTGCTGCGGGCGATCTGAACGGCCGTTTCGGCCACTGCGCCTCCGCCAAGCGTGCCGACATCGGCCCACACGACAAAGAGAACGGTTCCCATGCAACCGATGACGTTCCCGATATAGACGATCACCCAGTTGCGCATCACATCGCGCGTGCCGATCAAGCGGCTGGCCCATGCCATTGCCAGAAGGTTGTTCCCGGTGAAAAGCTCGGCGCCGGCAACGATCACCAGCACCAGACCGAGAGAAAAGCTCAATCCGCCGAGCAGACGGGTCGCCCCGAAACCGAGACTCGACCCTGTCACCACTACGGTGTAAAAAAATGCACCCAGCGAAATAAACGCACCGGCAAGCACGGCCAGCACGACCAGGGTAATGGTGTCTGTCTGCGCTTTCGAGACCCCCAGGTGTTGTACCAAACGGGCAATCTCGCGCGGCGTATAGGCGTCCGCCAAGTAAGGTTTCGTATCCATGCTCGGGATTCCGTCTAGGGTTTACTCGGGACTTTAGCGCCATGAAGCAAAATTGACGGCAGCAACTTTTGATGAATTCATTAAAATTAGCGCAAATTCACTTCCGCAACAAGCGGCAAATGATCGGATGCCGATCGGGCCAACGGGCTGCGATACGCATATACGCTTGCGATAACAGACGCGGGCTGCGCCCAGATCCGGTCCAGTGCCAATATCGGCGAACGGGCCGGAAAAGTTGGCATCGCCGGTAAACGTCCGAAGGTCCCGCGCAACCGACGCAGCGTGCCGCTCCAGGGGAACCATTCATTGAAGTCGCCAAGCAGGATCTTCATGCCGGCCGTCGAAGCGTCGAGCAACGATAGCAACCGCCCGACCTGAAACCCGCGCTCATACGCACGCAGGCCGAGATGGGTAGCCATGAACTGCAACGCGACGCCCTCCACGTTGAGGTGCAGTTCGATGACCCCGCGCTGTTCGCGGCCGACCACGCTGATGTCGTGGCGACGGATCACGGCCACGGGCAGGCGGGTGAGCACGGCGTTGCCGTAATGGCCCCGTTCGTCGAGCAGGGTGACGCCTTCGATGACGGACGCGGCCAGCGCGTCGCTCAAGGCCTTCAGCACATGTGCCGGATCATCTTGACGATAGCCGACCTCCTGCAGTGCGATGAGGTCCGCATCGATCTCCTTCAACACGGTTGAAATGCGCGTCGCATCCGGACGACCGTCGCTGCCGACCGTCCGGTGGATGTTGTAGGTGACGATGCGCATAGGCCTTTCCTATGCTTTCCCGGGCTCACGCTTGCGCCGCACCAGGTAACGCAGGCCGGCCAGAAACAGGATCACGCAAACCGCCACGGCGACGAGTATCAGGATACTTTCGACGCCGGGTTCGCGCAGTGAGGCGACGATACGGTCGGCAAGCAGGGCGATGGTGACCACGCCGGGCACCATGCCGATGAAGCTGCCGATGGCAAAATCTCGCAGCCGGATCTCCGATACGCCGGCGATGACATTGATGACGCTGAACGGCGCCACCGGCACGATACGCAGCGTCACGATGGTCAACACGCCACGATTGGAAAGCGCGCGGTCGATGCGATTGATTCGGCTTCCGGCGATTCGGCTCACCGCTTCGCGTCCGAGCAGGTGACCCAACCCGAAGGTGACAAGGGCTGATGCTTCGGCCCCGAGCAACGCATAGGCCGCACCGAGCCAGGGACCGAACACCGTCACCGTCGCGACGATCAACAGCGTGATGGGTACGACGACGATGCCGCCGACGACAAACGCGGCCAGCACCAACGGGGGGGTCAAGGGACTTTCCGCAATCCAGTGCAAGGCGCTCTCGACCCGTTCTATGGCGAGCCAGTCGGACATCGGCGTCCAGCGCCACATGGCGGCCAGCCCCGCCACGCCGAGCAGCAGCAATCCGATGCGCAACATATGACGATAGGCCGGTTTTTGCTGATCGGATGGAATAAATTGATCGAAAAAGGCATCCGGTTCGACCGGCTTCTCCGGATCGAGAAGGGCCGAGTCCGGGACCCATTGGTCGATCTCCTGGGGCACGTCTCCGGACAGCGGCTCAAGCGTCCGTCGGCCGCCCCGCATGGACTCGATGGCCGCGATGAGCGATCCATGCCGCTCCTGGGCCGCCGCCACCTCATCCACATCCACGCCGAGATGCTCGGCCAGCAGCCGGTGCCGGAAACGCGCAACGGCTGCACCGCATGGCTGGGATTCGGTGACTTCCACGGCGATATCGCACTCCGAATCGAGGCCCATCGAGCGGTTGCTCAGGTTGGACGAGCCTACCCGGGCGATGCGGTCGTCGACGATCATCGCCTTGGCATGCACCATGAGGGAAACGTGGGGATCTTTTGAAAGTCGCACATAGTAGACCCGCAGCCGGTCATGGCGGTCCGCATGGCGCAGCTTGGCCAACAGTCGGCCGCGCAATACGTCCATGGTGTGCTGCTCCAGCCAGCCGCCGGTCTTTTCCGGTAGAACGAGCACCACTTCAGGCGCGTCGGACTGTTCAAGACGCCGGGAGAGGGCCTCGCCGATGCAATGGGCGCTCAAGTACTGGTTTTCAATATAGATGAAGGATTGGGCCGCCTCGATGCTCTCCAGGTAAAGCCGCTCGACCTCGCGAATTTCGTCGCGACCGCCGTAATCCGGCAGCGTGCGTGCAATGCCGAGTGTCACCTTTTCCAGGTCCGGCTGGATACTCGGCGGCCAGGGATCGCCACCATCATTAGGATCCAGAGCCGCGGCGTCTTGCCCCACGGCGGCCCGCCAGCGCTCGCGCACCAGCTGCCCCATGGCCGCCGCCGCCTCGCCGTCGATCGCCATCTGCACGTCGTGAAACGGCGGATACGCTTTGCCGTCCGGATCCACACGGCGTTCGTCATCCGGATGATGGCGTGACGTATCCCAACGCCACTTGCTCAGATCCAGCCCACCGACAAAAGCCACCCGATCATCCACCACCACGATCTTCTGATGCTGGGAAGCTCCGACCGGATGTTGGCCGTCGAGGGAAAAATGAATCCGCTGGTGTGATTTCCAACGCAGCTTGTAGACGGGAAAAAATTCGCGTTCCATGGCGTAGATCATCGCGAAATCCCAGTTGAGAATGTAGATCTCGAGCTCGCGGCGGTCGTCGGCGAGGCGGTCGAGCAATTGGCCCAGCTTTTCGGGATAGCCGTCATCCTGGCCATTGCGAACCAGTCGCAGTTCGCTGTGGATATCCCAGCCGACGATGAAGATGGTGCGCCGCGCACGGCACATCGCCTCCCGCACCGCGCGAAAGTAATCTTCTCCATCTATCACGAACGCCGCCCGCTCGACTTGCGCCAGACGCCAGCAATTGCGCCCTTTTTCCAGAATTCCGCCCATGGCATATCCGCCTTATCGTTGTCAAAGCGTCACCATAAAGTACGACGCATGCCATGTCAAACCACTGAAAAACTAAAGATCGGTCGCCTGAGTGCCGATCAAAAAACGACAATCGATACCCGGTCAGGCGCCTTCAACGGCATTGATCCAATGGTCCGGTCGTCGATATCGTTCTCATTTGGGACAAAGGATGGATCACCGTGAACCATGCGCGGGCAAATAAGATAACCGGCATGCTTTGCATCTGGCTTTGGGCATGCCTGCTCGCCACCGGGGCGGCGCGGGGCGACGCGTCTGTATCCGTCGACTTTCTCCCCCAGTGGTCTCCCCAATCCCAGTTTGCCGGCTATTACGTGGCCGATGCCAAAGGATTCTATGAACGTCGGGGCCTGAGGGTGAAGGTGGTGCGAGGTGGTCCGGATCGGCCGGCGGGGGCATATCTGGCGAACAGACGGGTGACTTTCACGACCCTGTTTCTGACCGAAGGCATCGCTTTACGCGATCAGGGGGTGCCGCTGGTCAACATCGGGCAGATCGTCCAGCGCTCGGCCCTGATGCTGGTGGCCCGCAAAAAGAGCGGCATCCGTAACCCCGATGACCTCGATGGCCGGCGGGTGAGCGTATGGGACGAGTTCCGGCTGCAGCCGTTGGCCTTCTTCCGCCAGAACCATCTGTCGGTCTCCCTCGTGCCTCAAGGATACACACCCAACCTGTTTCTGATGGGCGGCGTGGATGCGGCCTCGGCCATGTGGTACAATGAATACCATGTCATTCTCAATTCCGGGATCGACGCCGACGAGTTGAGCACCTTCCTGCTGGCCGATTATGGCTTCAATTTTCCAGAAGACGGCATCTACTGCCTGGAAGAGACGCTGGATGGCAAGCCGGAGGCGGTGCGCGCTTTTGTGCAGGGTTCCATCGAGGGGTGGCGCTACACCTTCGACCATCCCGAAGAAGCGCTGGCCATTGTCATGGCCAGCGTCGACGCCGCCAACCTGCCCACCAACCGCGTCCACCAGCGGTGGATGCTGGCCCGGATGGGAGATATTATCTGTCCGGGCGGCAATTGCGATGATTTGGGAAAACTGAACGAAGCGAACTATCTTTTCGTCGGCCGGCAGCTGCGCGGCAACGGCATCATCCAAGCCATTCCGGACTACCAGGAGTTCTATGACCCGCGCCACGCGACACCCTGAACGCCGGGGACTGGCCTTACGTCTGGCGCTGTTCATTCTCGCCAGCACCACCTTGATCTTCCTGGCGGCCTTCGGTTACAGCCACTACCACTCCCGCCGCCTGGTTCTGAAAAATGTGCGCGCCGTGGCCATGGACCGGGCTGCATCCGTGGTGCTGCAAATCGAAATCAAACTGCGTTCGGTGGAGGCGCTGCCGCGTGTGGTGTCCCGGTATCTTGAGAATCGAACGGTGACAGACGAGCTGGTGCTGCCCCTGATGCATGACATGGTGGCCGGGTCGCCGGAGCTTTTCGGCGGGGCAGCGGCGTTCGAACCCCACGCATTCAAGCCCGACCAACGCTTCTACGCCCCCTATTTCTTCCGGAAGGGAAGCGAAGAGGTAACCTTCGCCCAGCTTGGCAACGAAACCTATAACTACTTTCTCTGGGACTGGTATTTGATTCCCAAGGAACTGAACCGGCCGGTGTGGAGCGAACCGTACTTCGATGAAGGCGGAGGTGGCATCCTCATGACCACCTATTCCCATCCCTTTTATGAGCGCTCTGAAGAGGGTCGCCTGTTCCGGGGGGTGGTGACCGCCGATGTCTCACTGGAAAAGCTGGTGTCGGATATCGGTGCCATCTCCCTGTATGAAACGGGCTATGCATTTCTGATCAGCAACCGGGGGGCTTTTCTGGCTCATCCGGATCAAACCCTCATCATGCGCGAAAGTATCTTCAGCACGGCCGAGGCCCGCGGACTTCCTGAATTGAGAACCGTCGGCAAAGCGATGATCCAGGGCGGATCTGGATTTACCGCCATGACCTGTCCCCATACGGGCCGGCGGTCCCTGCTGGCCTATGCGCCGGTAACGGCGGCCGGCTGGTCGGTGGGCGTGGTGATCCCGGAACACGAACTGTTTGCCGATATCCGGACCCTCAACCGAACCATACTGAAGATTGCAGCGGCAGGATTGGCCCTGCTTCTATTGGTGGTCGTGGCCATTTCGCGATCCATCACCCGGCCGTTGCAGCACCTGGTCGGTGCCACCGCAGAAATCGCCAAAGGAAACCTGGAAGTGCAACTGCCAGTGGTGCGCACCGGGGATGAGGTGCAGGTGCTGACCCGTTCGGTGGATGACATGCGCGTCGCCCTCAAAGCATACATCGCCGATATTGCCGAAACCAGCCGGGCCAGGGAGCGCATCGAGAGCGAGCTGAAAATCGCCAGCGCCATTCAGATGAATTTTTTGCCCAAACGCTTTCCGCCCTTCCCCGATCAGACGACATTCGACCTCTACGCCGCTCTGGCACCGGCCAGGGAGGTCGGCGGCGACCTGTACGATTTTTTCATGCTGGACCCGGGACATCTCTTTTTCTCGGTGGGCGACGTATCCGACAAAGGGGTGCCCGCGGCCCTCTTCATGGCGGTGACCAAGACGCTGATGAAGGGGATGGCCGAACAGGGATCGACGCCGGCCGATGTGCTGGGCCGGGTCAACGCAGAGTTGTGTCGAAACAATGAAACGGCGATGTTCGTGACCCTGGTCTGTGGTATCCTGGATTTGGCCACCGGCGATCTGGTCTATTCCAACGCCGGCCACAATCCGCCGGTATTGCTGCGCGCCGGCAAGCGCCCCGAATTTCTGCCGCTGCCGCCGGGACTGGTGTTGGGCGCGGCCGAGGAGGCTGCTTTTGAAACCCGCAGCATCCGGCTCTTCCCCGGCGACCGGCTTTTGCTTTATACCGACGGGGTGACCGAGGCCATGGACGTCGATCAGCAGCTCTTTTCCGACGAGCGGCTGTTGCGTGAAACGACATGGATGGCCGGTGAGACGCCCCGGCAGATGGTGGAGCGACTGATGGCCGCCGTACAGACATATGCCGGGGGCACGGCCCAGTCCGATGACATTACCGTACTGGCCCTGCACTATAAAGGAAGCCATTGAAGCCACTGGATGACTCGACATTGGCGTGGCAGCACCTGCCCGGTCTGCCGGAATCATTGAACCAGTTTCGTGATTTTGTCTTGTCGCGAGCCCGGGCCGCAGGCCTGCCCGAGGCGATCCAGGAAAAGATCGACCTGGTGATGGAAGAGGTGCTGCTCAATGTATTTCACTATGCCTTTGAAGGCGCTCCGGTGGAGCCGGTGGCCGTGGGGTGCGGCATGATACCGGACAAAGGGTTTCTCGTGCGCGTCATCGATGCGGGTCTCCCCTTCAATCCCCTCGAACAGCCATCTCCGGACATGACCCTGGGTATCGGCGAACGGGAGATCGGTGGCCTGGGGATCTTCCTGACCAGAGAGCTGAGCCGTGCCATGGCCTACGATCGCTGTGACGACCATAATGTGCTGGATGTCTATTTCCCCGAACGATGAGAAATGGCCGAGACGAATCCTTCTCTCCCCGATTTAATGGTTGACGCAAGCTTAATGCACTAGTATTTTGTAAGAATTCCTCAATCCCCATCTCTTTACCAGCGACACCCGCACTGAGTCGTCTTCAGTTGCCGACCCGATTTCAGATCATCAACCGGCAAAGTTGAGCATCCCTAATTTTAAGCGGATTCTGTTTTTTCTTTCAAGTCGAAACCCATGGTGTTTACCTTAACCAAGCGAGGTGAAAACATGAACCCGACAGCCAACGGAGCCTTACTGGAGAGGGATCAGCCGCTTCAGGTCTGGTCAAAAATCAAAAATTTTCTTTTCCGGCAAACGTCACCCATCCACCGACAGGACGCCAGGGAAAAATACTGGATCCTGTGGCGGGAACTGGAATCCGAGATGCATGCCAGGGCAGTCGAATTAAAGCATTACGGTTTTACCGGAATTAAGGACAAAAGAAACACCGACGAGGTCGAAAAGAAATTTGACGCCTTCAATGAGTTCCTTCAAAAGAACACGGTCGATACGGGCAAGGCCAAGTCATTTGGCAATCTATTGATTTACGCGCGCATTCTTTCCAGGCAAAACCTGGAGGCACTGAACCAGGCCGATGCACTCAATATGATGTGGCGGGACATCACATTCGTTCGATCACGATTGCTGACCGATGGGATCATTTCCGATGAGCGATTGCCGGCCCAACTGGAATACTGCCGGATGGAATGTGCCAAAATTTGTCCAGGAAAAGACAATGCCCTGGAAGAGATGTGTCACGACACAGCCCTCGAACTGACGGATACGAATGAAGCGGATAGTAATGGAGACGAAACAAAACGGATGAACAACCGCAAGGCGAGAAGAACCATCGCCCTGATGCTGGCCAAACTCAACCATATCCGTCTCAATGATATCAATGCACAATTGAGGATCAAGAAGATCTACAATGTCGCCCTATTGTTGCTCGTACTGCTTTCGTTTCTCCTGCTACACCTGAACGAACGCTTGACCACCGATGCGGTGCCTTACTGGGTCGCGTGGAACCAATTCAGGGAAACATTTGAACTCACCGTACCCTATTCGTGGGCGAAGGCACCCATGGACCTTGCGGTTTACATGGTTCAGAACAACCTGCTGGTCTTTATCTTCTTTGCGGGACTGTTGGGCGGCTTTTTCAGCACGGTGATGCGACTCAGGTCCAGGGAGGTGAACATCGGCGACGTCTATCTGCGCACTTACATGCTGACCAAACCCATTGTCGGGGCGGTGGCCGCAACGATCCTGTACATCATCATCAAATCAAACATCGTGGCCCTCAATCTGGGTGAAATCCAGATGGTCGATAAAATTGCGCAGAATTCATATATGTTCGGTCCGCTGGGATTTGCGTTCGGTTTTATCATGGGTTTTTCCGAGCGGATCATTCTTCCCACGGTCGGGACCGAAAGCGGCAAATAGGAAACGAATGTGGTGCCATCCTATGCTTATGCTTTTGTCCGGGTTTGACGATGCCTGAATTCCATTAACGCGAGAATGGCAAAGGCGCGCGTCACACAAGCGAAAAACAAGGCATAGAACGGGACGACACCCACGAGATAGAGGATATAGTCGTCCGTACTATCGAGGAACGGGAAAAGATGTTCTCGAAGCATGTATTCAAAGTGCGCCAAAAGTAAAAACAGGGCCAGGGAGACAAAACCGAGCATGAAGCAGGCCCCCGAGTGGCGGGCAGATAAAGCTCTTGGATTCTGGCGCTGTGCGAATGTGTAAAACAACATGAAAAACGCCACCAGGGAGGTGATCGGAATGGCAATCGGCGCAGTGGATTTCCCATAGGGATCAACGGGAAGCGGTATCACCTTGAAAAGGACGTCGGCCAAGGGAAAAATCACTGTGATGCTGCCGAGCGCTCCCCATAACGAGCTCAGATATTTGATGAATCCCTTAAAATCGTCGGTTTCCATAGGTCAATGGCTTTTTGAAGTCGTTCGGCTCACAAATCGTCGCTAACCGGCGACCGTGCACAAATGGCCAATTACGCACGGGCACGATCTAAACCAAAACCAAACCACAGATGCTGGCCATGGGAACAGGCGGTCCACCATGGCCGGGTGAAACCCAACGCATCTCCCATCCGCATGTTTTGAACAACCGGGCCACATCGATTCCAAATCCGGACATGGAGGGTCTGGCATACTGCGGATACCGGCAGGTGCCAGCGCCCTTGAGCGCCAGGCACGCATCGTCGTCATCGCAAAAGATTTGTTTGCAGGATCCACCGGCATACGCTTGTGCGTTGCCGAACCCCGCCTCGATGGCCGCCTTTTCCATACCGGCGGCGATCTCATGCAGCAGTCGGAAAATCGCGCGGCTCTCGGCGGAACGCGACAGGCTTGCGGCATCGATCATCTCGGCCGGCACATCGATCGTAACAAATAGGGCGTGCGTCCGCCTTTCAAGCTGCTTTCTCAATACAGAAGGACCGGCCACATGGGGTGGACAACTCTTCGACAACCCGTAATTGGGACACCGCGGCTGCCGGCATAAATCGGCCAAGGCATCGTTGACCACGATCCGCCCGGCCGGAATAATGGCCGCTCGGCTGGCCCCCAATGTGCGGGCATGCTCCACAAGACCCATCAGTTGATGCGCGTTTTCCATTCGATCAGCTTTTGTATGTGTACTTTGGTTGCCTCTTCCAGCCGGGTGCGAACCTTTTGCGCCTCGGGCGCGGTCAGCTTGAATAGTCTGAAAAAGGCCGTCTCCAATAGCGATTTTTCGATATCGATCGCCATGTTCAAAAACCGCTTCAGATCCGGCGGCTCCTTGGATGCCCGTTCGATCTGCTTTTCTACGTAATCGATGGCCGTCTTGACGGACTGAACCGTAAACTTGGTGCTTTCCAGTGGTATCCTGCCCTCTTTTTGAAAGAGATTAAGTTTGTCGACCCACTTGGCATGGAGTCGCTCTTCTTCGGCGAAGACCAGCCACTCCTGCTTCGTTTCAGGCAACTTGGATGCAAACGTCTCATATAAAGCGGCGATAGACAATTCATGCTTCGCGAGGAGCTGTATCAGCTCATCAATCTTTGTGGGGACCATGTTACTCCCATTCCAAAGCCTGAGTGACTCCTTTGAAGAAATTTGCTTTCTTGCCGGCACCCGTCCAGGGATTTTAACTGAACGCTATTCATTAAACCCGGCGTGGATGGAACAGGTGGCCAAGGCCACCTGCCCCACCCATGCCTGCCAATTCCGTTGCCATGAGAATTCAGCTTCCATCACACACCGTCATCGGCCAGGGCATGGAGCGCGGCGAATGGCTCTCCTCGTCCAGCTGTGAAGAACAGCGCGCGCAGCGGATCGGCTGTGGCCTGGCGGATGAAATCCGCAGTGCGGGCCTGACGGGTTTTGCTGTCGATATTTTTGACGATCCGGTATTTCACTTCCGACGCGGACAAATCCACGACCAGGGTCGAACCGCCACGGAACACGAATTCCGGCAGACCGTTTTTCCGATCTTCCTTCATCCGCTTCGACTGTGTCAAGGCCACGATGACCTGGGGGATGGGCTTACCGTCTGGGCTGATGCGCAGGGAGCGGCGCAGTTCGTGGACCTCGAAGCTCTTGTCGGCCGGATCTATTCCCAATTCTTTGGCAAAAAACGGCGCCGCAGCGAAGATCTCTTCGAGCTGCTGGTGCAATCTCACTCTGTGCCCGCGCGTTTTTTTGAAGAGGGCCTCGCGGTTTTCCATGTAGAAGCAGGCGTCCGAAAATCGTTTCAGGTCCCTGATGATCGCGTTGTACTTGTTCATCAACACACGCGCCGCCTTGGAACCATTGGACCAGTCGAATCCCTGCCAACGCAACGTATCCACCGAGAGGGTACGCAGGGTATCCCGGGAGGGCGCGCCGAGATTGACCGGGTAGATGCCTCGACGGCGGAAAGCCTCCACAAACGCTACCCGATAGTTGTGCCGGTCATCGGCCACCAGGTCGAAATCGGCGGTTATGAGGGCGCGCAGGTACTCGAAGAAGGTTACGTCCACGGGAGGCAGGTAGTCGAGGGCGCGGATGCAGATATTGAGGACATGCTTGGCCGATTTAACGGCCTCGTCGGCGAGCCGCCGCGCCAGATCCGGGTGTATGGCGCCTTGGGGCAGAATCCCGGTGCCGCCCGTATAGATGCGCAACAGGTCGGCGATACGGGACTTGTAAATGGCGAGAAACGCATCGAAGACCGCGGCCACCAGCACGGCGCCGCGCGCATGCGGCGTCAGTCGCCGCTGGAGCTCTTCGGGATCGGGTTTCAGGCGCTTCCAGACACCGTCCTCCATATGTCCGATGGCATCGCGCAGTGCCCCGCGTCCGCCCGTCGCGCGGCCGAACTGGATGGCGAGGCTGCCGAGCATGGATTCGGTTTCCAGATCGCCGCGCGTCCGCTTGATCTCGGCCTCGAGGATCTCCGGAATGGTGAAATGCTGCATGAGGGCGACGATGTCGGCGAACGCCTCGTGCAACGCGAGCACGTCCGCGTTGGTCGGCTCGTTGAAACGGCGGTGCATCCCGTCCAGAACTGCGTGGGTGGTCTCATGGGCGACAATATCATGCGACAGGCAGGCGTAGATGCGGCTGCCGGGCACATGATGGCCGGGATCGTCCGCTCCGGCCTCGAAGTAGCCGAACAGGAGCGCCACCTCCTGGGGGCTGTAATAGGCGTTGGCCTGCCGAAGCGCGTGGGGCCGCACGGCCAGTTGGCCGACGAAGGCGCCGTCGTCATTGGGGTCCTGGGGATTGGGCCGGGGCCGCCACAGGACCGGCCGGCCCAGGGCATGCTCGAAGTGTTCGATGGTCTTCATGGCCACCGCGTAGACCATCTGCTGGTGGAACTGGGGGTTGCCTTCCGAAGGCGCCCAGCCGTCCTGGGCAAGTATTCGGGGATCTTCCAGGTCCACGGGGTCGTAGATCTTCCCGGCGTCATCCATATCATGGACGGCGAGATATTCTCCGCAAGGCCCCTTCTTCAGGGGTTCCCAGCGCACGTTGAGCACCACCTCGTTGATGCCCGCGGTGTGGAACTGGGTGGAGAGACTGGGGTCAACGGCATAGACCCGAATGCGGCGGTAGGGCGGATCGCCGAGCGCCGGCTGGGGATGGGAACCGAAGGCGCCTTGCTCCTCCTCGGTTCCGGCCTTTCCTATGTCCTTGCGCGGCGCGGGCTTTCGGGCCGCAACCGGGTAGCGAGCCAGGACGTGCTTTCGCAGGGCCTGGGATATCTGCGGATCTTCGATGATGGCTTCCATGAATTGGGTGAGGGCCTTCTCGTCGAGCGGCTCACCCGCATCTGGATCGGGCACGATCTTCTGCAGCGCGGGGTTGAGCATCCAGCGCTGAGCGATCTCGA
Source organism: Desulfatitalea tepidiphila (assembly GCF_001293685.1). NCBI lineage: Bacteria > Pseudomonadati > Thermodesulfobacteriota > Desulfobacteria > Desulfobacterales > Desulfosarcinaceae > Desulfatitalea > Desulfatitalea tepidiphila. Next base: position 79,074 of record NZ_BCAG01000001.1, on the reverse strand, counting down.
GGTTGAACATCTCTTCACGCGGCGGCGGCATCACCACGCCGAGACCGGTGATGACCCGCAGAAAGGCGAACCAATCGCTGTCCGAAGGGGTCTGTTCGAGGCCCAGCACCGGTCTTACGGTCAGGGCGTCGAAGGCTTGCAGAATGCCGCGGCCCATCCGTTTCTGATCGATGCCCTTGACCCTGGCGCTCTTGAACAGGGCGTGGCGGACCGCTTCGACCCGTTGCCAGTCGCGGGGCAGCTCATTTTTGAACTTTTCGAACCACAGTGCCGCGGCCGCCGCCACCTGGGGGGTCGCCGCAGAAGTGCCCTCGCCGTTGAGCCGCACCATCTCCTCGCATCCGAACAGGGCCCAGGGAATGTTCGGCGTGTAGGCCGACAGCGCCACCTTCATCATGCTTTTGGGACCGTAGTTGCCCTCCATCGTGGTCAGGCCCTTGAGACCGGCATAGGGCTTGTGATTGGCCATCGCCCCGCAGACGGCCAGAACCCTGCCGTAGTGGGCCGGATAGACGATATGCCGCGTCGGCAGGCCGTTCACATGTTACCCGCAGCGGCCACGAGGCAGAGCCCGCTCAAATAAGCCTTGTCCACCGCCTCGCGCCAGGCGCGCGAAGGCAGCCCGCCCATGCTCATGGTCACCACGTCGCAATGCTGGACGACGGCATAGTCCAGGGCCCGGGCAAAGGCGCTCGTGTAGAGCAGCACCACGCTGTCGGCGATCCGGAGGGGTAGAACCTCCGCCTCGGGCGCACCGCCGAGATCAATGTCGCCGAAGCCCGGCACCTTGCCGCCGGCCAGGATGCTGATGGTGCCGGTGCCATGGCCGGAATTGTCCAGCAGAAGACGCCGATTGTCCGGGTCCTCGGCGCTGTGCGGATCGGCGTCGCCGCTCACGAAGTTGCGTTCCAGGTGCCGCAGGACGTGCCGGGGCGTGGTGCAGTGCGCCCGGTAATAACCCGTGTCCAGGTGGGCGATGCGCGTCCGCGGCTCGGTGAAAGCCACGGCGTCCCGCGCCTTGCCCAGTTGCGTATAGTCTTCGCCGAGATGCCAGGCGAAGCGATCCGGCCCGAGCGCCTTGCCGTGGCCGCCGTCCTGGGGGGTGTCGACGCACTGCTCGCCCACCGCAAACGCCTGGCCGACCTTTCGCTCGGTGACATCCGGGTAGATGGTATGGACCATGTCCGGCTCCACAAAAATGACGTCCGATTCGGCGACGCCGAGCTCGCCGGCGACCCTTGCGTGAGCCAGGTCCCAGGGATTGATGGCGCCCTTGGGCAGATCGGCCAGAAACCACTGCGGTTCGGTGCCGAATCCGAGCATGGCCGCTTTGGCCTGGGGCGTGTCGTAAAGCGGGCGCAGATGGGCCCGGGACTCCGCCGCCTTGAGCGTGGGAGAGGGGCGGAGCTTCACGAGCAAACGGTTTGCAGACACGGTCGCAGTTTTGTCGTTCATGGCGCATGCCCTCCTTGGAGTTGATGCTGAATGCTCCTGTTGATCGAAATTTCCATCGTCGGCCGACGTATGTCCCAGGACATCATCCCGCCAGCGAAATCGAATCGACACCATTTGCCCGGCTGCGTTCAACTCAAGAAGAGAATCAGGTGGGAAAGAGGATACGGCTGACATGCCGCCCCAACCCGCCGAGAGATAGATGGTGATTCTGGAGATATGAATTGGATCGGTCGCCTTGTCGTTATGACTATTGCAACAGATGCGGAAAAACAACCAAATTTTAACCGCACCTATTTGACTTTGAACTGGACCTGGCTCGTGTGCTTCTCTTCTCCCGCACCGCCCTGTATGTCGGAATCGACCACGAAGAGGCGGCCGGCGGCGATGCCGCCCGCGTCGATGAGGTGGTTCTTGGCAGCGTTGGCGCGGGCCAAGGCAAGCTGGCGCAGGGCGTCGGTGGAGATCTCGATGGCGGTGACGAGCAGTTTTTCCATCTCGTCGGGTGTGATCGCTTTGAAATTGCCTTTGTCGTCGCGCGGCTTGGGAAAGTCGGCCGCTTCATAGGCCTGGCGAATCAACGCCGATCGCTCTTCGGGGGAGATCTCGATCTCCTCGATGGGAACGGCGCGGCCCAGGGATCTGAGCTTGATGTTTTTCAACCGGCGCTCGAACCGAAGCCGGCGCAGGGTGTTGCGGTCGGCGTCGGGATCGATGCGGCCCTGGATGTCCAGGTTGAGGGCCGGCCGCTCGGTCAAGGCCTTTGCCAGAATGACCAGCTTTTCCCGAGCGGCATCGGTCGTCTCCGCGCTGCCCGGCTCGAACTGCAGGTACTGCAACTCCTCTCCGCCGCCGAACAACGCGCCGAGCATCTTGAAGGGCGCGCTGACGATATCCACGATCAGATTCTGCAGCACGGTGAGGATGGCGCTGCCCAGGCTGAACTTGGGGTCGTCGAGCGATCCTTTGACCGGCAGATCGAGGTCGATGTTGCCTTTGCTGTCCTTGAGCAGGGCGATGGCGAGCTTCACCGGCAGCTTGGTGGCCTGGGGGCTCTTCACCGGAGCTCCCAAGGTGAGTTGATCGACGGCCACCTTGTTTTGACCGACCAGGAGATTGTTCTCCAGGTGATAGTCCAGATTCAGGGAGAGCTGGCCCTTATCCAACTCGTAACCCAGATATTTGCCCGAATAGGGGGCGTAGGCGCTCAGGTCGATGTTGGCGAAAACGATCTTCATATTCAGGAAGGGTTTTTCGATCAGAGGGTTGATCTGTCCGCTGATCTCGAAAGGGATCTGGGGGCCGGTGGTGCCGCGCAGCAGCACCTCGGCCCTGGATTCCCTGATCGAGGCCAGGCCCGATATGTGGCCGCCCAGGTCGCCCAGAACCGCTTTCACGTTGGGCTCAACGAGCCGATCCATGAAGTCCACAGTCCCCCCCTGCAGGGTGATGGTGTTGATGCGAATGGCCCCGGACCGATCCTCCTTGACACGCACACCGGCCGGTCCGTCCTCGGCCACGGGCTTCAGGATGGTCTTAATATTGGTGGTGCCGTCGGGATAGACGACCACTCGGCTGAAAAAATCGGTCAGGGCGACTTCGTCGATGTCCACCCGAAGAGGCGCGCTGCTCATGTCGATCCCCGAAAGAAAAAGACTCTTCCAGGATACGAAGTCTCTGTTTTTGATGCTGTCCGCGGCGTTTATGTCATTCAGGGCGGCCTGACCGGCATAGTGGATGTTCGTTGCCTGATCCGCGCTGGATGCGATCTTCAGGGTCCCCTGGGTAGCGGCCCCGCCACGAGTCACAGTCAAATTCAAGAACTGGCCGATGTACGGCTGAACCGGGCGGAGGTCCAATTCCGCGGCGTCGATCTTCAACTCTGCCTGCAGCGGCGCCGGGGTCAGGGTGCCCTCGGCATTGAAATGACCCCGATCGCTCCATAGAAGAGCGAATGTCACCTTGGCCTGGGTATCGGTCCGGGTGCTAACCCCCTGGGCCGAAGCCGATATCTCGTGGGCCTCGATGTGGGCCGGCGGATCGGAGAACTGGAAATCGGTGAAATCAAGGGCATAGCCTTCCAGCTTGAAGTCGCCCAGGTCCACCTGCCAGGTGGGCTGCGAATCCACCGCCGGCTTTTGCTCCCGGGGCGTTCCGGCCTGCACGACGGGACTGTCGACCCGCGAGTTGTCCAGCGTGTCTACCCGAGTATCGACCAGGGTATCCACCAGGGTATCCAATAGATCGATGCGGCCGTCGGCGCCGCGGACGAGCGCGATCCTGCCGTCCCGGGTGAAAATGCGGCCCGCCGCCAGGGTGCGCTTTTTCAGATCGACGGCTGCCTCGGCCACCTCGACATGCGGCAGCGTCACCATGGGTTGCGCCTTGTCCCCATCCGCGCGTGCGATCTGCAGGTCGACCATCTGCAGCCCGATCGGGTCGATACGGCCGCTATCCTGGACCCAGACCGCATCCGCGTTCACATCGACCTTACCGCCGGTGATGCGCCCCTTGAAATAGGGCTGATAATAGGGGGCGTAGCGGGCCAGGGAACACCGGCGAGGCGCAGGCCGGCCCGGACCGAGAGAGGGGCCATGACGGCCTGGCCCTCGACGTTAAGGGTTTCTCCAGCGTCACTGACGGCGCTGAAGCTGAATTTGGCCGGATCGACGCCATCGGCGGTATCGAACCCCTGCACCTGGATCTCGATGGCCTGCCATCGGGTGACGAACGGAGCCGATGCGGCGCGATCCTCGAATGCGACTCGGCCGTCGGTCAGGGCCAAGCGGCCGAGCATCATGCGCATGGGTTTCGCGTCCTTGTCAGCTTCTTCGGCCGGGGGCGGCGGAATGAGGTCGGAAAAGTTGAACCGCTTCTCCTTCATGCGCACCACACACAGGTCGGCGCCGTCCAGTTCCACGGTTTTGACGATCAGGGCGCGTTGCAGCAGAGAGGAGAGTTGCGCGTTGAGATAAATCCGGCGGGCGGCCATGAAAGGCGCATCATCCTTTTCGGTGACGGCCAGATTGAGAAGCGTGACGGAAAGGGTGTAAGGATTGAAGCGCGTGGATTCCAGGGCGACCTTGCGCTGGATCAAACCGGGCAGCCGGTTGACGACGCCCCGCTGAATCACCAGGGGGACGATCAGGAAACCGGCCAGTGTGTAGAAAAGCAGCAGGCCTATTAGAATCCAGATGGCGATCCGGTATCGACCGAACCCATCGGTGATCGAACGTTTCATGCGCCTGGCCTTTCCTGGAAGGATCAATGGCGGCCGGGGCGGTCCCGGGAAAATCAGGACCCTATTTGACGCACAGCACCGGGCAGGGGGCTTCGAGTATGACCTGGCGCGATGTCGATCCGAAAATTAATTTGCCCAGCTGGGAACGCCGGCGCAGACCGATGACGATTTCATCGATCTCATTCTCCCTGGCGTAGCGCACCAGGTCCTCGGCCACGGACATGTTCTGCTGTTGGGACATTTCGATTTTACACTTGATATTGCACGCCTGACATAACATTTCGCTGTCTTTGAGCCCTGACTCCAATCGCGAATTTTTGGGGCTGTCCATTTTGCCGTTCACGGCCGCAGCAAAAATGTGAAGTTCCCCCTGCAGAGCCTTGGCACGTCTCTGGGCGATGGTCAATGCCCGCTGTGCCATGTCCGAACCATCATATCCAACCAAGATTTTCATTCGCTTAGAACTCTCCTGTAGAACAGATCTTTTTGGAACATGCCGATTTTTTTAAACGTCGGAGAATGCCAGACAACCCATAAAAAGTCAATCAAATATCCAAAACGGGAGGGATTCTAACTGAATGCCATTCACCAAATCCGGCCCGGGTGGGACAGGTGGCCGATGCCACACGCCAAGCGGTCAAGAGCCGGTAACATGCACGGCGGGCGGCCCAGAAACTCGCTGCGCTCAAACAGTCTGGACCGCTTGTCCGCCGTTTGCATTCAACCGGCACTAGCGACCGCTGGCTGACGTGGCCCCGGCCACCTGCCCCACCCGGGTCTGCCATCTCCGCTGCCATGCGAATATTTTTAGCAAACATGCACTGGAAAGCAGGCCTTTAAGGGTGAATCACATTCAGTTAGAATTGCTGCCAATACGGCAGGGATTTCAACGCAATGTGTTCCACACCAGCCGGGTCTAATCAATGGCGTTCAACAGGAATCGTTGGGCATCCTGTTTGATTATTGCCAGCATCCGGCGAAAACGTTACATTCGGCCCGATGAATCCGCTCAGCCTCACATACGACCAGCTTGTGGAGCAGCTCCAGCGGCGCTATGGCCGCGGTCCGTTCCATGCCGGTGCGCTCTACCGCGCCTTCTACAACAGGCCGGCGCTGGATCTGCGGGAAGTGCCTGAATTCAGCGGTTCTCCGGAACTGGCGCGACACATCGGCCAGGATCTGAAGGTGCACCTGCCGAAAGTGTCCGGCCGGATCCAGGAAGAGGGTGTGACCAAGCTGCAGTTTCGCCTGGCCGACGGTCTGGTCGTGGAAACCGTACTCATCCCCATGGTGCAGCACACAACGGTGTGCGTCTCCTGCCAGGTGGGCTGCCGCATGGGCTGCCGCTTCTGCCAGACCGGGCAGATGGGATTGCTGCGACCGTTGTCTGTGGATGAAATAGTGGCCCAGGTCTTTATGGTCAAGATCCATATGGGATTGGATGTGCGCAATGTGGTCTTCATGGGCATGGGCGAGCCCCTGGATAATTTCGATGCAGTGATCCAGGCTATCGCGGTCTTATCGGATCAACGCGGCCTGAATATCGCCAAGCGGTACATCACCCTCTCCACAGTGGGATGGGTGCCGGGCATCGAGCGGTTGGCCGCCTTGAACTGGCCGCAGCTCAAACTGGCCGTCAGTCTCAATGCGGCCGACGATGCGCTTCGAAGCAACCTGATGCCCGTCAATCGGCGGTACGGGCTCGGGACGCTCCGGGCGGTCCTGGAGGGCTTTCCGTTGGCCCGGGGCAATGTGTTGCTGGTCGAATACGTCCTGATCCGGGATGTCAACGACCGGCCTGAAGATGCCCGCCGGCTGGCGCGCTTCGTGTCGGGGCTGCCGGTGCGCGTCAATCTGATCGTCTACAACCCAAGGGAGGCGTCCCCGTTCGAGGCGCCCTGGCCTGAAGAGGTCGAACGCTTTCGCCGCGCCCTGGTCGACCTGGGAGTCTTCGTGCGCCTGCGTGGCCCCAAGGGGGCCGGCATCCGCGCGGCCTGCGGCCAGCTGGGGGGCGTTTCAGGCGGACCGGTCGGATCCTGACTTGGGGTTACGCAGAGGTTGGGAGCGTTTGCCGCTGATCGCTTCGATATGGATTCGCCAGATCCTGAGGCCCGGACCGGGCGACACCAGGGGCATGTGCCGCTCCCGGGCGTAATGCCGCACGATGTGATGGAGCGCCGCCGCTTTCTCGATGGGGTCGTCCAGCTCCTCGATGCGGCCCTGGCCGGCCACGCTCTCGAAGGCGAAGCTCCATTTACAGGGCGTGGGGGCCTCCAGCAGTCGAAGATCGGTCTCCATGGCAAAGGCGACTTGAGGGTTGCGGCGGATCAAATCGATCTTGCGCCCTTCGGGCGCGGTGTGAACGTATAGGTGCCGGCCGTCGTATCCGAAACAGACCGGGATTACGTAAGGCGCATCGTCGGCGGCCAGAGCGAGGTGGCAGATCAGGCAACGATCGATGACGGCATCGATTTCCGAGCGGTGGACGATCTCTTTTTCAGAGCGCTGCATGGGCATGTCCAAAACTCACCTTACCGGTCGTTGATCCCGAACAGGGCAGCCGCGTTGAGGCCGCAGACCTTTTCTTTTTGGCCCTCGTTCAACCCGGCCTGGGCCATCTCGTCGAAATAGCGTTTGGGCGCGAGCAACGGGTAGTCGGTGCCGAAAAGCACCTTCTCCTCTCCGGCCAGTTCCATGGCCAACCGGTAAATATCGGCCCGGTAGAGAAACGGAGAGGCCGCCGTGTCGAACCATACGTTGGCCAGGACCTGGGAAACTTCCTTTTTCATCAGCTTGTACCAGAAAATGCCGCCGCCCCAGTGGGCCAGAATCAGTCGGTTTTCGGCGTACTTCTTGATCAGGGCGTAGATCTGGGCCAGGGTGTTGCTGGTTTTGCCGGAATACGAATGGCCGACGGGTTCGTTGGTATGAAGCATCACCGGGCAGTCGAACCGGCGCGCCAAGTCCATGATGGCGTCCAAACCGGCCAGATACTGACAATCCATGTCCGAACAGTAAAAGGCCAGCTCGCCGACGCCGGAAATGCCGGCCTGCAGGCAGCGCTCGACCTCCCTGGGCGCTTCGGCTTGTTCGGTGTCCATGCAGCACAGGCCGATCAGGCGATCGGGATGACGCTGGACCGCTTCGAGGATGTAGTCGTTGTGGCGTCTGAAGTGGTCGGCCGTGCGCCAGGGAAACCCGAAGGTCACCGCCTTGTCCACCCCATGGGCATCCATGGCCGCCACCAGTTCGTCCGCCCCGACCATCCTGGACTTGGGTGACGCATAGAGCAGTTCGAAGGCCGGTTCGTTGTCAAAATAACGGTCGCGGCGGTCGCGCATGTCACAGGGAAATATATGGGTATGTGCGTCGATAATCATATGGGGCTGTTTTGGTTCTTATCCGGTGATAGAAAAAGCATGTCCAACAGCAACGGCTGATAGCATATCAACCTGAATTTGTCTTGCCCTTTCCGGTTGCCGGTCAGCGGTTCTAACTGAATGTGATTCGCCTTCAAGGCATGCTTTCCAGTGCATGTTAGATAGTGCCCATCCACAAATGGCCAATTTGCCCAATATCTGCGTTCTGCTCAAAATTTTATCCTCGGAATATCAACTATATGCCTGCTGTAAAATTTTTCGCACGCCTTGATCTCAACCAAATTTACCTATTTGTGGGCGGACAATAGATAACAATATTCGCATGGCAGCATAAATGGCAGGCCCGGGTGGGGGCGGGTGGCCAGGGCCACGTGAGCCTGCGGTCTTAGAACCAGTTAAATGCAAACGGCGGACAAGCGGCCCAGACTGTTTGAGCGCAGCGAGTTTCTGGGCCGCCCGCCGTGCATTTTACTGGCTCTTGACCGCTTGGCGTGTGGCATCTGCCGCCTGTTCCACCCGGGCCGGATTTCAGTAATGGCATTCAGTTAGAACCGCTTGTTGCCGGCCCCGATGCCGCCCAGGCAAAGACCCCTTCACCCAGCAGGCCGTTGCAGAGCCGGATCGTTTCCACGGTCGGCCCATGGCACACGTTGACCAGGGCCATGTCCAGGCCGACGGCGGCCAACATGGGTACGAACGCCTTTTCCAGGGAAATCTTGCGATCGAGCGGCATGGCGCCGGATGCGAGATTGGAAATGCCGGCGATGGTGCGCACCGGGGTGCCCAACAGATCGGGTAGCGCACCGATCACCTCGAGCACGGCCCGATTGTGACGCGCACCGTCCTGCCAGGAGAGGGGTGCGATGACCGGATCGAGGATCAACCGCCGGGGATCGAGTCCGCCATCGGTAACGGCTTGAAACAGATCAACGGCCAGGGCCATCATGTCGGCCGCGTCGATGGGGACCTGGCTGTTGGGGTGCAGAAGGTAGCCGATCAGGTCGGCATCGAACTGCACGGCCAGAGGCAGAATCCGTTCGAGTTTGGCCGGCTCCAGAGAGACCCCGTTGACCATGGCCCGGCCCCGACAGGCGGCCAGGCCGGCGGCCATGGCCGCGGGATTGGTCGTGTCGAGCAACAGCGGCAAATCGGTCATGGCCTGGACGGTTTCGACCAGAAAGACCATGGCCGCTTCCGGGTGTTTGCGCAGGGGACCCGGATTGAGGTCCAGCCCCTGGGCGTCGTTTTGCAGGCACGCCTCTACCATGGCCCGCACAGGGACCGGGTCCAGGGAGGTCAATGCCCGGGCAAACAGCGGCTGCATGACATGCAGGTTGTCGGCGATGATGATCATGGTTTCAAATACACTTCCAGAACGTGTTCGTGCGGCTGCCGGTAAGGGTGGCGCCGAGACGCCGCATCGATTCAGGGATATACAGGGTGCCATGAAAAAGATCAAACCACCGGCGCGAACGACAGGGATCATTCATGGCATTTTTCGCCGGTTTGATGTATAAAACCGACGATACGAGGACTTGCCATGGGCGCCAACGATACGCATATTGGCGTTGTCATTTCATCCGGCGGGCCGGAAATTCCGGGTGCGGGCTTTCAATAATGCCCCGCGCCTTCGTTTCGGACGGCTGATCTATAAAGAAAGGAAACAACAGTGGTTAGACTAGAAACCAGCATGGGCGACATCTTTTTGGAATTGAACGCGGAAAAGGCCCCTCAAACGGTAGCCAACTTCCTCTCATATGTGAAAGCGGGCCATTACGACGGGACCATCTTTCACCGGGTGATCGACGGATTCATGATCCAGGGCGGCGGCATGACCGCCAACATGTCGGAAAAACCGACCGGTGCGCCCATCGAGAACGAGGCCGACAACGGCCTGACCAATGATCCCTACACGGTGGCCATGGCGCGCACCATGGATCCGCACAGTGCCACCGCGCAGTTCTTCATCAACGTGAAAAAGAACGACTTTCTCAACCATACCGCCAAAAACGAGCGCGGCTGGGGCTACGCGGTCTTTGGTAAGGTGGCCAAGGGTCACGCGGTAGTCAACAAAATCAAGGGAGTCGCCACCGGGCGGGCCGGCATGCATGACGATGTGCCCAAAACGCCGATCGAAATCATCAAGGCCGAGGAGGTCGACAGCCTGCCGGAATAGTCCCGCTCTCCGCCTTTCCTATTGCACGCACAGCTCTCCTGGCACCCCGGCCCCTTCTTCGAGAAACTGATAGGGCCGGGGTGATTTGAACCTCATCCGGACGCACCTCGCTTGAATGGCAAAGCATTGGCCATGGGCCAGCCCGACGGCGACTTAAACGACCCGTCCGTCAGCCCGTGAACAACCCTATCTTCCCGAACCGGAGCCGCGATTATGAATGTCGTTTACCTCTCCCCCCAGTTTCCACCCCAATACTACCTTTTTTGCCAGGCCCTTAAAACCGAGGGGGCCCATGTGCTGGGCATCGCCGACACCCCCTGGGACCAGCTGGCGCCAGAGGTCCGCCAGGCCTTGACCGAGTACTACCGGGTCGACGACATGAACGACTACGACGCCCTGGTGCGTGCCTGCGGCTATTTTACCCACAAGTATGGCAAGCTGGACCGTTTCGAATCCCTCAACGAGTATTGGCTGGATACCGAAGCGCGTATTCGCGACGACTTCAACATCTTCGGCATCCGTGGTGACCAGATCGGCACCATCCGTCGCAAGTCTTTGATGAAAGAACGGTTTCGCGCCGCCGGCGTGACGGTCGCCGCCGGCCGGGTGGTGGAAGATATTCAGGATGCCCGCGCCCTGATCGCCCAGACCGGTTACCCGGTGGTGGCCAAACCCGATGCCGGCGTCGGCGCGTTGGACACCTTCCGCCTGGACAACGATGCGGACCTGACCGCCTTCTTCCGGAACAAACCGCCGGTCCAATACATCATGGAGGCCTTTGTGCACGGCACCATCTACTCATTCGACGGACTGGCCGACCGCCAGGGTAACCTGCTGTTCTACACGGCGCACACTTACAGCCAGGGCATCATGGAAACCGTAAACGAGGCGCGCCACGTCAGCTATCATTCGCTGCGCGAGATCCCGCCGGAACTGGAGCGGCTGGGGCGGCGGTGCGTGCAAAGCTTCGCGGTGCGCGAGCGTTTCTTTCATTTCGAATTCTTCCGCACCGGACCCGATCGATATACGGCGCTGGAGGTGAACATGCGTCCGCCGGGCGGCTATACCACCGACATGTTCAACTTCGCCTGCGACATCGACATCTACCGCACTTGGGCCCGGCTTCTGGTTCACGGAAAAACCGATCTGGAGTATTCCCGCAAGTACCACTGCTGTTACGCCAGCCGGAAAAACAGCATTTCATACCGCCACCATCACGATGAGATCGTCTCGCGATACGGCCCTCAAATAGTGCAGGTAGCCAGCGTACCCGGCGTCTTCAGCAGTGCGCTGGGCGACGTGGGCTATATCTTCAGATCACCGCGCACCGAAGATATAGAAGAGATCACGGCCTTTATCCACGCGACATAGTCAAGCAGGAGCTCAAATGCACATCGAAGAACATGCATGGCACAGCCCAGCCCTGGGACGCGATATGTCCCTGAAGGTCTACGGCCACTGGGGCGATCCCTTCATCGTCTTCCCCTGTTCCCGGGGCCGCTATTTCGACTACGAAGGGATGGGCATGGTGGCGGCCATCGCCTCCGTTATCGACGGCGGTCGCATCAAACTCTTTTGCGTGGACAGCATCGACAGCGACTCCTGGTACGACTTTTCCGTCCCCCCGGCGCACCGCAACGCGCGCCACGAGGATTACGACCGCTATGTCACCGGCGAAGTGGTGCCGTTCGTGCGGGCGCATTGCCATCAACCCGAAGCACGCCCCATGACCAACGGGTGCAGCATGGGCGCCTATCATGCCCTCAATTTCTTTTTCAAGCATCCGGACCTGTTCCAGGGCACCGTCGCCCTGAGCGGCCTCTACCGTCTCGACCGCGCGGAATTCGGGCTGGGATCGGACGACCTGCCGGCGGTCTATTTCAATTCCCCGCTCACCTACCTGGCCGGTTTGGTCGATGGGTACATCCTCGAGCAATACCGGCAACGCACCATCGTGGTATGCGCCGGACAAGGCGCCTGGGACGAGGAGGCGCTGGCGGACACCCGCCATCTGGAAAGCATCTGCCGGGAAAAGGGCATTCCGGCCTGGATCGACATCTGGGGCCACGATGTGAATCACGACTGGCCATGGTGGTACAAACAGATGAACTATTTTCTGGGACACCTCTATCCTTGACCCCATTGACGCCACTGCTTTTGTCTTGAGCCGATCCAGGGAGTTGGGCTAAATAGAGTCAGAGTCGCCACTTTTACCGCTATCCGTTAAAACGGCAACAACCCCACTGGGAGCGCGTATGGACAAGACCACCGAAACCGAAAATATCGCCGTCTTTTGCGACTTTGAAAACGTAGCCCTGGGCGTCAAAGAAGCACGCTACGACGCCTTCGATATCGCCAAAGTGCTCGAACGTCTCCTGCTCAAGGGCAGCATCGTGGTCAAGAAAGCCTACTGCGACTGGGAACGGTACAAAGACTTCAAGGCGGCCATGCACGAGGCGGCATTCGAGCTGATCGAAATTCCCCACGTGCGTCAATCGGGCAAAAACTCGGCCGATATCCGCATGGTGGTCGATGCCCTGGACCTGTGCTACACCAAATCCCACCTGGATACCTTTGTCATCATCAGCGGGGACTCCGACTTTTCACCGCTGGTGAGCAAGCTGCGCGAAAACAATAAGATCGTCATCGGTGTGGGGGTTAAAAACTCCAGTTCCGATCTATTGATCGCCAACTGCGACGAGTTTATCTATTACGACGACCTGGTGCGCAAAAAGAAGGCACGCAAAAAGTCGACCCGCAAAGCGGCACGTCAGGGAACCAAGAGCAGCGTGCCCGAAAAGGACGCCGAAGAGCGTACCCAGGAGGCGCTGGATCTGATCATGGAAACCCTCGAGGCCCTGGCCGAGGAGCGCGGCTCGGAAGAGAAGATCTGGGGCTCCATGGTGAAACAGACTCTCAAGCGCCGGCGTCCGGGTTTCAACGAGTCCTACTATGGCTTTCGCTCGTTCAAACGCCTGCTCGAAGAGGCGGCCGCCAGGGACTTGATGGAGCTGGAACCCGATGAAAAGTCGGGCGGGTATATCATCAAACGTTTCCATCAGGAAGACGAGTAGCGAGATCCTCGAAGCAAGCGCCTGGCTTCAATTCCCGCCAATTCCGCTGGCCCACGGTTTTCCTTCCTAAACATAACGTCACTGCATGCCGTCGTTCCCAATTCAGTGAACGGAAGTGATCACGCCTCCATGCCCTGGCAAGCCAATTGCAATATTCCATAGTGCCGATCGCTCGTCTGGATATTCGAGTCCACTTTCGCGCCTGTACCGCCGCTCGCCAAACGATGCGCAACAACTTGTAACACCAGGATATTTGAATTCATCCCCCGCTGTTGACACAAACGACGGATGATCCAAGTGGTCCCAAGAAATGAGGCGATTCATCCCGGAAGGAGAAATTTTTGCATCCAGTGTCATCAAAAGTGCACCCCTTGATCGATGGACGCCGTAAAAGGAATGATACGATGACCCTACCGGCCAACATTCTCGTGGTTGAAGACGATACCCATGTGGCAACCGTATTGGAAGCGCGTTTGAGCTCCTTTGGCTACCATGTGTGCGATATCGCACGAACAGGCCCAGCGGCGGTTCGCATGGCTGTCGAGCAATCCCCGGACCTCATATTGATGGACATTCTGCTGGAAGGCGACATGAACGGGGTCGAGGCCGCTGAATTGATTCACAATCAAAAAGACATCCCCATCGTTTTTGTCACCTGCTTGAGCGATCAGGTCTTGCTGGAACGCGCCGTCAACGCCAATGCCTATGGCTATATACTCAAGCCCTACGACAATGCCGAGCTGCGCTATACGATCGAAATCGCACTGATCAAATACCGCGCCACCAAAGAGCGCGAACGATTGATCGCCGACCTTGAAAAGGCGCTGAATGAAGTCAAACGGCTCAGCGGATTGTTACCGATTTGCGCTTCCTGTAAAAAAATCCGCAACGAGGAGGGGCGGTGGCAGCCCATTGAAGTGTATATCCATGAGCATTCGGAAGCGGACTTTTCCCACAGCATCTGCCCCGAGTGTGCCAGGGTGCTCTATCCCGAACTGGACCACTCCCGGCGATAACGAAAAATTTATCTTCCGATGGTCAAGTCCAAGGCGCATGGAAATTTGAACCGCAGGCATATGGTCGATATGGCTAAGATCAAATTTTCCGCGCAACACCGAAATCGGGCCAATTGGCCATTAGTGGATGGACACTGTTCGAGCATTACTTGTTTCGCGGGAACCCCATGATCAGGGGCAACGTCAGCAGGGGCACCAGCGCCAGGGCCGTCAAGGTGGCGTGAATGGAGTAGAGATCGGCCATTTTCCCCACCAGGGGCGATACGATACCACCCAGGCCGAAGGCAAATCCCATCATCAGGCTGGCCACCATGGAGCGCCCTTTGGGGGCCAACTGCTGGGCCAGGGCAACGCCCAGGGGCATGGTGGCCAAGACGAAGATACCGGCCAGAACGACGCCCAGGTAGACCCATGCGCCTTCGAGGCAAAGCAGCAGCAACAGGACCGGTGCCATCAGTCCGTGCGTGAAAATGAAAATCTTTTTAAACCCCATCCGATCGGCCAGGTGCCCGGCGGCCAGACCACTGAAGGTGCCGGCCATGGTGAACAGCGAAAAAAGAAGACCGGCCGACACCACCGAAAAGCCTTTCTGGACATAATAGACCGGCATGAAGGTCATGAAGGACTGCCCGACGATGGCACGCAGCACCATCACCATCCAGATCAATCCCACCGTTTTCCAGGCCGAACCGAGGCTCTCCTTGATCGATCCGACAAACCCCAGGGAACGCATCCCTTCGCTTTGGGGCACCGGAACGACGGCAAACAGATAGACCACCACCATCAAACCCAGCAGCATGGTGTAGGGCACCGCCGTCAGGCCGAAGCGAGTGGCAAACCAGGTGATGAAGAGCGGCCCGATCCCGAAGGCCAGCGTGCCACCGGTGTTGAATACCGACATGGCGAACCCGGGATTGCGTCCCGAATACAGCGGCACCATGCCGGTGACCGGCGGATGGAACATGGACGAACCCACGGAACCGAGCGCAACGACCACGAGAAGCGACCAGAAACCAATGGAGATCCCCGAAAGGGGAATGAACACGACCGTCATGATCAGGCCGGTGAGTAGGTACCCTCGGGTCGGATAGCGGTCGGCCATGTACCCGATAAACGGCTGCACGATAAAGGCCAGCAACCGGTTGACACCGGCGATGACGCCCACAGCGGTCATGGAAAGTCCCATCTTCTCAACAAAAAGAGGAAACAGGGGCGTGGTGAACGAACTGTAGAAATCACCCGTGAAGTGCACCAGGGTCAGGGCGGCCAGTATCTTGATATTGGCTTTTGCGGAAGGCATCACGAAGTTAAACCCATCCTTATTTAAAATGGGGATTTTTATGCCATGACGGGGCTGTCCAGCGCGATCCCGGCATCAGTGGCGGCACTATAGGGACCGTCCTGTGGGGCGTCAACCGGTTTTACCGATCGAATTTATCAATCGGGAGGAAAAGGGATTCAGATGTTGTCCGGCATGGATATCTGCAACCAGCACCGGAGGCACTGATCGACCACGCCATCGCGCAACCGCGCTTTATTCACGGGAATCAGTCCGACTCGCATGGAGACTTTCTGATCTTCACCCCACGGCCACCAAGCCACACAGAGAACCAGGTTGTGCAGGGCATAGGTAGTGAACAGCACCTGACCGGGCATGAGCCCGAATTGGCTGTCGACCCACTCGATGATCGAGGCGTTTTCGGGCGGAGTGGAAGTAAAATTCCAATGATGGCGGAACTCTTTGAACAGGGGAAAAAAAACAAGCTCGGCATCCTCGCCTTCGAGAACGACCATGGCCATATGTCGTTTGTCATCCCATCCCCAGGCATAACCTGCCGGGATATTAAGGCATATTTTACGACATATCTCCTTGAAGGGTGCCAGATCCTCCAGTGTAATCTTCATACGGCGTCCTTGCATCCGTCTTCTGTCCGCCCCTGTAGATGACTGCCTCGGGCCTTATTTTGGTAATATCGGCCCTTTGTGGTGATCCTTGAATCATTTTATTAGCGCCGCACCCTTCCGGCACTGGCACCACCATCGGCGTTTCCTGTTGAAGCTGATCCCATTATCTGCAAATGTGCCCGTTCATGCTGGCCCTCGATGGCCATGTAAAAAATCGTTGCCAGGAGTGTCCCGATGATCCGAGTGACCTGGACCGGTGCCGCCGGTCTCCAATTTGAAACCGGCCAACATACCATCCTCATCGACCCCTATCACACACGGGTGGGCATTTTTCATACCCTGACCCGCGTCATTGTTCCGAACGAGGCGGCCATCTCCACCCATCTGCCCGATATGAAACAGATCGATGCGATTATCGTGAGCCACACCCATTCGGACCATGCTCTGGATGTGCCTTATATCGCCGGTCATTGCGACTGCACGGTGGTGGGCAGCGCCTCGTTGAACACGTTGATGGAAATCAACGGCCTGCCGAATCGGGTGCAGGTCTGTTCCGGAAGGGAAACGGTGCCGTTGGGAGAGAATACGGCGGTCACCATGGTGCCATCGGCCCATGGTCTCGTGGCGATGGGAAAGGTACCCTTTCCGGGAGAAATTGGGGCTGACAGTTGCCTGCCCATGAAAGCCAGCGGCTATCGCGTGGGAACGGTATTCGCCCCCAAACTCGCCATCCAGGGCAAAACCTTCATCCATGTGGGCAGCGCCAATTTCATTGACGCCGAAATGGCGGGGCACACCTGTGATGTACTCTTTCTATGCGTGCCGGGTTGGAAAAAATGCCGGGGGTATCCCCGGCGGCTGATCGAACGGGTCCGACCGCAAACCGTGGTCCTTTTCCATCATGACGATTTTTCCAGGCCCCACATTAAGGGAAGCCGCACCAGAAGCCTGCCGTTTACGGATATCCAGGGGATGGTGAAGACGATCGAGAGGTGTTTTCCTGAGCTCGAGGTAGTGGTTCCGGATGTGTATGACACCTTCGAATTTTGAAAACCCCGACAACCTCGTTGCGGACGGCCAAACAAAAAAAGATGGATCTGCAGCCTGTCGCAGATCCATCTCGATGGGTCTGTATACCGTTTTCGGTCGCGGTGCACCCGAGGTGAACCGGTCGCTACGATGCCAGATGGTTGAACATCACGCCGTCTTGATGACGCGACCCGATTTGATACAGTCGGTGCAAACCAGGATCTTTCTGGGACGACCGTCCTTTAGGGCGCGAACGCTCTGCAAGTTGGGCTTGAAACGACGTTTGGTGACGTTGTGGGCGTGGCTGACATTGCTTCCCACCATCGGCTTCTTTCCACAGATTTCGCATTCTCTGGCCATTGGATCTCTCCGCTACGCTCGATATCATCAAAAAAATTGAAATAGATTCACCGGGGTGGCTCAACCCGTGGTATCACGCCGGTCGAGTCGGCCGGTATAGCTCGATAGACGAATTTGGCTTCATACCCCCTTTTAAGAGTCCTGTAAAGCTCTTTTTTGGATGCCCAGTGATTCTAACTGAACGCTATTCATTAAACCCGGCGTGGTTGGAACAGGTGGCCGATGCCACACGCCAAGCGGTCAAGAGCCAGTAAAATGCACGGCGGGCGACCCAGAAACTCGCTGCGCTCAAACAGTCTGGACCGCTTGTCCGCCGTTTGCATTCAACTGGCTCTAAGACCGCTGGCTCACGTGGCCCTGGCCACCTGGCCCATCCACGCCTGCCATATCCCTTGCGATGCGAATTTTTGTATCAAAAAACTTTTGAGGGGCGCGCCCGTCAAGGGGAATCGCATTCTGTTAGAATTGCTGCTGGATACCATCCCCCGGAGCCGGGCCTGTGTTTCTCGGATTAAGGGGATTTCTCATCCACCGGTTGGTAGGCTTCACAAGCGGCGATATACAGAAGAGCCTCACGATGAAACCCGACGTCCGGGTACTCGTTGATCACCGCAAGGAATCTTTCCAGGGCGGCCGCGTAAACACCATGGCGAAAATAGTACCGTCCCACGTAAAATTCATTGCCCGCCATGCTCTTGAAGCAGTGGTGAATATTGTTTTGGGCTTTCAACGCATAGGGATCATTGGGAAACTGACCAATGAGGCGACGAAACGTTTCCAAGGCTTTGCGAGCCGGGGTTTGATCCCGATCGATGGCATCGATCTGCTCGAAATAGCACATACCGATCTGGAAAACCACATACGGCGTCGCTTCGTTGCGGGGGTGAAGACGCTCGAACTCTTCATAGGCGGCCACAGCCTCAGGATATTCCTGAAGGTGGTAATGCGCATCGGCGATTTTCAACTCAGCCAGTATGGCATAGTTACTGAACGGATACCAATCTTTGAGCTGACCGAAGGCTTCTATGGCCTGCTTGTAGTTTCCTTTGTCATAGGCTTCGACGCCTTCCTGGATCAACTCGTCGGCCCGTTTTTCCTGGCCGTCCTTTCCAAACCAGGCACATCCGGAGCAGACCACCATGGCCGCCATCAGAGAAATTGCAAGAAAACGTATCGCCTTCATGGCGATCAAAGAATGTTCTTGAGGGTGTCTTCCAGTTTGGTTTTGGCAACCATACCGGTGATCTGGTCCACCACCTTGCCCTCTTTGAAGAAAATCAGGGTGGGAATGGCCTTGATACCGAACTTGCCCGGCGTGACAGGATTGTCATCGACATTGCATTTCGTGAATTTCACTTGGTCGCCATAAGTTCCGGCTAAATCTTCGAGCACCGGGCCGATGGCTTTGCACGGCCCGCACCATGGCGCCCAAAAGTCTACCACGACGGGTTTGTCAGACTTTAAAATTTCGCTGTCAAAACTGCTGTCACTGATTTCCATGATCCCTTTTGCCATAGCGTTATCGTCCTTTCTATCAAGGCGTTCGTTTGAAAAAGCCAAAAATAATATGAACCCCCAGGGTTGTCAACACGCACGGCGGCTTTAATCCCGGCGGATCGGTCGCAGACCCGCTACTCGGGCTCGGAAAAGGTATTGGCCCAGGCACAGGCCTTTCGATAGGCCTCCGTGAGATGATCCGAGGGGATCTTCAAAGCTTCGGCCAGGCGCCCGACCAATGCCCAAAGGCCTTTCTCGTAGTTTTCCACTAACGCCAGGTATCCGATCAGTTCGCCCCGCC
The DNA here is from genome assembly GCF_001293685.1 of Desulfatitalea tepidiphila. Classification (NCBI taxonomy): domain Bacteria; kingdom Pseudomonadati; phylum Thermodesulfobacteriota; class Desulfobacteria; order Desulfobacterales; family Desulfosarcinaceae; genus Desulfatitalea; species Desulfatitalea tepidiphila. Next base: position 59,643 of record NZ_BCAG01000001.1, on the reverse strand, counting down.
GATCGCACAGAGCACTTTTGATGCTTTCAGAGAGGGGCAGCTCTTTCATCACCCGAGCCATTGGCTGATCGACAATGGCGTCGATCAGCGAGAACATGCCGAGGGTAAACAACTCACCGGGATCGCAGCGCTGATCGGCCAATGCACCCAGCAATTCGCAAAACTTGCCGCGGATGCATGAAACCCGAATCAGTTCGTCCGGTTTGCCCTTGGCAAGGTTGGACATGGCAATCAGGGAGACGAATCGGCGTATTTCCGCCTCGCCCATATAGACCAGGGCCTGCTGGATAGAGGTGATCTGCCGGGCCTTGGCAAAAAAGGCTGAGTTGATATATTTCAATAGCTTATAAGAAAGGCTCACATCTGGAGCGATCAATTTCTCCAGTGTGGAAAAGTCAAAATCGGTCCGGTTCACTGCGGCCATGATCTGCAACAGGTTCAGCTGGGACCCGGAAATCTGCTTTCCTTTGACCAGCTCGGGCTTACAGAAGAAAAATCCCTGGAAAAAATCGAACCCCATCGCTTTGGCCTGTTCGAACTCCTGGTACGTTTCGATTTTTTCGGCCAGCATGTTCAATCCATTGCGACGGGGAATCTGTTCAAGATAGGAGGCGATCTGGTCAGCCGACGAAAGCCTGAAATCGAACTTGATGATGTGGGCTAGATCGATCAGGGGTCTGAGTTCAGGGGTATAGGCAAAATCGTCCAGCGCCAGCGTGCAGCCTTTTTTCACCATCTCCTGGCAGGCGGCGATCAATTCCGGGGTGGGGCGAACATTTTCCAGGATCTCTATGACGGTTTCTCCGGTGGGCAACAACAGAGGAATCTTTTTAACCAACAGGTTCTCGGTGAAGTTGATGAAGGATTTTTTGCCGCCGCTCAAGGCATCGATCCCGATGTTGAAAAAGGTGTTGCCCAGGACGGTCGAAGTGGCGGTGTCTCCGTCTATTTCGGGTGTAAACCGTGCCGTGGCATCCCTGAAGAGCAATTCATATCCGAATATTTTTTTCCGACGGTTGAAAATCGGCTGTCGGGCAACGTAGGCGTCCATGATCTCATTCATCCATTGGATATCCGGTTGGATATCCGGTTCAACACCTGTTCGAATCTTGAATCAATATCGGTTGGCGGTGGGGAAACTTAAACCCGTCGGCAACCGGGGCCTTTGACACCCGCCGCAGGGTCTGATAGCCATGGGCCGACAGTCATTTCGATGGCGGACCTGCCGAACCACATCATTTGTAATAACCAGGAGTCCTACGATGGAAAAAAAAATAATGATCGGCGCCATGATTTCTGGCGGCGGCACCAATCTGCAGGCGATCATCGACGCCTGCGAATCGGGCAGGATCAACGGCGAGATGGTCTTCGTGGGGTCGGACAATCCGAATGCAGCGGGCCTCGGGCGGGCCCAACGGCATGGGATTCCGAGCTTCGTGGTCGATTACGGTGCCATCATCCAGGCGTACAAGGAGGCCCCAGAACGGCTGAAACTACCGTCAGATTTCGACATCGACGAATTAATCAAAAAACAAAACCTGTTCAAAACGGACGGTCAACGGAAAACGGTGGAAAGGTTCTTGACCACCCGCGCCATCGCCGAGTCCCAGCTCCTGGAAAAAATGGCCGGCTATCCGGTGGATCTATTGGTCCTGGCGGGGTTCATGCGCAATCTGACGCCCTACTTCATCGACCGCTTCAATACCGATCCGGGACATCCCCGCATCATGAACATCCATCCGGCCCTGCTGCCGGCATTTCCCGGCGTGGATGGTTATGGCGACACCTATCGTTATGGATGCAAAGTCGGCGGCTGCACGGTTCATTTCATCGATTACGGCGAGGATTCCGGTCCGATCATCGGCCAGCGCTGTTTCTCCATCGCGGAAGAGGACACGCTCGACGCGATCAAGCGCAAAGGGTTGGAACTGGAGTGGCAGCTCTACCCCGAATGCATCCAGCTGTTCGCTGAAAACCGTCTGCAGACGATCATAATGACCCATCGGCTGGACAATGGGCAGGTGGTTCAGCGTCGGGTGGTCAAAATCGTCGAGCAGGAGTAAAACCGGTTCATAGTAAGGATCACAGCAACTGCATCATCATGGGGAAGGCCACAAATGTGCCCGCGGCGCTGCCCAGATTGGTAAAGGCAACCACCAGCAGAATGCGCGTGACCTTGTTGCTCCAGAAACCACGCAGGGACTGAATATCCTCCTGGAGGCGCTCGAAGTCCTTCACCTGGGGTTTGCGCGAAAAGGCTTCCACCAGGCCTGAGACCCAGCCGGCAGCGATCATGGGATTCAAGGAGGTCAGGGGGGCCGCCAACATGGACGAAAGAATCGTCATGGGGTGAGCCCAGGCAGCCAGCGCGCCCAGGCCGGCCAGCAGGCCATTGGCGCCGATCCACCACATCACCATGCCGGCGCCGACCTCTGACCCGCCCCTGAAAAAGCCATAGGCCATCAAAGCAACGATGATCGCGGGAATGCCCCATTTGAAGAGGGATCCCAGACGCCCCTTGGGCGGCAGGGTTTCCAGCTCCCCGATCGACAATGGCTGGGACCAGTATTTCAATATGCCCGGCACATGGCCGGCGCCCACCACGGCCACGATCTTTTGTCCGGGTGCGGTGCGAATTTTGGCGGCCAGGTATTGATCGCGTTCGTCGATCAGCGTCTTGCGAATGGTGGGCAGGGATCGGCCCACTTCAGCCAGGATCGTCTCGAGCATGTCCTGCTGTTTCAAACGCTCCACCTCTTCGGCGCCGATGTCGTCCACATCCCCAAAAGAGAGTATCAGCTGGAAAATCAATTTGATGCGCGCCCACCAACCCATCTGGCGCCAGGTGCGCGAAAGGGTAACGCGCACGTCACGGTCAGCCAGATGAACAGTCGCCCCGATCGCCTCGGCCGACTCGATGGCCTGGATCATCTCCTGTCCGGGACGAATATCCAGCTTGGCGGCGATACGTTTTTGAAAAGCGGCCAGGATCAGATTGGAAAGCAGCAGAAACGACTTTTTTTCCCGGATCACCTTGACGATGTCCATCTGCTGCCAGCTGTCCTTCTGGCGCAAGGTTTGGAACCGGCCGGCGCACAGCTCGACACACACCGTGTCGGGCCCCTCCTGGTCGATCACGGATTGCACAAGCTCCACACTCTGTTTGGAAACATGGGCCGTACCCACCAGGAGAATGTCCTTGCCCTCATAGGCAAGGCGATGAACGGGATCAGTGTTGTTTTTCGAATCCATCGATATTATAGGTAACCTTTTGTGCGTTGATTGGCGTGCACGTCCGGGGGAAGGCATCGGGGGAAACTCCATCGGCCGGCAGGCAAAGCCGGATCAATATATACGCTTAACGAGAGATGTCAACGGCATCCAGGAGGCATCCGGGCATGGGACCCCAAGAATCAGCGAATTTCATCATTTCCGAAGAACCGTTCTATCTGAGCAGCGCCAATGAAATTCAGCTGTTCGAAGCGGCTTGGCGGGCCAAACTGCCGGTCATGCTCAAGGGGCCCACCGGCTGCGGAAAAACACGCTTCGTGCAGCACATGGCCTGGCGCCTCAAACGGCCGCTGGTCACAGTGGCCTGTCACGAAGATCTGTTCGCGTCCGACCTGCTGGGGCGCTACCTGCTGCAACACGATGAGACGATCTGGGTGGACGGCCCGCTGACCCGCGCCGTTCGCATGGGAGCCATCTGCTACCTGGATGAAATCGTCGAGGCACGCAAGGACACCACGGTCGTGATCCATCCGCTGACCGACGATCGCCGTATGCTCAGCATCGACAAGAAGGGCGAATTGCTCCATGCCCATGAAGACTTCATGCTGGTGATCTCGTACAATCCGGGTTACCAATCCGTGCTCAAGGATCTCAAGCAAAGCACGCGCCAGCGATTCGTCGGCATCCAGTTCGACTATCCGCCGGCGGAACAGGAGGCTGGCATCGTGGCCACCGAAGGCGGCATCGCACCGGAAATGGCCGAACGCCTGGTCAACCTGGCCGGCAAGATCCGCAATGTCCGGGAACAAGGGTTGACCGAAGGCGCAAGTACCCGCCTCCTGATCTATGCCGCCCAGCTGATCCGGCGCGGTATCCCGCCGGCCCAGGCCTGCCAAACGGCCGTTTGCCTTCCGCTGACCGACGATGACCGCCTGCAGGAGACCCTTGCCGATCTGATCGCCGATCTTTTTTAGCACCCATCCATAAAAGATGGATGGGCCTTTGTCCGGCTTTAAAAGCCGGTCAGGTATCGCGCGGCATCGCCCTCTGCATCGTGAAGCGTGGCAAAACGCATCACGCCCACCATCTCGAAGATCGCCTTGAAGTTTTCGGACAATCCGACGATCGCCACTGGCAATTTTTCCCGGTTGATGATCGCCAGATGGTTGATCAGCTCTGCGATCCCGGTCCCATTGACGGCGGCATTGTCCGCAAACACGAACAAGACGCCTCGCGTGGCCTCCTGCAAGGCGCGTTGACAACAAGAGTTGAGATCTTCGCGGTTTTCCCGTCGCAAGGTTCCCTGTATGAGGATGCGGGCAAGACCTTCTTCAAATCCTATCGACAAGCGGCAGCCCATGGAAAGCGGATTTTTCAACCGGTCGAGTGCGCGCCGCAGCGCAGATTCCAAGGCGCTGCGCTTGATCGGTTTATTGATAAAATCCGTGGCGTCCAGGTTCAGCGCCTGAATGGCGAGATCCATATCGCCATGACCGGTAATGACGATCACCTCGGTCTGCGGCGACAGGTGCTTGATCTGTTTCAGAACCTGAAAACCATCCATCTCAGGCATTTTGAGGTCGGTGAAGACGATGGACGGGACCTCTTGTTCAACCATATCCAATGCCGATCGGCCGTTTTCCGCCAGCAGGACGTTGTATCCGAAGGCCTTAAGGAAAAGATTGAACATGGTGAGCGTGGCGCGTTCATCATCGACGACCAAAACGGTGGGCAAATTTTCTTCCATGGCGTTCCGCATCCTTTTCCAAGGGAGTCAAACCGGCGGCCACAGCAAAAAATAGGCCGATATGCGCGACCGACGGACCCCTGGGTGATTTACATTCAGCATACACCATTTCAAGCGCTCAAATCAGTATTTTTGTCGTGATATGTTCAGATGAATGTTCAAGGGGAAGGCGACGATCCACAATTGGATGTTTTCAGGCCAACAGGGATCTGTTAGAATTAAACCGATTTTTTGATGCCTAATGTACGGCTGAACCTTTCCGGCAGTGCCGGATGACGAGCATGCAACCCATATCTGTCTGTCTGGCCACCATCAACCCGTTGCGATGGCCTTGCCTGGTCCCCAGACCTCGCCTGTGGGAAGGGTTGCGGTCTCAGCCGGCAAGGGGTCCTCTTTTTATTCAGGGTCAGGCAGCCCAGGGCAAAACAAGCCTGGTCGCCGACTTTCTCAAGTCGCAAAACGCCAACATCGTCTGGATCGCCATCGAAGAGAGCAGTAACGCTGCCGAGGCTTTCGCCACGCAGTTTCTTGACGCATTGGCCCATGCCTCGCCCGCAGCGCTCAGCCTCCGCTCGTTGGATCACGCGTCCCCACCGCAGCAAGCGCTGGAACGCATCTATGACGAACTGCCCGAAGGGCTGGAAATCGTCATCGACGGCCTCGACCGTCTGGCAGCCGGTTCACCAGCCTACGATCAAATCGGTGAGTTGTGCCGCAGAAGCACAGGCCGCTGGCGTCTGTGGCTCCTGTCTCGACGGGCAGAAACATTCTCGGCCCTCGGAGAATGGATCGTGGCCGGTCGATGGGTGTTGAACAACGAGGATTTGGCCTTCACACCGGCCGAGACAGACCAATACTTCCGACACCTCCATGGACTCGAACCGGATCCGGATTGGATCGACCGGCTGCACCGTCTGACCGATGGCTGGGCTGGCGGCTTGGCACTGATAACCCGCGCCCTGGCACAGCGGCCCCAGATGTCGGGCGACGGTTCCCTGGAATCTCTCCTGGAGACACTTTCCGTGGACGCGGCGCCGTTTTTCGATGCCGAGGTTTTCGGCCGGATCTCCGATCATCAGAGACACCTCCTGTTGCAACTCTCTCTGCCGGACCTCATCGATCCCGAACTGCTTCGAAAGATACCGGACATGGCTGCCGGACCGACCCTGATCCGTCATTTTTCCGAAAATTCGGGATTCCTTCATATTGTGGGTCATGGCCAGGAGGCCCCCCTCCGCTATCGCTTCACCCCCCTGTTCCGGGAGTATTTGCACACCCGGATGGCCATGGATCTCGCGCCGGAAGAGCGACAGAGATACTGCCACGACCTGGGACTGGCTTACGACACCCAGGGCGAACTCAAGGCGGCCATCCCCTGGTACCTCAAATCGGGCAATCCCCTGAGCGCCGCCGAGGCGATCAAGGGGGCCGGCATAGACATGATCATCGAAGGACGGCTGGCCCGACTCGAGTTCTGGCTGACCCAACTGCCCTCGCAACAGATCCAATCCGACCCCTGGCTCTTTCTGCTCCTCACGCTGGCGCGCCGCCTCAAAGGCCAGGCCAGATCCGTGGCGGATTACCGTGCGGTTTGGGAGGCGTTTCAAACTCAAAAGGACATGCGCGGGTGCATGTTGACCGCGGCCTTTTCCATAGAGGCGCTGGTTTTTCAAGGACGCACGCCCGATGATATCCTCACCTGGATCCGCAGGGGTGAAGCGCTACTATCCGTGCAAGGCGAGGTACCCTATCATGCCTGGGCCAAGTTGCTCCTCTGGCTGCAGATCGCTTTTGGATATATCGCCGGAGGCCTGGATCTGGCCAGGGGAATGTCCGCCGCCCGCAATGCATCGCTGCTGGCCGGCAAGATGGGCAATGCCGGTTTGATCGCCCAAGCCAGCATCATATTCAGCCTGGGCTTGATCGATGAGGGCCGATTCGACCAGGCCCGGGCTCGGCTGGCCAAGGCCGTGCCCGAATCCGAATCGCTATCCGAATCCCCGCCTGCGTTGACCTGGGATATCCTCAAGCGCCTGGCCACCGTGGATATGGATCGACGCCATGGAGATCTGAACGGCGCGGAGATGATCCTGCCATCGGTGCGCACCGACATCGAGACCCATGGTCTCGTCTTTCTCTATCCGCGCTATGTGGAAGCCACCGGCATGATCCAGATTGCCCGGAAGGCCTGGATCCCGGCCCGACTGACGGCCCGCCATTTTCTGGATGTGGCGCTACTGTCCGGCAGCATGCACTTCAAGGCCCTCGCCCATCGATTGAACGCTCTGGTGGAATACCATTGCGGGAACCATTCCCAATCAGCCGCCGCAGCCGACCGCGCTCTTAAGATGATGGAGGATACAGGCGTCGACATCCTGCCGGCCATGCAAGCCCGGCAATTGCGGGCCATGGCCGCCCTGCACCTGGACGACCATTCCCAGGCCCTGATGCTGCTGAACCGCGCCAGGGGTTATTTCGAAGCCACGGCCAACGCCCCGGCGCTGGCCGAAACCCACCTGATGCTGGCCCTTGCTCATGATCGGGCCAACAATCTGAAGGCTGTCCAGCTACATCTGGATCAGGGGTTCAACATGGCGGCCGGGGAAAAGATATTGCCCTTTGTCGTTCTGAGTCCCGGTGACCGAGAAGCAGTTTGTGCGATGGCGGATCGAAACAATGAATCCTTGGGCCGGCCGGCGTCATCGAGCCCGCCGAGCCAGGAGCGTGTCGAGGTCCATCCGGTGGGGCTTCATACCACCCTCGCAGCGCTCTTTGACGCTGACGACCGACCCCAGGCGCCACCGGGTTGGCTGGACATCCGCACCTTCGGCGGTTTCGCGGTACTGCGCGACGGCCGGCAGCCGATCACCGAACGCCAGTGGGGCGGCAATCGCCCCAAATTGTTGTTCAAGGCCTTGCTCGTCCATGGATTGCGTGAGATCCCCAGGGACATCATCATGGACAACCTCTGGCCTGAAAGCCTCCCTTCCTCCGCCCGACAAAATTTCAAGGTCACGCTGCATCGGCTTCGTAAATCCCTTGAGCCAGACCTGAACAGCCACCAGAGTTCAGCTTTCGTGCACCTCAAAGACAACCTGATCTCCCTGGACAAATCGCGATGCCGAGTGGACCTGGAAGAGTTTCTCGTCTGCTGCAAAGAAATCAAACGTCATCTGGCCGACGGAACGGTGGAGCAGATCCCGCCCCTGGGCCATCACCTCGTGGCCCTCTATCAGGGCGATTTCATGCCCGAAGAGCCCTATGCCCCCTGGATGGAGATGAAAAGATGGGCGCTGAGGGACACTTATTTCGAAACGGTTCTGGCTGTCAGCTCGGTGTACCGCGACGGGGGCCAACTGGAGGCGGCCGCTGATTGCTGCCGGACCGCCATCCAAATTGACCCGTTCCAGGAAAGGGTCATCCGGGAGCTGATCATGCTCTACACCCGCCTGGGACGACACAAAGACGCCAGAGATGTGTTCGAGCAGTTCCGATCCGCCTTGAAGATGGAATTGGGCATGGAGCCGGACGGCGAGATGCTTGCCCTGATCAAAAATGGCCCGGTCAATGCCTGAACGGCTCGGCTCACTTGTTCATGGCGGCCAATTGAGCGGCAATCAGGTCCAGCTTGGGGCGGGTGTTGATATCGTTGACGTGCACGTAGGTGATGATTCCCTTCTTGTCGATAAAGACGAGGGCCCGTTCGGTCATGCCGTCGCCGCGCAGCAGGCCGTATTGATCGGCCACAGCGCCATGGGGCCAGAAATCCGACAGCACCGGAAACCACAACCCCTCCATTTGCCGGACCCAGGCGAACTGACTGGGCGTATTGTCGGTGCTGATCCCTAATACGACGGCGTCATGGTCCTCGAACAAGCCGCGTGCCAGATGGTATCCCGGCCATTGATCCGAACAGACCGGTGTCCAGGCAGCCGGAACGAAGGACAGCACGACATTCTTTTCCCCTCGATAATCGCTCAGGCGAATCGTGCGACCGTCGATGGCCGGCAAGGTGAAGTCCGGCGCGATCTGTCCGGCCGTTACCTTCACACGGCTGTCGATGCTCTTGAGTGGACCGGGGTCAAAAATCTTCTCCTTGTAGGCCGTCGACTGCGCCAAGGCCGTACCCCATAAAAACACGAGCAGCAGAACGAGAGAGAGAGACATACGCTTCATCACTATTTTCCTCCTTTGATTCCGCTGGCCTTGATGATGTCCGCCAAAAAGCCCTCGACCGATTCAAAAGCCCCCAAGTGCGTAAAAAATACGATGGGTTGACCGTCGGCACCCCGTTTAATACCGACGAAAAAGGGAGTGCGCACTTCGCCGAATGCTTTGTGAATCGTGAAGTCTCCGTCCGAAAACAAGGGGAAATCAATTTGATAAGACTTGCGGAAGTAATCGACTTCGTAATCCGAGTTCCCCACGCCGATGCCGATCAGCTTGACGCGACCGGCCAACGCCTTGTCCTCGGCAATCCGCTTAAACAGGGTATTCACCTTGGGCGCTTCGAGCTGGCAAAACGGACAGTACATGCTGAATATTTCGATGATCACCACATCGGCGTCGATATCACCGACGGTAAATTTGGATTTTTTTGCATCCACCCCCAGATAGGCGAGTCCGCCCTGGTCCTGGGGGGTGGACAATTCAAAGCGCGGCAACGGGTTCTGGGGAGAAATCACGTCAGACGCTGCCTGGCCCATCGAAACGGCGAGGACGAAGCCCAACACCACCCAAGCCCATACTTTTTTAAGCATAATCCCCCCTCTTCTATATGGTTAAATATTTTATATCTCAATGCGGTTGCTGGGAATAATCAAGCAAAAAAACAGCCTTTCCCCGAATTGATCTCTTTCTAGGCTCAAAACTTTCAGGATTAACCCGATCTGTAACCTTTCCGTAACCTTTCCGTAACTTCCAACTGCTATGAGGGAATATGTTCGCCATTCCTTCCTGCCGCGCCTCTCTGTGCGAAGGCCGCACAGCTCTTTGCGCAGAGATGTTTGAGCCACGCAATGTTTAAACCATTCAAGGAGGTGCCGTCCATGAAGCTTGACCGAAGGCAGTTTATTCAAATTTCAGGTGTCACCGCAGCAGGGGTGGCCGTCAGCCGGTTCGGTTTCGATCTCAGGCCGGTCAAGGCGCATGCCAGCCTGCTCAAGATCCAGCATGCCAAGGAGACCAAGACCATCTGCTGTTACTGCGGCGTCGGTTGCGGCGCCATCGTCTCCACCAGCCAGGACGCCAACGGCCGGGTCATCAACATCGAAGGTGATCCGGAGCATGTGATCAATCGCGGCTCCCTCTGCAGCAAGGGGGCCAACCTGCGCCAACTGGTGGAAAACAACAAACGGCTCATTCAACCCCTTTACCGTGCGCCGAACAGCGATAAATGGCAGGAGGTCTCCTGGGACTGGGCGCTGGATGCCATCGCCCAACGCGTCAAGGCGACCCGGGATGCATCCTTCATCACCCAGAACGCCCAGGGACAAACCGTCAACCATACCACCGCCATCGCCTCGGTGGGGAGCGCGGCCCTGGACAATGAGGAGTGCTGGATCTATCAGGCGATGCTGCGCGCCCTGGGCCTGGTGTACATCGAACACCAGGCACGTATCTGACACAGCGCGACTGTTGCGGCTCTGGCAGAGTCGTTCGGACGCGGCGCGATGACCAATCATTGGATCGATCTTAAAAACAGTGATTGCATTTTAATTATGGGCAGCAATGCTGCCGAAAACCACCCTGTCTCCTTCAAGTATGTCACAGAAGCCCAGAGCAAGGGAGCCAAACTGATCAGCGTGGATCCCAGGTTTACGCGGACCTCCTCACGGGCCGACATCTATGCCTCTCTGCGATCGGGCACCGACATCGCTTTTCTGGGTGGCATGATCAAATACATTCTGGAGAAAAAACTCTTCGACGAAGCCTACGTCACGGCCTACACCAATGCCGCATTCATCGTGGGCGAAGCTTATAGCTTCAAAGACGGATTGTTCAGCGGCTACAAAAAGGGAGATCAGAAAAAGGACGCGGCCCTGGGCAGCTACGACAAGAGCACATGGGCTTTTGAAATGGACGACCAGGGCGTTCCCAAGATGGATCGTACGCTCAAGCACGAACGCTGCGTTTTCCAGTTGCTGAAAAAGCACTTCAGCCGCTACGACATGGATACCGTATCCAAAATCACCGGCACGCCCAAGGCAGACCTGCTCGAGGTCTACCAGACCTATGCGGCCACCGGCGCCACCGGCAAGGCCGGCACCATCATGTATGCCATGGGCTGGACCCAGCACACGGTAGGCACCCAGATCATCCGCTCCATGTCGATCATCCAGCTGCTGCTGGGCAACATGGGGGTGGCCGGCGGCGGTGTCAACGCCCTGCGCGGCGAGTCCAACGTGCAAGGCTCCACCGACCATTGCCTGCTCTTTCACATTTGGCCGGGTTATCTGCAAACTCCGAACGCAGCGGATGCGACGCTGCAGCAATACCTGGATCGCGCCACGCCCGTCAGCAAAGATCCCCTCTCGGCCAACTGGTGGCAGAACTACCCCAAATATGCGGTCAGCCTGCTCAAGGCCTATTTCGGGGACAAGGCCGCCAAAGCAAACGATTTCGGCTTCGGGTGGCTGCCCAAACTGGAGAAAGGGGTCTCCTATTCCTGGCTCGATCTCTTCGATGCCATGTACAAGGAACAGATAAAAGGCCTGTTTGCCTGGGGCATGAATCCGGCCTGCAGCGGCGCCAATTCAAACAAGACCCGCGAGAGCCTCACCAAGCTGGACTGGCTGGTCAACGTCAATATCTTCGACAATGAAACCGGGTCGTTCTGGAAAGGCCCGGGCATGGATCCCGCCAAGATCAAGACCGAGGTGTTCATGCTGCCGGCCGCCGTTTCGGTGGAAAAGGAGGGCAGCATCACCAACAGCGGTCGCTGGATGCAGTGGCGCTACCGGGGCCCCAAACCCATGGGCAACAGCAGGCCCGACGGCGATATCATCATGATGCTGGGCCACCGTCTCAAACAAGCCTATGCTTCTGGTGGCCAATTCCCCGATCCGATCATCAACCTCAAATGGGACTACGAAACCGACGGCGAGTTCGATGCCCACAAGGTGGCCAAGGCGATCAACGGCTACTTCCTGCAGGATGTGACCGTCAAGGACACGGTTTACAAGAAGGGCACGCTGGTGCCCAGCTTTGCTTTTCTGCAGGCCGACGGCAGCACCAGTTCGGGCAACTGGCTCTACTGCAACAGTTACACTGAAAAGGGCAACATGGCTGCCCGGCGCGGCCAGAAGGACGCGGAAAACGGCATCGGTCTCTATCCCGAGTTCGCCTGGTGCTGGCCGGTCAACCGGCGTATCATTTACAACCGCGCCTCGGTGGACCTGAAGGGCAACCCCTGGAACGACAAACGCTGGGTCGTGCGCTGGGACGGCACCAAATGGCTGGGAGACGTTCCCGACGGCGGTTGGCCGCCATTGGACGACCTGAGCAAGCCCAACCCGGCCAGTCGTTATCCGTTCATCATGCAGAAGCACGGTCATGGACAGATCTTCGGCCCCGGCCGTAACGACGGCCCGTTCCCCGAGCACTATGAACCACTGGAATGCCCGGTGGAGAAAAACTTCCTCAATCCACTGTTGACCAATCCCACGGCCGCCGTTTACGGCACCGCCGCCGACGCCCATTTCTCCTGCGACCCAAGATTCCCCTATGTGGGTACGACCTACCGTGTCAGCGAACACTGGCAAAGCGGCGTCATGACCCGCTGGCAACCCGGCCTGCTGGAGCTAGAGCCCCAGGTTTTCGTGGAGATGAGCGAGGAGTTGGCCAAACTCAAAGGGATACAAAATGGCGAACGGGTCAAGGTCAGCTCGGCACGCGGCAGCCTGCAGGCCACGGCCATCGTCACCAAACGGTTCAAACCCATGAAGATCGGGGGCGGGATTGTCCATCAAGTGGGCGTGCCCTGGCATTTTGGCTGGCGCTGGCCCGAGAGCCGGGTGGAAGAGAGCGCCAACCTGCTGACCCCGTCGGCTGGTGACGCCAATACGCGTATTCCCGAATCCAAGGCCTTCATGGTCAACGTGGCTAAGCTGTAAAAGGAGGTGGTCTGCCATGAGTTACGCATTTTTCATCGACACCACACTGTGTACCGGCTGTCGTGCATGCCAGGTCGCCTGCAAGCAGTGGCATGACCTGCCGGCCGAAGAAACCCTCAATCGCGGGACCCATCAAAATCCGCCGGATCTCTCCGATCGCACCTATAAGGTCGTGCGCATGAACGAGGTGGTCATCGAAAACAAGCTTCGGTGGCTCTTTTTCCCGGAACAGTGCCGTCACTGCATAGAGGCGCCCTGCCTGGAAGCGGCCGGAGAGCCGACGGCGATCTACAGGGACGATGCCACCGGTGCCATCCTCTACACTGCCGAGACCCGTCATCTGGCGGCCGACGATATCATTGCGGCCTGTCCCTACAACGTGCCGCGCAAGGGGCCCGACGGCGTGCTCTACAAATGTGACATGTGTATCGACCGGGTCCGCAACGGCCTGCAGCCGGCCTGCGTCCAGACCTGCACCGCCGGCGCCATGCATTTCGGTAAACGCGAATCGATCCTGGCCACGGCCGAAGAACGACTGGCCAAGGTGCGCAAGCAGTTTCCCAAGGCCTCCCTGGCAGATGCGGACGATGTCACGGTGATCTACCTGCTCGCATTCGACCCCATGCAATACCATGAGAATGCCATCGCTTCATCCGAGTTTCAGGGCATCAGTCGTCACATGGCATTGAGACGCATGATCCGGCCGTTTTCCCGTGCGGTTGCCGGCCTATCCGGATGATCGATTCCATTTGACGTGTCTGCGGCGGCGGTGACCCGGTGTCACCGCCGCCGCATCGCTCCCCATCATCCAATTATTCCCAGGAGACGTTCCATGCTGCTCCCCGAGCGACTGTCCCCCAGCCAATTGACCCAACTGTTTGAAACGGTCCACACCACAAAACCAGCATACGCCGAGATCTGCTCGCTTTTGAAAAAAATTTTCAGTCTGCAGGAAGGTGGCCTGTCCGCCTGCCGCCCGCCTGTCATGTCCATCGTCGAGACGCGCCTGGATGCCCAGCGGCAGGGCGGACTACCCCTGATCGAGAAGGGACAGATCTTAGTGGATTGGCCCTCCATGGAATCTCTTTTTCAGCGCCTCTGCGCAGCGGCGCTCGGGGAAAACGCTCTCATGGAGGCGGCCGGAACGACCCTGCTGGAAAGGTGCCAATCGGGGAAATTGGATCTGAAACACTTCGGAACCCTGCTGATGAACGACGATTGGCCGCTATTCGAACAGCAAGCCGTGGGTTCCGATCTTCAGTCGGAAGTACTGGCCTTGTTGACCTACCACAGCATCTGGCCGTCGGTGGCCATCCACCTGAACGGATTGAAAGGCCATCTGCCGGAAAACGAAGATTGGCAACTGGGATACTGCCCCTTTTGCGGCAGCCACCCCATGCTCAGCTTGCTGGCCGAAGATGGCGGTCGCTCGCTCGTCTGCAGCTTTTGCCGACACACCTGGACGGTTCCCCGGATTTTCTGTCCATACTGCCAAAACCGGGACGCAGAAACCCTGGGTTACTTCTTCTCCGAAGCGGAACCCGAATATCGCGTGCACACCTGCCAGAAGTGCAAGAGCTATCTCAAGTCCATCGATCTGCGGCAGCTCCTGCGTCCGTTTCATCCGTTTCTCGAGGCCGCCATCACCGCGCATCTGGACATGCGCGCCCGTGAGGACGGATATCTGGACAGGACACCGGTCTGGGTCAACATCGGGTAACATGAATTCCACCCACCCGAACGCGACAAACGTGCTGACGCGATCACCTCACTCTTGGCCTGCCGGCGGAAAGGCGAGCTTGAAGGTAGTGCCGAGGTTCTCTTCGCTGAACACCTCTATTTTTCCGCCATAATCCTCCACGATGCCGTATGAGATGGAAAGTCCCAAGCCCATGCCCTCGCCCATCTCCTTGGTGGTGAAAAACGCTTCGTAGATTCGCTGTTGATCGGATTCCGGGATGCCGACCCCGCTGTCCGTGACGGTCACGATCGCCCAATGGGCATCCCGACAGGTTCGGATGGCAATGCGGCGCTCGGCAGCGGGCGCCAACTCGGTCTTCTGGTTGATGGCGTCGCGGGCATTGGTCAACAGGTTGAAGACCACCTGCTCGATCCGGTTGGATTGGGCCAGGATCACCGGTGATGGATCGGCCAGATCCAGTTCGATGGCGATGTTTTGCAGCGCCAGTTGGCGTCCCAGAATCTTGAGCACGCTGTTCACCGGCTGGTTCAGTGCGACCCGTTCACGGGAAAAATCGGATTTCCTCCCAAAATCGCGCAGGCGGGTAATGATGTCCTCCGCCCGGTCCACCTGGCTACTGATCTCCGCAGTGACCACCTCCAGGTCCTGCTCGTGGACCTGGCGCCCGGTTTGAATGACCATCTGCAAATACTCACTGCCCATCTTGATGGCATTCAACGGTTGGTTGATCTCATGGGCGATACCGGCCGACATTTCCCCCAGGGTTTTAAGTTTGCTGAACTGGATCAGCAAGTTGTCCTTCTCCACCATGGCCGTGATGTCCGTGGTGGCCACGATAAGGGCCTGCTGCTCGGCGTAGCGCACCGGGCAGGCCTGAACATGGACGAAGATCGGAATCGATCCTTTCTTGAGAAAACGCTCCTTGGCGCTCACGACAATGGTTTCCGACGTTCCTGGCTTCTGATCGGCCGGTGTGCCGCTGTCCTTGAAGGTAAAAGGTCCCAGCATGGTGAAGGGTTGGCCGATCAGTTCATCCCGGCGATAGCCGTATAGATCCAGTGCCGCAGGGTTGGCATCCATGATCACCGAAGTGTTCTGATGGATGACGAAAATCGGGTTGGGCCCGCCGGCAAACAACGAACGGTATTTTTGCTCCGACTCTTTGAGCTGCAACTGGGATTGAACGATGCGCTGGGTCATGTTTCGAAAGGATTGGGCCAGTTGGTAGACTTCATCGTTTCCCGGACTGAGGCGCTCCATGCGCCGCCCCAAATCCATGTTCAGTTCGAGGCTGCCGCGGCTCAGGGCATCCGAAATATCGGTCAGTCTGGATATGGGCAGGGTGATATAACGCGCCAGACGCAGGCTCACGAGGAAGCAAAATATCACGACCACCGAAATGAACCCCAGGAAGGTGGTCCGCAGCTTTGAGATCAACTGGTCGATGTGATTTTTATACAACCCCACATGGACGCTGCCGATCTGATAGATGCCCTCCTTGACCGGAACAGCGATGTCGTAGATGTCGCTGCCGCCCAGGTGAAGCAGCGTGATGCGTTGGGATTCCTCGTCGCCGAGGCGGTTGGCGGTTTTGAGTTCCGGCTGAAAAGGCGACATGAAGGTGTGGGCCAACACGTTGTCCTGCTTGTCCGACACGAACACGTAGGCAACCAGCAGGCGCCGTTCGCCTAAGCGGGCATCGATGATCAGGCTGGTCAACTGGGGAATATCCTTGGTGAGGATGTAGCTGCGGGCACTTTCGGCGATGCTGCTGGCGATGCCAAGACCCCGTTGCTGCAGCTCCGAAGTCAGGCTCGAAATAAGAATCCAGCGGGTGAACAAGGCGATGAAGACGCTGATCAACAAGATGACCAGGGTCGTCGAGATAAAGATTTTATTTTTGAGGCTGCTGTCGCGCAGGCGGGCGATCAATCTTTCAACCATACGAACCGCCCGTTCTCGAAAACGGTGAAGTAAACCCGCTCCAGCCCCTGGTGGTCGGTTGGACTGAAAGAGAGCGTGTTGGCGATGCCCAGATCGATGTCCTGGATCGATTCAATGGCATCGATAAATCGCTCCCGGTCCACCTGGGGGCCCGCCCGCCGCAGCCCTTCCACCAGGACCTTGGCGTTGACATACCCTTCGAAGCTGACGAAGTTGGGCGGGTCCGTCGGAAAGTACGTCTTCAACCGCTGGACATACTCAGCGGCCCCCCACAGGGATTCTCCATTGTCCATGGGTTCGGGCGGCGGCACCACCTGGGTGATGATGACGCCTTGGGCGTCATTTCCCAGGCGACGGATCAATTCATTGGCCCCTACGAAAGAGACGTTGTAGAAGGTGGGTTTGAATCCCCTGGATACGGCCAGCTGGATAAAACGGGCACACGGCTCGTAGGTGCCGATCATGACCACGGCTTCGGCCTCGGCCGCCATGATCTTTTCGAGGCCGTCTTCCACGTTCAGGGTGCCGCGCAGATAGGTGCCGGTGGCCACCGGCACCAGATGGTAGGCTTTCAGGGCGAGTTCCGCCCCGCGCAGCCCATCGAAACCATAGGCGTCATATTGATAAAAGACCGCGATCCGCTTGAAACCTTGCTTTTCCACCAGGTATTCCACGGCCGCACCCGTTTCCTGGTAATAGGAGGCGCGTACATTGATCAAATAACGATGGACCGGATCCCGCAAGGCCTGGGCGCCGGTGAACATGCCCACCAGCGGAATGCGCGCCTCCTGGACCAGTGGAATGACTTTGACCGTGGTCGGCGTGCCCACATAACAAAAAAGGGCGAACACCTTGTCTTCGATGACAAGACGCTGGGTATTGAGGACGCAGCGGGGCGGATCGTAGCTGTCATCGTAGTGGATAACCCGGATCCGGCGACCGTATACGCCGCCCGAATCGTTGATATGGTGCAGGTAGGCCAAGGCGCCATGAAGGGTTTGAACACCGAGATAGCTGGCATGGCCTTCCAGTGCCAGCGATGCACCGACGAGAATCTCATCGGACCGGATGCCGACTCGGCCCGTATCGGTGTGATCGGCGGCCCGCTCGGCAGAGCAGCCCGCCAGGCCCCAGAGCCAGAGCAAAACCAACAGGAATGTCACAGCCGGGATAGCCGGCAACGTGCGCAGCCTAGCTGACGCGCTGGGCATCGATCACCTGCCTGATCTTCTTGAGACCGGCCATGACCTGGGTGAGTTGTTCCGTATCGGCCACTTCGAGGGTAAAAAAACTGTTGACCGCCTTGTTCTCCAGGGTCTGGGTGTTGGCGCTGAGGATGTTGGCGCCGGCCTTACTGATGCAGGCGGCCACATCGGCCAGAAGCCCCACACGATCCATGGCGCGGATTTTAATTTTCACGGGGAACGGCTCACGGGTGGCGGTATCCCACTCCACCTCGATGAGCCGTTCGGGGTTGGCCTTGATGACATTGACGCATCCGGCGCGATGCACGGTCACGCCGAATCCGCGGGTGATGAAACCGACGATGGGATCGCCCGGGACCGGCTGGCAGCACTTGCCGAAGCGCACCAGCATGTCATCCACGCCCTTGACGATCACCCCGCTGCCGATCTTTTTTTTGCGCACCTTGTCCATGAGCCGGTTGAGCAGGGTGTGGTGTTCGTCGCTCTCCTCGCTCTTGGGCATCAGCTTGCGCACCAGCTGCAACGGCGTGATTTTCCCGTATCCCACGGCGATGATGAGGTCGTCGAGGTTCTTAAAACCAAAATCCTCCACCACCTTGTCCATCTCCGGCGACTTGCTGAGCACCGCGAAATTCATGCGCACCTTGCGGAAGGCTTTTTCGCACATTTCCCGTCCCAGGGTGAGGCTGCGCTCTTTTTCCTGGGTCTTGATCCATTGACGGATCTTGGAGCGCGCCTTGACGGTCTTGACGAAGCTGAGCCAATCCTTGCTCGGCTGATGGCCTTTCTGGGTGATGACGGCGACGCTTTCACCGGTCTGGAGCTGATATTTCAACGGCACCATGCGTCCGTTGACCTTGGCCCCCACACACTGATCGCCCACCTCCGAATGAATCGCATAGGCAAAATCCACGGGCGTGGCACCCTTAGGCAGGGACTTGATCTGGCCTTTGGGTGTGAACACATACACATCGTCGGGGAAGAGATCGATGCGCACATTTTCGAGGAACTCGTCCGGATCTTTGATATTGGCCTGGTTTTCGACGATGTTCTGGACCCAGGCAAAGGCTTCGGCGGTCTTGGGGTCCGCGGTCTTGCCCTCTTTGTAACTCCAGTGCGCGGCAATGCCCGCCTTGGCCACCTGGTCCATGTCGCGCGTGCGGATCTGAATTTCCATGCGCTCGCCATAAGGACCGATCACGGTGGTATGCAGGGATTGGTACATATTGGGCTTGGGCATGCCGATATAGTCTTTGAACTTCTTGGCGATCGGTTTCCACAAGGCGTGCACCAGCCCCAACGCTTCATAGCACTGGGGGATGGTGTCCAGAATGATGCGAAAGGCGATGATGTCGTAAATCTCTTCGAACTCGAGGTTCTGCTGAATCATTTTCTGGTAGATGCTGTAGGTATTCTTGTACCTTCCCAGTACCTCGCCATGCAGGCTGTTCTCGTCCATCTTCCTGCGGATGAACGACTTCACGGTTTCGACGTATTTATCCCGCTCCTCCTTGCCCTTGGCCACCAGGCTCTCTATGCGTTCAAACTCTTCGGGATGGATGTACTTGAAGGCGATGTTCTCCAATTCGTTCTTGATCCAGAAGATACCCAGTCGTGAAGCGATGGGAGCATAGATGTCCAGGGTTTCCTGGGCGATTTTGCGCTGTTTGACCTTGCTGGAGTGATACTGCAAAGTTCGCATGTTGTGCATGCGGTCGGCCAGCTTGATGAGAATGACACGGATGTCGTCGGCCATGGCCAAGAGCATCTTGCGGATACTCTCGGCCTCGCGCGCCTGGGCGCTGGAAAAGGGCAGGGTGCTCAGTTTGGTGACCCCGGAGACGATGTGGCGCACCTCGCGGCCGAACATCTGCTCGATCTCTTCGGCCGTGGCATGGGTGTCCTCGATGACATCGTGGAGCAGACCGGCGGCCACGCTGACCACATCGAGTCTCAGCTCGGCCAGAATACCGGCCACCTCCAACGGATGGGAGAGGTAAGGCTCTCCCGACAGCCGCACCTGGCCATCGTGCACCTTGGCCGAAAAAACGTAGGCACGGTCGATCAGATCCAAATCCGCATCGGGATTGTAGTCGTAAATCTTATCGATGATGTCGCTGATTCGGATCATGAAAAAGTGAAAAGTCTTAAGATTAAAGTGTTAAGTTTTAAGTGAAGGTATTCTGTCCTTTTGATGCATCGCGAGTCCAATGCGCTCCTCAGCACCAGGGAAGTAGTATTCCTAATCGTGCCTGGTGTTGAAAATCAATAGGCTTTGGCAAAGACCACCCGCTGGCCGCTGGCCTTGCCGCAGCAGATGCAACGGCCCATCTCCTTTTCCCCGTCCAACGGGAGGCATCGGATCGTCACGGTCAGGTCCTCTTTGATCTTGTTTTCACAGGCCGCGTCGCCACACCAGTGGGCCAGGGCGAAGCCGCCGTGAATCTCGGGCTTTTCCGAATTTTCAGGCGTAAAATAATCCCGAAACGCGGCGAAGTCATCTATCGTCCGGGTGTTTTCCTCACGGAAGCGGCGGGCTCGCTCGAAGAGCGTCACCTGGATCTCGTCGAGCAGGGAGTCCACCTGCCCGATGAACGAGTCGCGCGGCATGGCCGTCTTCTCTTTGTGCGCCTTGTCGCGCCGCCCCACGAAGACCGCGTTGTTGGCAATATCCCGCGGGCCGATCTCCACCCGCAGGGGAACCCCTTTCTTGATCCAATCCCATCCCCTGGCACCGCCGATGTCGCGCCGGTCGACCTCCACGCGCAACGGGCGGCCGTTGTACTGGACGGTTCGCAGTTGAGCGGCCAGCTGGTCGGTGTACGCGTCCACCATCGGCCGGTCATCCTCCTTGTGAACGATGGGCAGGAGCACGACCTGGGCGGGGGCGACCCTGGGCGGCAGGATGAGTCCGTCGTCGTCGCTGTGGGTCATGATCAATCCGCCGATCAGGCGCGTGGAGGCGCCCCACGAAGTGGTCCAGGCAAACACCTCCTGCTCGTCGGCGCTCTGGAAGCGGATATTGGAGGCCATGGCGAAATTCTGACCCAGGAAATGGGAGGTACCGGCCTGCAGCGCCTTGCGGTCTTGCATCATGGCCTCGATACACTGCGTGTCCACGGCGCCGGGAAACCGTTCGGCCGCCGATTTGCTGCCCTTGATCACCGGCATGGCCAGGAACTTTTCCGCCATGCGGGCATAGACGTCCAGCATCATGGCGGTGCGTTCCCGGGCCTCTTCGGCCGTGGCGTGAGCCGTATGCCCTTCCTGCCATAGAAACTCGCTGGTGCGTAAAAAGATGCGGGTCCGCATCTCCCAGCGCACCACGTTGGCCCATTGATTGATGAGCAGCGGCAGATCCCGATAACTGCTGATCCACTTGGAGAAGGCGTCTCCGATGATGGTTTCCGAAGTGGGACGAACCACGAGGGGTTCGGTCAGCTCACCGCCCGGCACCAGACCGCCCTGGGGGCCCTTTTCAAGGCGGTGGTGGGTAACCACGGCGCACTCCTTGGCGAAACCCTCTACGTGCTCGGCCTCTTTTTCCAAAAAACTCAGCGGAATAAAAAGAGGGAAATAGGCGTTCTGAACCCCGGTGGCCTTGAACATGTCGTCCAGCTCGCGCTGGATGTTTTCCCACAGCGCGTAGCCCCAGGGCTTGATCACCATGCAGCCGCGCACCGGAGAGCGCTCGGCCATATCGGATGCGCGCACCACCTGTTGATACCATTCCGGATAGTCTTCGGCGCGGGTCGGGCTGATGGCGCTTTTTGGTTTTTGGGTCATACGATGGCAGTTCCTTTCTTCAAGTGCTCAGCTTCCCATTTATCCACCTCATCCAACAGGACCTCGACCAGTCGCTCCTGGGGCACCTTTCGGACCACCTTGCCCTTCTGGAACAGGATGCCCTGGCCCTTGCCGCCGGCCACGCCGATGTCGGCCTCCTTGGCTTCGCCCGGCCCGTTGACGACACACCCCATGATCGCGATCTTGATGGGCACAGTGCGCGTCAGCAGCGCCTGATCGACCTGCTCGACCAACGACATCAGGTCGATGCCGCAGCGGCCGCAGGTGGGGCAGGAGATGATTTCGGGTCCGCGCTGACGGATGCCCAGGGCTTTCAGGATTTCAAAACCGACCCGGACCTCTTCCACCGGGTCCCGGGTAAGCGATACCCGCAGGGTGTCGCCGATCCCCTCGGCCAGCAGCATGCCGATGCCCAGGGCCGATTTGACCACCCCGGAATAGAGCGATCCCGCTTCGGTGACCCCCACATGCAAGGGGTATTCGGTACGTTGGGCCAGCAGACGGTAGGCCTCCAGGGTGCGGGGCACGTCCGACGCCTTGATGGAAATTTTGATCTGGTCGAAGCCGGTGCGCTCCAGCAGGGCCACGTGGCGCATGGCACTCTCCACCATGGCCTGAGCCGTGGCGCCATTATAGGTTTTAAGCAGATCCTTTTCAAGCGAGCCGGCATTCACCCCGATGCGGATCGGCAGCCCCAGGTCACGGGCGCAATCCACCACGGCCTGTACCTTGCGCTGCCCGCCGATGTTGCCCGGATTGATGCGCAACCCGTCGGCGCCCCGCCGGGCGGCTTCCAAGGCCAGGCGGTAATCGAAGTGGATATCGGCGATCAGTGGAATATGGATCCGGGCTTTGATGTCGGCAATGGCCTCGGCGGCCTGCTGGTCCGGCACGGCCACACGCACGATCTCGCATCCGGCGGACTCGAGCCTCCGGATCTGTGCGACCGTGGCGGCGGCATCCTGGGTGGGCGTGTTGGTCATGGATTGCACGGTGATGGGCGCATCGCCGCCCACCGGCACTTTTCCCACGTGAATCTGTCGGCTCTTGCGTCGTATCATGGGTGCCGTCCCGACCGAATCGGCCGCGCCGCTATCGGATCCCGCAAAAAGGATTGTATCGTTTTTCCCTGCCGATGGTGGTCGCCTCCATGTGGCCGGCGTAGACCGCCACGTCCTCGGGCAGGGTGAACAGTTTGGTATGAATGCTGCGGATCAGGGTGTCGAAATCGCCGCCCGGAAAATCGGTGCGGCCGATGGATCCGGCGAAAAGCGTGTCACCGACGAAAACGGCGTTGTCGGTATAGAGCGAGATGCCCCCGGGGGTGTGGCCGGGGGTGTGGAGCACCTTGAAAACAATGTGGCCGACGGTCACCGTATCGCCGTCTTCGAGCAGCCGGTCCGGTTCGGGCGAATCCTCGGACCGCATGCCCCACATGGCCGCCGCACCGGAGAGTTGAGCGAGCATGGGCGCATCCTGGGGATGGATCATCAGCTCCGCACCGGTGGCCTTTTTGAGGGCCTTGTTGGCGCTGACGTGATCGAAGTGTCCGTGGGTGTTGATGATCGCCTTGAGGGTCAACCGGTCTCTGGCCAATGCCAGAAGGATCTGATCCACATCACCGCCCGGGTCGATGACGGCCGCATGGCGCGTCTCCTCGCAGCCGAGGATATAGCAGTTGGCCTGAAGCGGCCCGACCGGCATGGCGCGAATGATCATGATGATATTTCCTTTCTCGGTGGGGAACCGTTGCGTCGCCTGGACCATTAAAGGTCGTTGATCGCCTGGGATGCGGTCCCGTCGCCGGCCGGGGGCGTCTCGACCGTGGCCAGCTGCCCCTTTTCGATGGCAATGCGGATGCTGTCCAGGATACCGTTGATGAACGAGCCGGATTCCGGAGAACCGAATTTTTTCCCGATATCGATCGCTTCGTTGATGGTCACTTTGGCTGGAATATCGGCGCAGTAGATCAACTCGAACACGGCCATGCGCAAAATATTACGATCCACACAGGCCATGCGCCGCATCTTCCAATTACTGGAATAGGTCTCGATCACGGCGTCGATATCGGCCTTGTATTGCAGCACGCCGTTGACCAGGAGTTCGAAAAAGCTTTGAAAACGCTTGCCTGGTGGAAAACAGCGGCAGTAATCGGTCAGCATCTCCGCACTGAACGCACAACTCATGTCCATGCTGAACAGCGCCTGCATGGCTAATTCTCTGGCTTGTCGACGGGTCCCCATATCAGATCTTTTCCACCGCCCCCATCAGGTTGGCCATCTCGACGGCTGCCAGAGCCGCATCCCAGCCCTTGTTACCGGCCTTGCTGCCGGCGCGCTCAATGGCCTGTTCGAGCGTGTCGGTGGTCACCACACCAAAGATGATCGGCATGCCTGTCTCCATGCTGGCAGCGGCAACGCCCTTAGACACCTCTGCGCTTACATAGTCGAAATGGGGAGTGGCCCCGCGAATGACGGCACCCAGGCAGATGACGGCATCATGCTGCTTGCGGGCCGCCAGCTTCTTGGCCAGCAGGGGTATCTCAAAGGCGCCGGGCACCTTGACGATATCGATGTCTTCCGCTTTGGTGCCACTGCGGGTCAGGGCGTCAACAGCACCACCGACCAGCTTGTCGGTGATAAAATCGTTGAACCGGCTCACCACGATGGCGAACTTTTTCCCTTCGGCCACAAGATTGGCTTCGATGATATTGGGCATCGTTAAACCTCCGATTGAGTGACTGCTCAAAATGTTGTCAGTAAAACCAGGCGGCCGCGCGTGGCGACCGCCCGCCATGTCCGATGGCTCTCCGCAAAAACAGGATTACTGCTCGATCAAATGCAACAGGTGCCCCATCTTCAGCTTCTTGCACTCCAGGTAGCAGCGATTGTGTTCGTTGGGCGCCACCTCGATGGGAACCAGCTCCTCTATGCTCAGGCCGTAGCCGTCCAACCCGACCATTTTCTTGGGATTGTTGGTCAACAGACGCATTTTGCGGACGCCCAGGTTGCGCAACATCTGGGCGCCGATGCCATAATCGCGCAGGTCATCCTTGAATCCCAGCTTGAGATTGGCCTCCACGGTGTCGAGGCCCAGCTTCTGTTGCAGCTCGTAAGCTTTGAGCTTGTTGACCAGTCCGATGCCCCGTCCCTCCTGGCGCAGGTAGATAATCACCCCGGTGCCCTCTTTTTCGATCATGCCCATGGCCCTGTGCAGTTGATCACCGCAGTCGCAGCGCAGAGAACCGAAGATATCCCCGGTCATACACTCGGAATGGACGCGCACCAGCACGGGCTTGTCCGGGCTGATCTCGCCTTTGATCAGGGCGATGTGGGTCAGATGGTCCACGTCGTTTTCAAAAGCGACGATGCGGAAATCTCCGCCGAAAACCGTGGGAATGGCGGTTTCGGCCGCGCGATGCACGAAAAACTCGTTGCGCATGCGGTATTCCACCAGGTCCGCGATGGTCACGATGCCGATGTCATGTTTTTCACTGAACTTTTCCAAGGTCGGCATGCGCGCCATGGTGCCGTCTTCGTCCATGATTTCGCAAATCACGCCGGCCGGTTTCAATCCGGCCAGCCGCGCCAGGTCCACCGATCCTTCGGTCTGGCCGACGCGCACCATCACGCCGCCGTCCCTGGCCCGCAAGGGAAAGATGTGGCCGGGCCGAACCAGATCCCGGGAGGTCGCGTTATCGGCCACCGCCGTCAAGATGGTGGTGGCCCGGTCCGCGGCGGAGATCCCGGTGGTCACACCGCGCTTGGCCTCTATGGAGACGGTGAATCCGGTCTCGAAGGGAGAGGTGTTGTTCTTGACCATCATGGGCAAGTCCAACTTGTCGCACTTTTCACTGGTGAGCGACAGGCAGATCAGCCCGCGGCCGTATTTGGCCATGAAATTAATCGCCTCGGGGGTGACCTTCTCGGCGGCCATGGTAAGATCGCCTTCGTTCTCCCGATCTTCGTCATCCACGAGGATGACCATCTTCCCGGCGGCAATCTCTTCGATTGCCTGTTCGACTGTGATGCGTGACATGGTTCTAAACTCTCCTGTTTCGATTTCGTGCCAATGCACGATGGCTTTTCCAGCGGGCGCTGCTACCGATCCAGAAACCCGGATTTGGCCAAAAGGTCCATACTGACACCAGGGCCGGCGGTCGGGGTTCCGGTTCCCTCCTGGAGGCGTAACACGAATCGCTCCACGTATTTTCCGATGATATCGGTCTCAATATTGAAAAGGTATCCCACACCCTTGCGGCCGATGGTGGTGACGGCGGCGGTATGCGGAATGATGCTCACCTGGAAACCGGCCGTATCGCATTGATTGATCGTCAGGCTGATACCGTCCACGGCCACGGATCCTTTTTGAATCATATAGCGGGTCAGCGCCTGGGGGGCGCTGAAGTCCAGGATCCAGGCGTTGGCATTGATGTCGCGCCGCTCCAGCCGGGCCATACCGTCGATGTGGCCCGACACCAGATGGCCGTCCAGTCGATCGGACAACCGCAGGGCGCGTTCCAGGTTGACCCGTTCGCCAATTTTCAAGGCCCCGAAAGTTGTCTTGGACAGGGTCTCGGGTGACACGTCACAGGTGAACCGACGCCCGGAAAGGGTCACTGCCGTGAGGCAGGCGCCGTTGACGGCAATGCTGTCGCCGATGCGCGTCCCCTGCAGGTCGAAATCTGCCTCAACGGTCAGCACCCGGCCGGTACCGGAGGCGCGCATCGCCGCCAGGGTGCCCATTCCTTCTATAATACCTGTGAACATAAACTATCCACGCTTCGGCCTTGATGCACTCCAAATTGATAAAACTGAAAAAAGTCGCAGAGGCGTCATGCCGGCGAACGCCGGCATCCAGAACCTATTGGAAATACCGGATCCCGGCTTCCGCCGGGTTGACGGGAGAGCGAATTCCGTACGTGTTACGGTGCCGTCAACACTAATCTAAAACAATAAGATCAAAATCCTTCTATACAATCGATCACCGCGCTCGCCACACTGTTCTTTTAAGCCGATCGTCCTGTCCTCCCCCTGGTCTTCATTCGCCCATGTCATGCCGGTATCCCTGCACCAGGATATCCGCCCCCACCCGTTCCACGGTGACGTTCTCGAGGGCCAAGGCCTCTTTCATCCACTGGGGGCCGGGACCGGCGCACATGGGCACACCCTCGCCGGCCAACAGCTTCGGGGCATAAAACAGCGCGAGCTTGTCCACGATGTCCGATCGCAAGGCGCTGCCCGCCACTGTTGCACCGCCTTCGATGAGCACGCTGGCGATGTTCATCCGTCCCAACTGTGCCATCAGTGCCACCATATCGACGAGCACCCCATTCAGGGGGACCTCCAGAATCCGGGCCCCGGCATCGGTCAGCATCCGGTGCCGCTGCCGGTCGGGTTCCGGACCGCACACCAGATAGGTGGGCGCCTCTGAACGCTGCCGAAGCATTTGCGCGTCGGGCGGCATGGCCAGGTGCGTGTCAAGGACCAGGCGGATGGGATCGACGCCCGCTTCGTCCTGTAGACGCGCGGTCAGTTGGGGATCATCCGCCTTGACCGTGCCGATCCCCACCAGGATGGCATCCATGCGATGTCTCATCCGGTGCACCATGGACCGGGCCTCCGGGCCGGTGACCCAGCGGGCATCGCCATTGCTTGTGGCAATGCGGCCATCCAGGGTCGCGGCGATTTTGAGCACCACGAAAGGCCGCCGGGTCCTGACGAATTTGACGAAACTCTCGTTGAGCCGGCGCGCTTCCGCTTCCCGGATGCCACAGACCACCTCGAGGCCGTGATCGCGCAAAAAGGAATTGCCGCCGCCGCGCACATCGGGGTTGGGATCGGCCATTGCGACCACGACCCGCCGGATGCCGGACCGGAGAATTTTCTCCGTGCACGGCGGCGTGCGGCCATGATGGTTGCAGGGCTCCAGGGTCACATAGAGGGTGGCGCCCACCGCCTGTTCGGCGGCATCGTCGAGGGCATGGACCTCGGCATGGGGGCCGCCCACGGCCTGGTGATAACCTTTCCCGACGATCCGTCCGTTTCGGACCACCACGGCACCCACCATGGGATTCGGGGATACCCGCCCCGCCCCCCTGGCCGCCAGTTCAAGGGCGATGGCCATGTATTCGTTGTCGTTCATGCCGCCGTCAGCGTCCGATGATCCGTCTTTTCCATCAACGCTCGCTCAAGAGCGTCTTCAGCTCCGCCACGAAATCATTCACATCCTTGAATTCCCGGTAGACCGAGGCAAAACGTACGTAGGCGATATCGTTCAAGGTGTGGAGCCGCCCCATGATCTTTTCGCCGATCACCCGCGAAGGAATCTCCTTTTCACCGGTTTCACGCAGGTCACGCTCCAGATCATCGATGAAATCCTCGATAACGTTCATGCTGATATCCAGCTTCTGGCACGCCTTCTGAAGCCCGACACGCACCTTGTCCCGATTGAACACCTCGCGCCGCCCATCCTTTTTAACGATCATGATGGGGATCTCTTCGATGTGCTCGTAAGTGGTAAACCGCCGGGCGCAGTCGGTACACTCCCGACGGCGCCGAATCACCGTGCCGTCTTTGCTTACCCGCGAATCGATCACCTTGTTGTCCATCTCCCCGCAAAACGGACACTTCATGGCCCCACCTCCGTGTGACTGCTTGGCAATTGAACGAGTTCCACTCCCGCTTCGGCCAACATCTCCTCGGACATGACATCGGCATAACCGGACTGGTAGACAATCCGAACAATCCCTGCGTTGATGATCATCTTGGCACAAATGGAACAGGGCAGATTGGTGCAGAAAAGATCGGCACCCTTGATGGAAACGCCGTGGTAGGCGGCCTGGATGATGGCATTCTGTTCGGCATGGATACCGCGGCACAATTCGTGCCGCTCACCCGAAGGCACCTTCAATTTCTCCCGCAGGCAGCCCACTTCGAAACAATGGCGGACCTGGCTCGGCGCACCGTTGTACCCGGTGGACAGCACCCGCCGGTCCTTGACGATAATGGCCCCCACTGCGCGCCGCAAACAGGTGGAGCGCTTGGCCACCAGGCAGGCGATATCCATAAAATATTGGTCCCACGAGGGCCTCTCTTCCGGATGCCGCATGGCTAATGCCTTCACTTTAAACTTCTCACTTTACACTTTAAACTTCCGGCGAAGCCGGTCTAAGCATACAATGGAAACGCATTGCACAGCTCGGCCACCTCAATGCGCGTCCGCTCGATCACCCGCTGATTGTCCGGGTCCTTGAGGACCTCGATCATCAATCCCGCGATCTGGTGCATCTCCTGGACCCCCATACCCCGGCTGGTCAGGTAGGGCGTCCCGATGCGCACGCCGCTGGTGACCACAGGTCCGCGCCGGTCGAAGGGCACGGCATTTTTATTGACCGTGATGCCGGCGCGGCCCAGGGCGATTTCGGCCGCCTTGCCGGTAATATCCCATGTGGTCAGGTCGGCCAGCATGAGATGGTTGTCCGTCCCGCCGGAAACCAGCGGCAATCCTGCCGACTGGAGGCTCTCGGCCAGGGCCTGGGCGTTGGCCAGAACGCGCTCCTGGTACGTTTTGAATTGGGGGAGCAATGCCTCCTTGAAGGATACGGCCTTGGCGGCGATCACATGCATCAACGGCCCGCCTTGAATCCCAGGGAATACCTCGCTGCGCAATTTGGCTTCGAATTCCGCCTTGGCCAGAATCAGTCCACCGCGTGGTCCGCGCAAGGTCTTGTGGGTAGTCGAGGTGACCACATCCGCATAAGGCACCGGCGAAGGATGAAGGCCCGTGGCCACCAACCCGGCAATGTGGGCCATGTCCACCATCAATCGTGCACCCACCGATGCGGCGATCTGGGCGAACGCGTCAAAATCGATGATACGCGGATAGGCGCTGGCCCCGGCTACGATCAGCTTGGGTCGATGTTCATTGGCCAATCGCCGCACCATATCGTAGTCGATCCGGCCGGTCCGGCCATCGACGCCGTAATGGACGAAATGGTAGAGCTGCCCGGAAAAACTCACCTTGGCACCATGGGTCAGATGCCCGCCATGGGCCAAATCCATACCCAAGACCGTATCCCCGGGCTGAAGCAGGGCGAAATAGGCCGCCATATTGGCCTGGGAACCGGAATGGGGCTGAACGTTGACATAATCGGCGCCGAACAGTTGAATGGCCCGCTCGATGGCCAGGCGCTCGGCCACATCCACGAATTCGCACCCGCCATAGTAGCGTTTATCCGGGTAGCCCTCGGCATACTTATTGGTCAATAAACTGCCTTGGGCCGCCATGACGGCTCGGCTGGCGATATTTTCAGAGGCAATCAACTCGAGGTGACTACTCTGCCGCTCCAGTTCCTGATCAATGACCTGGTCAATTTCCGGGTCCACCGCCGCAATATACGTGTTGCTCAATGTTGCTCCTCATATTTTTGTGAGTCGATGATGTCGAATTGATCCAGGCGCCGCTGGTGGCGTCCGCCTTCGAAGGGGGTTTCCAGCCAGGCGTTGAGAATGTCGATGGCCAGCACATCACCGATCACGCGTCCACCCATCACCAGGATGTTGGCGTCGTTGTGCCGGCGGCTCATCAGGGCCGAAAACAGATCATTGCAGAGGGCGGCCCGCACATGGGGATATCGATTGGCCACCATGGACATTCCCAAACCGGTGCCGCACATTAAAATGCCGCGTCCATAGCGGCCTTCGGAAACCTGGGCCGCGACCTGCATGCCGATCTGTGGATAGTCCACGGACGCCTCACTGAAAGCCCCCACGTCTTCGACCTCATGGCCGGTTTCGATCAAATAGCGCTTCAGGGTCTCCTTGAGTCCGTAAGCGGCATGGTCACATCCGATCAACAGCTTCATCGCCAGCCCCCTTAAAGTCTTCCTATCGATTCAATGGTGATGAGATCATCACCCCAAATAACCAATGTTCCCCCCGAGAATGCCTGTTCCGGCATGACATCCCTTCGAAGGTTCAGGTGTAACACGACTTCATATCCTTATCCATACCGGACCGCAAGCAAAAAACCCCGTCGCCGGGGATCCTGACTGAATGCGATTCATTCAACCCGGCATGGGCGGAACAGGTGGCCGATGCCACATATTGAACGGTGCGATGCGCTGGGGGGATCGTCGGATGAAGGGAAGGGCAGTCATCGAGGTCCGCGGTGGCATCCCCTTGCGGACCTCGATGACCTCCTCGATGATCTCATGGATCAGGCAGTGAATTTTTTAAGAATCAGGGAGGCGTTGGTCCCGCCAAAACCAAAGGAATTGGTCATGGCGTTGGCCACATCGGCTTTACGGGCGACATGGGGTACATAGTCCAGATCACACTCCTCGCCCGGGTTGTCCAAATTGATGGTCGGCGGAATGATACCTTGCTCAATCACCAGTGCGGTGAATACGGTCTCGATACCGCCCGCCCCGCCCAACAGGTGTCCGGTCATGGATTTGGTCGAACTGATCGGTACTTTGTAGGCCGCGTCACCAAAAGCCAATTTGATGGCGCGTGTTTCATAAAGATCGTTGAGGGGAGTCGATGTGCCGTGGGCATTGATGTAATCGATATCGGCCGGTTTCAGCCCCGCGTCCTCCAGGGCCGCCAGCATGCACCGGGCCGCGCCCTCTCCATCCGGCGGCGGCGACGTCATGTGGTACCCGTCGCCGCTCATGCCGAAGCCCGTGATCTCGGCGTAGATCTTGGCCCCCCTCGCCTGGGCATGCTCCAGCGCCTCCAGAATCAGGATGCCTGAACCTTCGCCGACCACGAATCCGTCCCGATCCCGGTCGAATGGACGCGACGCCTTTTGGGGGTCGCTATTGCGGGTGGAGATCGCCTTCATGGCACCGAACCCTGCGATACAGGTGCGGGTAATGACCGATTCCACGCCGCCGGTGATCATGGCGTCGGCCTTGCCGTACTTGATGATTTCGAAGGCCTCTCCGATGGCATGGCCGCCTGCGGCACAGGCGGTGGCGATGGAGGAGTTGGGCCCCTTGGCGCCGAATTGGATGGAGATCATGCCCGGGGCCATGTTGCCGATCAGCAGGGGGATAAAAAAAGGGCTCACCCGCTTGGGCCCCGCGTTTTCCACGGTACGGGCCGTTATCTCGAGCATGTTCAGACCGCCCAGGCCACACCCGGTGATGACACCGACCCGATGCCCGTTACTGCTATCGATCTTCAAACCCGAATCCTCGATGGCCATACGCGTCGCCGCAACGGCATAGGCGATGAAGGTCTCCATGCGCTTGGCATCTTTTTTGGGCATGAAGTCTTCGGCATTGAATCCTTTGACTTCCGCGGCGATTTTGGTTGCGTAGTCCGTCGTGTCAAAACGGGTGATTTCACCCACACCGGATTTACCGGCAATCAGCGCGGACCAGGTCTCCTCGACGCCGATTCCCAGCGGCGTGACCAAACCGATTCCGGTTACCACTACCCGTCTTTCCAAAAGTACCTCCTTATACGCGCCGATGCCGATTCTAACAGACAAAAGGAACTGCCCGAACATGCGGACAGCTCCATATGTGCGGCTGGACGACCGGAGCATCGTTTCAATCGTGCCGACATCCCGTGGCGCAACGTCAACGCGTCCCGAATCGGTTGGCCCAGCGTCAGCCGACCCTGTGGCGCCGCCTGTGCTATATCCCTTGTCTTCAGTGGGAAGTGATATAGTCGATGGCGTCCTTTACGGTCACCAGTTTTTCTGCGTCCTCGTCCGAAATGTCGATATCGAACTCTTCTTCCATGGACATGATCAGCTCCACCAGGTCCAGGGAGTCGGCGCCCAGGTCATCCACAAATGAAGCTTCGGGGACCACCTCATCCAGATCGACACTCAATTTTTCGGCAATGATTTTTTTGACTTTGTCTTCGACTGACATTTGAGCTCTCCTTTCACGTTGGGTCAGCACCTCGCCCCCAGATCACCAGAACCACTCAGCAGTGCGGGCCGGGCCATGATATCTTTCTAATTGATCCATAACATCTTGATATTTTTGACTTCTACATGAACATGCCGCCACTGACATGCAACACCTGTCCAGTCAGATAGGCGGCCTCGTCCGATGCCAGGAACGCCACGGCATTGGCCACATCCTCGGGTTGTCCGGCTCGCCCGAGAGGGATCGTGGCCAGCATGGCTTCCTTGACCTTTTCCGGCAAAACAGCTGTCATCTCGGTATCGATAAACCCGGGGGCAACGGCATTCACGGTAATCCCCCGGGCCGCATATTCCTTGGCCGTCGTCTTGGTCAGGCCGATAAGGCCCGCCTTGGCGGCCACATAGTTGGCCTGACCGACATTGCCGATCACCCCTACCACGGATGCCATGTTGATGATGCGGCCATAGCGCTGCTTGGCCATGGCACGGGCGGCGATCTGGGTGCAAAGAAAAGGGCCCTTGAGGTTGATGTTCAACACCGCGTCCCAATCGGCCTCTTTCATCCGGGCCATCAGGTTATCCCGGGTGATGCCGGCGTTGTTGACCAGCACATCGATGCGGCCGGTGTCGGACACGATCTGGTCGAAAAAAGCCGCCACCTCTTCCTGGACTGCCACGTTGGCCCAGATGCCTACGGCCTCGCTTCCGGCTTCCCGCACAATGGCGATGGTTTCGGCTGCAGCCGCCTCTTCCCGTTCACGGTCGGCCGGAGAAAAATAGTTGAAGAAAATTTTGGTCCCCGGTGCGGCCAGCTTGATGCAGATGGACCGGCCGATACCCCGGGAGCCGCCTGTAACCACGACAACGCGCTGGGTGTCTGAAGTCATCTCTACCTCTCGAAAATAAAATCCGCGATGCGGTCCATGTCCTTGGTCCAGTTGGTGCGACCGGCCAGCATTTCCGTGTAGGCGATGTCGGCCAGGTGCTGCTGGGCCGCGGCCGCATCCAACTCTCCGCTCATGGCGATGCGCAGCGCCTTTTCCCCCACGACCTGGGTCACCTCACCGGCGAAAACCCGCGCCATGGCCTTGAACTTTTCCGCTTCGGGATCGTTGGCCTGCGCCAGGCGGCACGCCTTGCGGGCCAGGCTGACACCGACCTCCACGTGGATCATCATGTCGGCCAGGTCGAACATCAGTGCCTGCTGACGGGTCAGTCGGTTGTTGTGGGCCAGATCGATGGTCTTGTTCAGCGCGTCGGCCGCCAGGGCGTAAAACCGGCAGCCGGCATCGGCGACCTTGGCATCCAAAGCAGTCATCTCCTCAGCCATGTCGCCATAGAAGGCCCCTTTGGATTTGCGGCTGGTTTTCCAGCGAAACGTGCTGATGATGCTTTGCTGGATCTCGCTGGTGCCTTCGTAGATACAGGTGATCTTCACGTCGCGTTTGATCTTCTCGACACCGAATTCACA
This sequence comes from Desulfatitalea tepidiphila, assembly GCF_001293685.1. NCBI lineage: Bacteria > Pseudomonadati > Thermodesulfobacteriota > Desulfobacteria > Desulfobacterales > Desulfosarcinaceae > Desulfatitalea > Desulfatitalea tepidiphila. Next base: position 25,529 of record NZ_BCAG01000001.1, on the reverse strand, counting down.
GATGTAGCCATAGCCGCCCAGGGCCTGCATGCAGTCGTTGGCCGCTCGGTCGGCCGCCTCGGTGGCAAAGATCTTGCCGATGGCCCCTTCGACCTGCAGGTCATCTTCGCTGCCGTCGAGCATATGGGCCACGTCGTCGATGTAAGCCTCGGCGGCCGCCATGCGAACGGCGTTGGGAACGATGAGTTTGTGGGTATAGCCCTGCTTTTCCGACAGGGTCGTACCGAATTGGATGCGCTCCTTGGCGTAGGGGATGGCGATCTCCAGGGCCGCCTTGCCGGCGCCCAACCCCATGGAGGCGACCATCAACCGGGTATAGCCGAACACCTGGTTGGCTTGCTTGAGTCCTTTGCCCGGCTCGCCGCCGATCAGATTTTCGATGGGCACGAACACATCGTCGAAGGTCAACGGCGAGGTGTTCGAGGCTCGGATCCCATGTTTCTCCTCGCCCTTGTGCTGTTTGAAACCCTCCATCCCTTTTTCGACGATGAAAAAGGATGGGCCCTGGGGCGTGCTGGCCAGCACGGTCACGATATCCGCATAGCCGCCGGTGGAAATGAACTGTTTGGAACCGGTGATCCGGTAGCCCTTGATCTGGCCGTCCTCTCCGGTGACCGGTTCCGCCTTGGTCTTCAGTGCCGCCAGGTTGCTGCCGGCGCCGGGTTCGGTCACCGCATAGGCCACCAGGGAACCGCCCTCGGCGATTCGGCCCAGCCACTTTTCCTTTTGTGCTTCGGTGGCACCCACCAGGATGGGATCGGTACCCAACTGGATCGCAAAAAAACCGGTGGCCACGCCCAGACAGATCTTGGCCGTCTCTTCGGTCACCTTGCAACAGTCGCGCGCCCCGCCGCCCATGCCGCCGTATTCCTCGGGAATAAAAAGGAGTTGCAGGCCGATCTCAGGCCCCAACATCTCACGGATCTCCGCTTCTGGAAACACCTCTTCCTTATCCCACTTGCGAATATTTTCCTTGCTCAGCAGCTTTTTCCCAAGCTGGCGGACCGTATCCACCACCATCTGACGTGACTCGAGATCCAATCCGCGGTATGCGTTGTCGCTCATTGGTACGCGTCCTTTTTTTAACTGGGATTAATCTTTTTCGGTTTCGGTGGCGGTGCGGCCTTTATAAGAACCGCAGCTGGGGCAGGCATGATGGGGCAGCATCGCCTCACCACACTCGGGGCAGGTTACGGTGGTCGGTGCGTCGATTTTCTGGTGCGTGCGTCTTTTGTCCCGTCTTGACTTGGATATCTTTCGTTTTGGTAGCGCCATGAGTAATCTCCCAACTATTTGAAATAATTATACTTATAAGTATATTTGCCATCCCTTCGAACACAGAGGCCTCTAGTAATTAAAATCAACGGGCTTGTCAAGGCGTTTTTGACCTGAAACGTACACGCCGTGCTTGTGCGGTCCCAAGGGATATGTTATGGATGGCCGTTTTAAAAGCCACACGTAATGGGCAACATACAATCGGTTTGATATATTTACAATATTGCGACCGAATCACCAAATGAATTTCAAGACCCGATCAAAAAAGCCGGATGCTCGACAATTTTGCCGGCCAACGCAAAGTGTGAAGTACCATAGAACTATCCAATCGATAGATGAACAGATTGACTAGTTTAACTATGCTAACAAAAATACCCGCAAGTAAAAATCAAGGATAATGCCCCATGTCAACCGTCAGAACCCGATTCGCCCCCAGCCCAACCGGTTACCTCCACGTCGGCGGCGCCCGCACGGCCCTGTTCAACTGGCTCTATGCGCGCCATACCGGCGGCACCTTTATCTTGAGGATCGAGGATACCGACCAGGCCCGATCCACCGAGCAATCGGTTCAGGCCATATTCGACGCCTTGAAGTGGCTCGACATCGACTGGGACGAAGGCCCTTTCTATCAAAGCGACCGCTTGAATCTTTACAACGACTATATCGATCGGCTCGTGGCCCAGGGCCATGCGTACTATTGCACCTGCACCCCCGACGAAATCGAAGCCATGCGTGAACGCGCCCGTGCCACCGGGGCTAAACCCCGCTATGACGGCACCTGCCGCGAAAAAGGGCTGCCGCTGTCCGAGGGGGCGGTGGTGCGCTTCAAATCCCCTGTGATGGGCACCACGGTCATCGAAGACGTGGTCAAAGGCCACATCGTCTTTGCCAACGACGAACTCGACGACTTCGTGCTGCGCCGCAGCGACGGCATGCCGACCTACAACTTCGCCGCCGTGGTGGACGATGTGAGCATGGAAATCACCACCATCATTCGGGGCGACGACCATATCATGAACACCCCCAAGCAAATCCTGCTCTACCAGGCACTCGGCCGGCCCTTGCCCGTGTTCGCCCACGTTCCCATGGTCCTGGGCAACGACCGAACACGCATGTCCAAGCGTCATGGCGCCACATCGGTGACCGCCTATCGCGACATGGGCCTGCTGCCCGAAGCGTTCATCAATTTTCTGGCCCGGTTGGGATGGTCCTACGGCGACCAGGAGTTTTTTACACGCCAGGAACTGATCGAGAAGTTCAGCCTCGACCGGGTGGGCAAATCGGCCGGCATTTTCGACGCGGTCAAACTCAACGCCCTCAACGCCGACCACATCCAGGCTGCCCGACCCGCGGATCTGGTCCGCCACCTCAAGCCGTTTCTCGAGAGCGAAAGTTGGGACACCCAAGACGAGGCCTATATTAAAGGTGTCATCGCGACCTTGCAGACCCGCAGCAAGACCCTCAAAGAGATGGCCATGCAGGCCCGGTTTTATTTCGAAACGGATGTCGCTTATGACGAACAGGCCGCCAAAAAATTTCTAAAGCCCAATGTCCTCGAACCGCTGAAGCATCTCAAAGAGCAATTGGCCGCACTGACGACCTTCGACGAGAAAGCCATCGAGCAGGTGTTCGTACAATTGATGGAAACATTCCAGATCAAACTGGGCAAAATCGCCCAGCCGGTGCGCGTGGCCCTCACCGGCACCAGCGTCAGCCCGGGTATCTTCGAAATCATCACGGTGCTCGGCCAGGCACGGGTGGTGGCCCGACTGGAAAAGGCCCTCGGCTACATCGCCCGGCACTAATTTGCCCTTGACTCAAGGGCGTCGTTTCATTATGTAACGGGCCACACACGCTGGGGGATCGTCTAGCGGTAGGACTACGGACTCTGACTCCGTCTGCCGAGGTTCGAATCCTCGTCCCCCAGCCAATTTAAAATCAAGGGGTTACAGCTTTTTTGCTGTAGCCCTTTTTTGTCGGGTGAGCGTCTGTGTGAGAATCTGTGTGAGAAAAATCCTCAAAACGATCCTCCAAAACAGTCATCGCCGGCGCTCGGATTCACCGATAGAATGCAAATAGATTTCTGTCGTGGTCCGGTTCTCATGGCCGAGCAGGCGCTGGATCGATCCGATAAGAACGTTGACCTGATCGAGCATCGAGGGAACCGCCGTTGAAAACCTTCTGATCTTTTTGGCTAATTGCTGGCAACAGGGTTTTCTCTACCGCTGCGTTGGTTGGTCTTCTTTCTCTGTACCTTTGAAAAAATGCGGCACCAATCGAAGTAGTCCCAGGCCAACAATCAAAAAAGAGACGAGGATCACCCCCCGCCAGAAGATTCGATCGACAATCGCATCTACAGGCTCACGCAGACCTGAAATTTTCTGATCCCACGACTTGGATTCGAGCACCTGCAGCACCTGTTCGAGTAAGTGGGTCACGTGAACTGCGGCGCGTCCGGTTTCGATGGCCGCATCGCGCACGTCGGTCATGCGAAGGGGTTCCCCTTTGTCTTGCGGATCGAGCACAAATCGACCTACGACCGTGTCTATGGCGTTCACTGTTCCTGTCAGCTCATTGGCGAGCGTTCCGGAAACCGAAATCGTTTTATTGAGTTCGTCCATAAGATCCAGTATCTCGCTTTTCCGGGTCGCAAGGTCGTCCAGAAGCATTTTCCGCTCTTGGGCAAACCGCTGGAAGAGATGGTCGATGGCGGCCGCTCTTTCGGCCGACAGATTTGAAAAAAAGGCCGCCTGCTGTTTTCCCAAATCGTCTTGCAGCGTACCGACGCGCTCGGCCAATGCTTCGCTGAGCCGCTTGATCGATTGAACCGCCCCGAAGATCTGTACACCTTCAGTTTGGCCGGCGAGACGATATGCCGTGAGTTCGGCCTGCTCTCCAAGAAGGTAGGGATAACGGCCGGCGAACCAAAGCAGCCGTTCTCCGAGAAGGCGCGTCTCGTCGATAACAGCGCTGGCTTCGCCGATATCCTTGAGCAACCCTTTCGCTTTGCCCCGCAGTGGCAGTGCGCTTATCCTGCGTTCGTCCGTGAAATCCTCGAATCTTACCAGCGAAACGACCGTCTGGTCAGAATTCTCCGCTATCCACGCACCGATTAATTCATGTAATGTGCGCTCCTGATCTTCCGATAGTGTTTTTCGAGCTGAACCCCAAGCATGCGCTTCGGCGCGCTTCAGCCGTTGGACCGCAGGTATGCCAGCGCCGCCTATGCCTGCCGGTATCCAGTGCACCTCGAACGACCATGTCTGAAGAGAAGTCAGAACCAGCAGATCAAGTAAACTTACTGAAGGATTTGGACCTACCGCGATGTCAAGACTGGCGCCCACACCGTTCCGGAGAAATGACTGTGCGAGCCAGCGCCCTTTCGAATCCAGTTCGCCGCTGTGTAATAGCAAATATATGGACTCGCCGAGAGATGCGATATAATCGTCGGCCATGCTCATGACCAGCGCCTGTATTTTCAATGCCGCGCCGTCGTCCTGCCGCGTTTCCGTGGAAGAAGGCGTGGATGATGTCCTCAAAGCACAGGAGATAACAAGCACAAAGACCAGGGCAGAAGTGTAAAAGGATATGACTCGGCATGCGTTACGCCACTTTGACATCGGTCATGTCTCCATGAATCTTCTCGGAAAAGAATAACTATCCGTTCAAAAAAATCTAATCTCGTTTCTTCATGGTTTCCACCAATTCGTTCCAGAGGAAAATGGCATAAAACAAGGGAACATGGTCGCGGATTGCACTCGGCACCCAAAGTACCGATCCCAGGTCGCCACCTTCGGAAGCATCAGAAGCCTCTCCACAAGGCCCTTGGATCGCCAGCTCCCACTCGCCGTGGCCATCATCAGGACCCGTCTTGGGGGTGATCCGTCTGAGCTCCCCAACATGGCGAAATGATCCGGCAGGCGGGAGGCTTGCAAAAATATCGTTGCCATTGACGATCCGGAACGCTTTCGGTCGAAACCGCGATTCAAAGGTCCGATCTCCCACTCGCGGCGACCCGAAGGTGTAAAGCCCTTGTACAGTCTGCAACCGGTCGGCGGCGAGCGTTGCAAGCGCCGCACCCAAGCTATGGCCGGTAATCCAGATCTTGATACCTTGGTCCTGCAATCGTTCGGTCTCCTGAAGCAGTTCGTCCCAAACATCTTCCAGGGCGGCTTTGAAGCCGCTGTGAACCCTCCCCCCTGGGACCCATTCGGATAACCTAATGTCGATGTCGGTTTTTAAATCAGCCACGATCCGACGTGGATTGAAGGACTCGCCTCGCTTCCAGATCTCGCTGCCGCGAAACGCGATGATGGCGTAACGATTGTTCGCGGCGATAAAGCACTGGGTACTCGATCGGTTCAGGAATCTGATGTGTTTCAGGCCGGCCTGGGTGAATTGCGCTCTTACATAGGTCTCGTCCGCATAGACCAGCGTAGAAATTTCCGCCAACCACCAAGCATTGATCAAACTGAATGACGAGGCATTGTATTCGAACGGGAAAATCTGCCGAAACTGAAAATAGCTGTAGTCCTTGTAGGGCGGAGAAAGGTTCCTTAGGGTGATTTTGGGAACTTCCTTTTTGCAAATGAATGTTGCGCCGGGCGCATCATTGAAAAAACCAAGGGTGACAGACGCCACCATTACAAAGAGCCCGATAGAGAAAATGATTGATTTACAGCAATGGCTCAAATAGATCACCGAACTCCTTTCGAAGTTTGTAGAGCACATCGGAAGGCGCTTGGAATTCATTCGCTTCTTCCACTGTCACTGGGCGGCTATATGCCAGGTCATTTTCATAAAAAAATTTCGAAAGCTGAGTTGAAAGGATATCGCTCTCGAAAACAATAGCCGTTTCGCTATTGAGCTTTTCACTACGGGGATCTAGATTATAAGAGCCTACAAGTGCATAACGTCGGTCAAAGACAGCGTATTTTGCATGAATGGTCCCTTCGCTCTGATGTGTCTGGTCGTAACGCCGGCCGTGCCATTCCCAGATTTGGAGGCGACCGCCGCTTTTCTTAACCCCGCCCTCCTGGTTAAGGGACAAAAGCTTCTTGTAATACCCGCGCCCGACCATCGTCAATTCGGGCAAGTCATTCGTCTCGGGGCTATTGGTGAGAATCATCACTCGTAGTCCCCGGTCAACGGCATTTCTAACCGCATCGAAAAAGTCAGGGGAGGGAATGAAATAGGCGTTACAGATGATCACCTCACGCCGGGCATGGTCAAAAAGCTTCCGATAGGCCTGCTGGATATAAGTTTCCCCGAACCGAGGGCGATTGTGGAAAAAGCGGCAACGCGCGTTGACGTAATTCAGTTTGAGTTCCCTCTGCGCCATACGTTTGACCTGCTCGGCCAGCTCGGAGCGAATGACGTAGGAAACCGTTAGCTTCCCCGTCCCATCCAGCAGCTTTCGTGTTGCGTCCCAGTAGATATCGGTATTCAAAACACCCCGACTCTCCTTGATGTCAACAAAGTGCTGGTAGTTGCGGTCGAAAGCCGTCACCATGTCGGCCACGACAGCACCTCTGACGATAATGTCCTGATCGCGCCAGCACCGGTCAGGGTCCGCGGGATCGACGCGGAAATATTCGTTGGCGATATTCAACCCACCGACCACCGCAGCCCCCTGCCCCGTTTCGCCATCCACGATCCACATTTTTTCATGGTAACGGTGGTTCGGCGCCTCGGGATCCTTTAGCGGCGATAAAAATGGCACCGGCACCTCGTTGAACCACTCGAGATAGAGAGATTCGTAACCCTGGACTTCTATGCCGTGCTGCTTCAAATCGAAATACATCCACTGAGTCTGCAAACCAAGGTTCGATGGCGCGTCCACGATCACGCGGACGTCGAGACCTTCAGCTTTTTTCCGCTTCAGGATTTCCGCAATATGAAGCCCAGATTCATCTGCCCAAAATACAAGCGCCTGGATGCGAATCGATCTCTTGGCTTTTTCAAGCAACTGAACACGGGCTGTGAAGGAAGTGTCGCCGTTTTTCAGAAAGGCCAACTGATTGGACTTGGGCTCATGCGGGTCGAACAGGCCGCGAAGTGCCGGGTCGCCAAGCGGACTTTCAGCATATTCATGGCGAGGACCGAACACCGGCGCCGAACGGCTGCCGGGGTTGGGGTTTTCAAACCGCGGCATCGGAGGCGGCGGAGCGCCGCTGCCGGATATGGGTGGCGCCCCAACCTTACTCCCGCAACCCAGCAGGGCCAGGGCAAGGATAAAGTCGATTATAAATCGCCCGCATCTGTTCTTCATAAGACCTCAACCCGGCATCAAATCGGTTATTTGATCAAACTAGTTTCCTTGAAATATCTGAGCGCCCCGGGATGAAGCGGCGCACTGAGCCCTTCCAGCATCCCCTCCTTCGTCAAATGGTGAAGGGCTGGATGCTGTTGCCGAAACATCTCCAGATTTTCAAATACTTCCTTGGTAAGGGCATACACCACCTCCGCCGACATTTTGGATGAGGTGCACAGCGTTGCGGCAACACCCACCGAGATCACGTCCGCCGGGTTCTCCGATACCGGATAGAGTGTTCTCACCGGAATGGCTGTTTTGGTGTAAAAGCTGCTGCTCCCAACCAATTTGTCGATGATCCGACTGGAAATGGGAACAATATGGGCCTTGCGCTGGCCGGACAACGCTTTTTGAATCGTTTCACTCGGATGTCCCAAAGTCGAAAAAAACGCGTCAATACGATGGTCCAGCAGCAGTTCCGGTGCTTCGAAAGCCTCAATTTCGTAAAGCAGCATATCTTTCTTTGGATCTAAGCCCGCGGCTTCGAGGACGTCGATAGCATTCCGATGTTGGCCGGAGCCCGGATTGCCGATATTGACCCTTTTGCCTTTGAGATCCTCAATTTGAGCGATGCCCGCATCCATTGCCGCCACTAGCGTCACGGTTTCATGATGAAGGCTGAAAACGCTGCGCAGCTCTTGCTGGGGCCCTCTTTCCAACCATTCAGTTAACCCATTGACGGCCTGGAATTGTTTATCGGCCTGCGCCAGACCGAATTCCAGATACCCTGCCAGGATTGCATTCAGATTGAACACCGATCCGGGTGTTGACTCAACCGTTGCCCGAATTCCATATTGGCTGCGCTTCTGATTGACTATCTTCGCGATAGCCAGGCCGGCTGGAAAATAGACACCCGACAAATCGCCGCTGCCAATCGTTACAAAGACATCCTCGGCTTTAAGTTCTACCGGATCTATATTCAAGAAACAGGTTGCAACAAAACAAACAACGAGAAAAGCCGCTGTCCTTTTCTTCATCGAAACCCCTCTGCAGTTCCGAGTGGTGCCGGCGTATTCCAGTCGAAACCGGCACCGTTGCCACTCAAAGGAAATTTCATTATGCTCCAGACACTTCAAAGGCGTTTGCAGGCGAAGGAGATACGGCTATTTTCCGTTTGAAGACCCCAGGTGGAATGTCTCAGGCCTCTCCCAGTCGAGATCTTTGAGTTGGTTCATGGCAATAGGCCCCTGGTCGAGAATCAGTACGGTCCGGTATCCGTCCGTAAAGTATGGATCGCCGGTCAGGTTGATTCTCGGATTCGATGGCCTGGCGCGCCCCACACCTTTCACAAAACCGACTTTGGCAAGCATCTGGGAATATATCAAATCTTCGATCAGCGCGTGACGCGCTTCGTCGACGTCAGGGTCAATCTTGTGGGTGACAGGCGGCCATGCTTTCAGCGTAAAGCGCACGCCGATGTCGCGGCTGATTTGTCCGACAAAGACAGGCTTACCGTTGAAGCGCAAGTTGCTATACCACAGGCGCAGATGGTTGCGCTCGTGAATGTCACGGCGTGGTTTCTGACGGGCAAAATCCTGGCCACGGCCGAAATAATATAGTGGACTCACCGGCGAATATCGGTAGCGGGAACCAAAGAGAAACGACTTAATCGTCTTCCATACCGCGGTGGCGTAGGTATCCTCGGCAGGCAGCCAGCCCTTGCGGGCAAACGCGGCTGCCACGTCTATGAAGTCTCCGATGATAACGAGGTTGATGGGGTCGCCCAATTTGGTGCCGTCCTTGTCGGTGGTGCAACATGGCAACTGTTCCAGCGCGGCCCTGAGAGCGTCTTCAGTGACATCGGCAATCTGCTCCTCCGGATAGAGACTTTTGAAATCCACCCTCCGATAATCGACGCGCATACCGGGAATTTCGACGAAGAAGGTAAAAAACTTGACCTGTTCGGCTGCAATGAGATCGATTTGTACCACCTTTTCGCCTTCATCGAGATTCGTATAGATGAAGCCCGATACCGCCGTGTTCGGTAAAATCGGGTTCCGGAAATTCATCGACCTGAAAAACCGTTCCATGTCATCTCGATAAACGCCAAACAGACCTCCCCGTACCGTGTAAACCGCTTCTAAAGGCGAAAAGTGGTTGGGGTCCGTTGCGGTACTGATGAGGTAATAAGCGTCGTTGCTGTGGTTTTCAACTTTCACCCAGACCGGTTGAATCTCCCTGCCGATCAAATTGGCATTGAAGAGGACCCGAGCCTCTTCGGCGGTCGGAACAGCCGCTGTCACTCGTATGTCGTGGTCGGATTTCGACAGCGCACGGTCCCGGAATCTGACCTCATTGATCGAGCCCGGTTTGAAAGAGGATGGCGACTGCAATAAAGCGCAACCACTTATCAGGATCATGAAAAGGAAGGTCGACAGGATCCTGGGGATACTCCTGGCAATGTCTTTTTTATTTTTGAGAGTTATCTTCGGAAGGATTATTGCCATAACCTGTGTCCAAGGCCCCTGCTTAATTACAAGCGCTCATGTCGGCAATGACGGCACCACCGCTTCAATATGATTTAACCTTTGCAAGTCTGCCGTGCGCTATTCAAACTTCGCCAAAGCCTCTTTGTAGGCATCGTAAAGGGCTTTGTATGCTTCGGCAAAACCTTGCTTGGCTGAATCCCAGGAACTCGTGGAGGCATTGGCCAATTCGTCCAACTTTTTTGAAGCTTCAGCACGCTTCTGCTTCAAACTTTTCAGTTCCTGGTCATAGGCTTTTCGGGTTTCACCTGAGGCCTTGGCAGCATCGGCCTCTAACTTCTCGATCTCTGTATCCGTTTTGGCCAGCAGTGCTTGTCCATGCTTAATGGCGTCATCTTTCTTTTCTGCCAAATAAGATTTGATGGTTTTCAATGTCTCCTCGGCCGTGACAGCCAAACTGGAAGTCGATTCCGCAGCCGCGGATAGATTGGGCTTCGTGAACGCCACCATCAGCGGAATGATGAGAATCATCAAAATCGTTGTTTTTACCATGAAAACCTCCCTTAATTTTAAGATAAATTCATATGCTGCCTACTTAATTCGAAGCGAAAAGGCGCAAGGCGAGGTGGTACGTATCAGCTTGAAGATTTAAGGACTTCGTTCCGGCATCGCAGCTTATGCCAATACGGTGGGTCTATGGAATCAGCTGGTGAGCTGCTTTTATTTCCCGATGCAAGGACCCAGCAAAACATCAATGAGCTTCAGCGCCTCCTCCGGAAAAGCATGGTCAATCCAAACACTGAATGGCATTCGAAAACTGAATATAAAAAATAAATTATATATATTTAGCTGAAATATGGTTTGTCAAGATCCGACATTTCCTTTTTACTTTGCCTTTTTTTACCTTGGGTCTCAAGCGCCTTTTTGACTGATCCTGAACATCGAGTTTTGGACTTGAAGAGGGGCTTGCCATGATAATGATCAATTGAGCAACGGTGGATAAACCTTTTGTTTACAGAGTACACCGCTTGTTGGATGGTTGTACGGATGACTTGAGCGGATTCTCGGCACCCAAATTGGCATGAATCTGTGTGTGAAAAAGCTTCCAAAACTGACCAAAATATGTAAAATAGGCAGAATTAAAAGGAGCGCTCAAAGGCAACGGGCGCTCCTTTTTTCTTTTAAAGGCGCGGCATCGAGGCTAAAATCGACAAAACCGCCTTTATGTCATATGGTAAGCAACATTATTTTTCAAAGCCCGCTAATCGGGCCCGGGAGAATACCGATATGGCCGATACAGAATCCAAAGCCCCTTCCAACTTCATCCAAACCATCATCGAAGAGGACTTGAAGGCCGGCAAAAATGACGGCCGGGTGGCCACCCGCTTTCCGCCGGAGCCCAACGGCTACCTGCACATCGGCCATGCCAAGTCCATTTGTCTGAACTTCGGCCTGGCGCAAACCTACAACGGCACGTGCAATCTGCGCTTCGACGACACCAACCCCACCAAGGAAGAGGTCGAATATGTCGATGCCATCAAGGAGGATGTGCGCTGGCTGGGTTTCGACTGGCAGGATCGGGAGCACTACGCTTCGGACTATTTTGACCAGCTGTACGATCTGGCCGTCCGCCTGATCAAGGAGGGCAAGGCATATGTGGATAGCTTGAGCGCCGATGAGATCCGCCAATACCGGGGCACGCTGACCGAACCGGGCAGGAACAGCCCGCATCGCAACCGGTCGGTCGAGGAAAACCTCGATCTGTTCGAACGCATGCGCAACGGTGAGTTCGAGGACGGCCGGCATGTGTTGCGGGCCAAGATCGACATGGCCCATCCCAACATGCTTATGCGCGACCCGACCCTGTACCGCATCCGCAAGGCCGCCCATCACCGCACCGGCGACCGGTGGTGCATCTATCCCATGTACGACTTCACACACTGCCTCTCCGACGCCATCGAATGCATCACCCACTCGATCTGCACCCTGGAGTTCGAAAACAACCGGGCCCTTTACGACTGGGTTCTGGATCAGCTGGCCATGCCCTGCCGGCCGCGCCAATACGAATTCGCCCGGCTGAATCTGACCTACACCGTGTTGAGCAAGCGCAAACTGATCCAACTGGTTCAGGAGGGCCACGTGAGCGGCTGGGACGACCCGCGCATGCCCACCATTTCGGGCATCCGCCGCAGGGGCTACACGCCCGAAAGCATTCGCACCTTCTGCGAACGCATCGGCGTGGCCAAGGCCAACAGCATCGTGGACGTGGCCCTGCTCGAACACACGATCCGTGAAGACCTGAACCGCCGGGCGCCGCGCATGATGGCGGTGTTGCGCCCCCTCAAGGTGACCATCAAAAACTACCCGGAGGGGCGGACGGAAATGCTGACGGCCGTCAACAATCCGGAGGATGCGGCCATGGGCACCCGCCAGGTGCCCTTTTCCCGAACGCTCTATATCGAACGGGAAGACTTCATGGAGGATCCGCCCAAGAAGTACTTCCGTCTGGCGCCCGGCCGGGAGGTGCGCCTGCGCTATGCCTACTTCATCACCTGCACGCAAGTGATCAAGGATCCCCGCAGTGGTGACATCGTCGAGCTGCGCTGCACCTACGATCCGGCCACCCGGGGCGGCGACGCGCCCGACGGCCGCAAGGTCAAGGCAACGTTGCACTGGGTTTCGGCCGAGCACGCCGTGCCGGGGCAGGTGCGCCTCTACGACCGGCTCTTTGTCAAACCGGATCCGGATGAACGCGAGGACGGCAAGACTTTCATCGACTTCCTCAACCCCGATTCACTGGACGTGCTGGACGACTGCCGGCTCGAACCGGAATTGGCCGAAGCCAAACCCGGTGCGATCTTCCAATTCGAACGACTCGGATACTTCTGCGCCGACAGCAAGTTGTCGTCCCGCGACCACCTGGTCTTCAACCGCACGGTGACCTTGCGGGACGCCTGGGCGAAAATCGCCGGCAATAAATAGAGATCTGGCGGCAGAACAGAGAGCCAACCATGTCTGACAGCAGTTCCGAAGAACGCTCGGCCCTGTTCGTGGCCACATTGACCTCGTTCATGGCGCCGTTCATGCTGTCGGCCGTCAACGTGGCCCTGCCGGCGATCCAGGCCGAACTCGATGTGGACGCCATAACATTGAGCTGGATTCCGACCGCCTATCTGCTGGCCACCGCCGTCCTGCTGGTGCCCATCGGCAAGGTGGCGGACCGCTATGGGCGGCGGAAGATCTTCACCGCCGGCCTGGTTTTCTACACTCTCTCTTCCACCCTCATCGCCTGGGTCCCCACGGCCGCCTGGTTGATCGGGATGCGCATCGTCCAGGGGTTCGGGGCTGCCATGTTCATCACCACCGGCATGGCCATACTGAGCGCCGTATTTGCACCTGAACGACGCGGCCGGGCCATCGGCCTCTATGTGGCGGCCGTCTATATCGGCCTCTCGCTGGGGCCTTTTGCCGGTGGGCTTTTGAGCCAGCACGTGGGATGGCGAAGCATTTTTCTTCTGATGCTGCCCCTGGGGAGCGCATCGGTCTGGGTCACCCTGCATTTTCTCAAAAGGGAGTGGGCCGAAAGACGCGACCTGCCGTTCGATCTGATCGGCAGCGTGCTCTATGCCATGGCCATCTGTGCCCTGATCTATGGTGCCATAGATTTGCCGGCCCAGGGCGCCTGGGCCCTGGTTGCGTTGGGCGTGGTGGGCATCGGACTGTTCGTTTGGCGTGAAAAAAGAGCCGCCGATCCGATCTTCGATATCGCTCTTTTCCAACAGAATCGGACGTTCGCCCTCTCCAGCCTGGCGGCCTTGATCAACTACGCGGCCACATATGGCGTCACCTTCCTGCTCAGCCTCTTTCTGCAGTACATCAAGGGCCTCTCTTCCCAGACCGCCGGCATTGTACTGGTGGCGCAGCCCGTCGTGATGGCGTTGTTTTCGCCGCTGGCCGGCCGGCTGGCCGACCGCATCGAACCCCGATGGATCGCCACTCTGGGCATGCTGATCACCGCCATCGGACTGGCCGGATTGATCCCCCTGAATCCAGATACGCACATCATCTATATTATCTGCGATCTTATGTTACTCGGCTTCGGCTTCGCCCTTTTCTCTTCGCCCAATATGAGCGCCATCATGGGATCCGTGGCTCCGCGCCACTACGGCATTGCCTCGGGAACGGTGGCCACCATGCGCCTGCTGGGCCAAATGGTCAGCATGGCCACCGCTGCGGTCGTGCTGGCACACTTCATCGGCAGAGCGCCCATCGGACCTGACAATTACCCGCTTTTCATCGAAAGCACCCAGATGATTTTCCTGGTATTCTTGTTGATTTGCATACCAGGGATCTACTTTTCATTTTCGCGCGGCGCCTTGCGAAAGCAGGTGCCGGGAGCAGAATAGGAGTCCATCATGAAATTCATCGGCGCTCACGTCAGTACCAGCGGCGGTGTGGAAAACGCCCCCCTCAATGCCCACGCGATCGGGGCCACCGCATTTGCCCTTTTCACCAAAAACCAACGCCAGTGGCATGCCAAGCCCCTGGAGCCGAAGAGCATCGACGCATTTCAACGCAACTGCAGTGAATTCGGCTACACACCCGAGCGGATATTGCCCCACGACAGCTACCTGATCAATTTGGGCCACCCGGAGGAAGAGGGATTGGAAAAATCCCGCAAGGCTTTTATGGACGAGTTCCAGCGCTGTGAACAGCTGGGGTTGATCTACCTGAACTTTCATCCCGGCAGCCATTTGAACCAAATCAGCGAATCCCAATGCCTCGCGCGGATCGCCGAATCGATCAACCTGGCCATCGAGAGTACTCGCCATGTGGTGGCAGTCATCGAGAATACGGCCGGCCAGGGCACCAATGTGGGCTTTCGCTTCGAACACCTGGCCGAGATCATCGACCGGATCGAAGATCAATCACGGGTGGGGGTATGCCTGGACACCTGCCATGCCTATGCTTCAGGGTATGATATCAAAACCGAGGCCGGTTACGCGGATACCTTTGAAAAATTCGACCGCATCGTCGGCTTTTCTTATCTAAAAGGCATGCATTTGAACGATTCCAAGAAAGACCTCACCAGCCGGGTGGACCGGCACGAAAGCATCGGCAAAGGCACATTGGGCGTGGAAACTTTCCGCAGGATCCTGCAGGACGACCGCTTCGACGGAATTCCGCTGATCCTGGAGACGCCGAACGACGCCCTGTGGCCAGATGAAATCAGGTTGCTGAAGGGTTTTTTTGCCGAAGGTGGGGCGTGAAGCAATGTCTGCGCGCTGATGATCCCTGCCGGTGAACCATCGAAAAGATGAAGTAAAGGGGGGCAGGCGCGTTCGGCGGATGCCCCTTTTTCAAGCGGTGTCGGGAAAGGTTAAACCACGGTCACATTGACCGCAGCCGGTCCCTTTTGACCCTGCTCCACGGTAAAGGTCACGCGATCGCCTTCATGGAGTGTCCGAAAACCTTTGGCGTTGATACCCGAATGATGAACGAACACATCGGGTCCGTCTTCCTGCTCAATGAAACCGTAGCCTTTTTTCTCGTTAAACCATTTAACGGTGCCGTTGGCCATAGTGGCGTCCTCCTTTCATAAAATTCTCTTGGTCCCAAACTTCAGGTCGCCACGCGGCATGTCGCACCTTCAGCTTAAAACCGGCCTCGAATAGACGGCAGGCCTTTAAAAGATTGAAAATATTTTATTCGATGGCCGGTCGTTGTCAAGAGTTTTGAAGTGTTTCATGTTGACAATGCCAGGGGCATGAGGATAGGTGTGCATAACTTTAACGCGATGAGGTAGCGCTCATTGCAGGTTGGATGAAACACACAATCCAGGAGGCCGCCAATGAGCGATTTCGTCAATCCGAACGACCTTGATTTCAAAGTCGACACCCGAAACCTTTACCGGGAAGAATCCATCACCGATCTGAAAGTGGCCGCCATCCGGCGCATGACACCCATCACCCCCGATGGCAGCGACGACCCCACCCGCAGCCCCATCTTCGTCGCCAGCACCCAATTGATGACACCCGAGGGACCA
The DNA here is from genome assembly GCF_001293685.1 of Desulfatitalea tepidiphila. Lineage (NCBI taxonomy): Bacteria > Pseudomonadati > Thermodesulfobacteriota > Desulfobacteria > Desulfobacterales > Desulfosarcinaceae > Desulfatitalea > Desulfatitalea tepidiphila. Next base: position 9,469 of record NZ_BCAG01000001.1, on the reverse strand, counting down.
CTGCCGCTCCAGGCGCGCCTGCAAGCCAACAACCTTAAAGAAGCATATGAAGAGTTTCCAAAAGCCATGAAAATGGCGTTGAACGAAGTCGTGGCCCAGGTCGAAAAGCTACAGCGGCAACAGGCCGCAAACAAAAGGGATGACTCCCGCATCATCGTTCCGGGGAGATAACCGCTCCATTTGAACATAACGGCATGACAGAGCGAAAGACGGCTCAACCGGGAGATCCACCCCGCTCCCCCAGGTCGACCGTGGATCCGTCGGGTGCGTTCGTGCGGACCGAAGGGCCGGGACTGATGCAGAGTTGCTCCATCCGTGCGGATATGAGAGCCACCTCCTCTGTCGTCAGGGGCCTGGGCCGGACATACTGAAATAGCGCTTCAAATTGCGTCGGGTTGATGACGGATATGCCTTCGGCCGAGGTTCGCTTGATGCGCCACCCTGGAAGGGCGACGATGGCGCGAGCGGCCAGTGGAATGTCCAGGGCTTCGGAGAGCCATTCGGAGAGCTTTTCCGCATCCTCACAGGCCTGGGAGACCGTCTCATGATCCTCCTTGCCGGGGAAAAAAAGTGCCCGCCCGTCATAGGTGGCCGTGTCATGGGTGTTTAAATCGGCCTGAAAGGCGCTCAACCCAATGGCTGTTTGCACGACGAACACCCCCTTGGGACCGACGAGAATGTGATCGATCGCCCTGTCTCCCAGGCGGCAATCGGTAAACACCATGAATCCGCGCAGTTTCAACTCGGAAACACGCTCGGCCACCATGGCCTTGGCATCATGGAGCCAGCGGATCCGGCTCAGGTCGCGGCCCGTTGCCCGCCACTTCAAAACCGCGCACCCCCACATGATCAACCCCAGGGTGCCCGCCATGGCCACCCCCTCAGCCGCCGGCGCGGTGGACTGGAAGAACACAAAGACCCCATAGGCAACGGCGAATATCAGCGGTGTCCCCATGGCCGCCAGGAGGGCCATATCCACCCCCATCCGGCCCTTTTCGATCTGTGCCTTCAACCCCGCCAACGACGGGACCCGTTCTCCTTGCGTAGGGACTGTCACATGGGGCAATCGTTTGCCGCGCACTTTGAAAGAAAGGAACAGGATTCCCCAAAGCACCAGGGTGGCCCCCACGGACCAGGCAGGTCCTTTCAGCCAGGATGATATCGCGGTATGCATCGGTCTATTGGCTCATTCTACTTGGCGGCCCATTCTATTTGCAGGCCCATTCTATTGGACGGCCATGTCGATTTGGCAGCCTGTTCGATTTGAAAAAACAGGGACGCTTATATCTGATCGGGATGCAGGACACCAGTTAAATTGCGTCCGGCCTTTTCCGATCGCCGACCGGCTGTGCCACCTGCCGGGGGGCAAGTAATTCTAACTGAATGAAATTCACCCTGAAGGGCATGCTTTCCCGGCGTTGTTTGCGATGAAAATTCGTATGGCATCACTCATGGCAGGGCCGGGTGGGACAGGTGGCCAGGGCCACGTCAGCCAGCGGTCGCTAGTGCCGGTTCAATGCAAACGGCGGACAAGCGGCCCAGGCTGTTTGAGCGCAGCGAGTTTCTGGGCCGCCCGCCGTGCATTTTACCGGCACTTGACCGCTTGGCGTGTGGCATCGGCCAACTGTCCCACCCGGGCCGGGTCTAACGAATGGCGTTCAGTAAGAATCGTTGCCGGAGACTTGACTTGGATCGCCGGCATGGTACTTTAGCCGGCAACTTTCATCGAGGGAAACCTGCTTCCATGGCCGACCGACCCACTTTCTGCGATCGTGTGACCCAACGCTGCGGGGACGATTTCAAGCGGTGTTCACAATGCGTCAATTGCAGCACCCAATGCCCCTTCGCAACGGCCATGCGCCATGGCCCCAATGGCATCATCCGCCTCATTCAATACAATCTGGCGCTGGAGGTGCTGGAGAGCCCGGATATCTGGCCCTGCATTCACTGTCGGGTGTGCGCCATCGTCTGCCCCATGGCCATCGACATTCCGGCCCTCATGGCGTTCCTCAGGGAGATGGCCATCGAAGAGGGCGTCGGTATCGATGAAAAGGCCATCGCCAGATTCCACCGTCTGGCCGCCACCTTCAAACCCTCCGATGACACGGGCGATTGAGACTGCAATTCAAAAACTCGCTTCGACCGCCCCCCCGCACAACCGCGAACCGATGATCAAGATGACCTGAGCCGTTCCACCACGGCAAGCAAATCCGCCAAAGGCCCGGTGAAATCGGCGCTGTAGGTTTGCCCCAGGCGTATGTTGCGCCCCCGGGTGACGGCGCTGTAGTCGACGGCGCCGGCCTCGTTGGTCAAATAGGTGGCCATGCCCGCACTGCCCGCCACCATGTCGTTGACCGCATCGTTGCCCACCATGATGCAGGCCTGGGGCGGTCTACCGATCGCGTCGCTGATCTGGTGGTAATACTCGACCCGCGGCTTCACATAGGTCGAATTGTCCAGGTGGGTGATCCATCGGAAGCGACGGCGATCCAGTCCGGCCCACTGCATTCTCTTCTCCTGGGCGATCTGCGGGAAAAGGGGATTGGTGGCCACCACCAGCTCCATGCCCCAGTCATCCAATTGATCGAGGACCCGATCCAGGCCGGCAGGGGGCGCCGCCTCCACCGGCACCTTTTCATACTCTTCTTCGTAAAACCGCATGAAACGTTCCCAGACCGCCTGCCGTACCGCCCCATCCCCGTCACAGAAGGTGTCCAGAAAAAATTCCCGGTTGCTCACCTCTCCATTGTTCCGAAGCAACCCGCGGATCCCTCTCAACAACCGGTCCCGAAACTGATCTTCGGGAATCAAATCGGCAAAAAAGGGGATGATCCGCTCCATGTATCGCAGATAAAAAGCGGTTTCATCGAACAGGATCATCGTATTGTCCAGATCCAGCAGAACGGCCTTGATCTTCATCGTAACGGATATCCTTTCCAACAATGGCTAACGCGATGGCGGCTGCCGGCGGACCGGCCAGGCGGTCAGGGCGATGCCGCTGAATATCATTATCATTCCGAGCAGGTGATGCAACTGGAGCCGTTCGCCCAGAAATGCGGCCGCCATGACGATCGAAAAGACCGGCATGAGATGGAAAAACACCCCGGCCCGATTGGCGCCGATCATGTCCACCCCGCGATTCCAGAAAATGTAAGCCAGCACCGATGGAAAGACGCAGACATAGGCGATGGCGGCCAGGCTGGGGGCTGAGAGGGCAAATCCGCCCTCCACCCATAGCTCCCAGATATAAAAAGGTAGCAGGAAGAGAAGCCCGAAGGCCATCAGGGCGGTCAAGAACACCAGGGGATCCATCTGCATGGGCCTCAGCCGCAGCATGACCGAATAGATGGCCCACGACACACCGGCACCCAGGGTCCACAAATCTCCACTGGAAAAGGCCAGGTTCTGTATGACGCGCCAGTCGCCCCGGGTGATCAGAAAAACCAGCCCGCCCATGGATATCAACACCCCGAAGACCTGCCGGCGCGCCATGCGCACACGGAAAAAGAGCCATGCGGCCAGGGCGATGAAGATGGGGACCATGGCATTGAGCAGCACCGTGTTGGTGGTGGTGGCCGATTGCAGGGCCCGGTATATGAAAGCGTTGAAAATGGTGATCGAAGGAATGCTCATCAGCGCCAGCAAGGGCCAATGGCGTCGGACCAGGGGCCACTGCCGGATCGTCCGAGACCACGTGAACGGCAGCAGCACGGCAAAAGCGCCGGCCCAGCGCCAGAAATTGAGACTGACCGGCGGGATCAATTCGCGGATCCCCCTGCCGAGCACGAAGTTGCCCGACCAGAACAGCACGGTCAGGGTCAACAGCAGGTAGGGCATCCAGGCCGCGGCTCTGCGTTGCGCCATTGTCGATCTTTCTTCATCGTTTCATCGGTTTCATCGTTGCACGGGCGTCCATCTGCGTCCGGGTCTCACCAATACCACCGCTCGCGGTTTAAAAAATGTACCATCATCCCACGCGATGGACAAGGACTCCGACAAAGCGCCCCTCAAGGCTTCCCATGCATCGTGCGGTAAAACCAGTTCCAATCTCGCCCCGTATTTGATAATCACAGCCCATGATCATCAAATCTGCCGAATTTGTCACCAGTGCGGTCAAGCCCGAACAGTATCCGCCTCCCGACCACCCCGAAATCGCCTTCGCGGGGCGATCCAACGTGGGCAAATCCTCACTGATCAATCGATTGATCCAGCGCAAGCGTCTCGTCAAGACCTCTTCTACGCCCGGACGCACCCAGCTGATCAATTTTTTCATCATCAACGCCGATTTGTTGCTGGTGGATCTGCCCGGGTACGGCTACGCCAAGGTGCCCGAGGCCGTGAAGAAGAAGTGGGGCCCCATGGTTGAAACCTACCTGTCGCAGCGGGACAACCTGGAAGCCGTCGTCGTGCTCATGGACCTGCGCCGCACGCCGGGTGTGGAGGAACACCACCTTTTCGACTGGCTGCGCCATTACAGGATCACGGCCATACCGGTGTTGACCAAGAGCGACAAGCTATCGAAAACCCAGCAGAAAAAACAACGCGACGCGGCGGCCCGCACACTGGATCTACCCAGCGACCAACTGACCCTCTTTTCGGCCAAAACCGGCCTGGGCCGGGAGGATCTCTGGCGCCGCATCGAAGCGTCCCTTCAGGAAAAGCCATGAACCCAACCACCTCCCCAGATAGTTACGACAACTTCAAGTCCGGCTTTGTGGCCATTGTCGGTGCGCCCAATGCCGGCAAATCGACTCTGCTCAATCGCATGCTCGGGCAGAAAATCGCCATCACCAGCAAAAAGCCGCAAACCACCCGCAATCGTATCCTGGGGGTCCTGGATCGACCCCAGGCCCAGCTGATCTTTCTCGACACCCCGGGCATCCACCGGGCCGAAAAACTGCTCAATGTGCGCATCGTGGACGTGGCCCTGGCTGCCCTGGCGGACGCCGATGTGGCGCTGGTCATGCTGGATGTCGCCACGCCCAACAGCGACGCCGAAGCCTATCTCATCGAAAAACTCGGCACAGTGGCCACGCCCACCGTGCTGGCCCTGAACAAAATCGATCTGATCGCCAAACCCGAACTGCTCGCCGTGATCGACCATTGGTCGAAGAGCCATGCCTTTCAGGCCATCGTTCCCATCTCGGCCGAAAAGGGCGACCAGGTGGACGCGTTGATCGACACCCTCGTCCGGTTGATGCCCGCCGGTCCACCGTTCTATCCACCCGGCAGTCTGACCGACATGTCCGAACGCTTCATCGCCGCGGAGATGATCCGGGAAAAGGCCTTCCGCCTGACCGGCGAAGAGGTCCCCTATGCCGTGGCCGTCACCATCGATGCCTTCAAGGAGGAAAAAAACGGACGGCTGATCGCCATCGATGCGACCCTGCATGTGGAGCGCGATTCCCAGAAAGGCATCCTGATCGGCAAGGGCGGACGCAAACTCAAGGAGATCGGCGAGGCGGCGCGCAAGGAGATCGAACGCATGGTGGGCGCCCAGGTCTTCTTGAAACTGTTCGTCCGGGTGCAGAAAAACTGGAGCCGGGACGCCAAGGCACTCGAACGATTCGGTTATTGACATGTGATGATTCTATCGTTTCACCCCATCATCGAAGCGGACGAGAACCGGATCTGCGCCGGACGCGATCCAGGGGCCGACGACTTGGCGGCCATCCGGAGGGCCGATGCGGTCATCCTGCCCCAGGGATGCCGGGAATCGCTCTACCGCATGGCCCGCGCCAACTGCGCGCACATCTTTCCCAATCTGGATGTGCGTTTCGATTACCCCGGCAAAAGGGGACAGATCCGCCTGTTTCGCGAATATGGCGTCGCCCATCCGCCGACGGCCCTGTATGACACACTGGCAGACTACCACAGCCGCGCGCCCGAAATCGAATTGCCGGCCGTGGTCAAGCTCGACTGGGGCGGCCAGGGCGACACCATCTTCCGGGCCGCGGACCAACACGAGATGCAGGCGGCCCTGGACCGTGTGCGGGCCTGCGAGAGAACCGGTCAGACCGGGTTTCTCGTCCAGGCGTACGTCCCCACCACGCAGCGCGCCCTTCGGGTGACCGTCATCGGCCTGCGCCTGATCTCCTACTGGCGTATCATGCCCACCGAAAACCGTTTCGGCTGCAGCGTGGCGGCCGGTGCTCGCATCGATTTCGAGAGCGATCCGGCCCTGACCGCCGCGGCACAGGAGGTCGTCATTGATTTTTGCAACCGCAGCGGCCTCCAACTGGCCGGATTTGATTTCATTTTCGACACGCACCGCCTGGCCGACGGGCGAATCGAACCCCTCATGCTGGAGATCAACTATTTTTTCGGCCGCACCGGTCTGGGCGGATCGGAGGCCTACTACCAGATCCTCACCCAGGCCGTCGGTGCCTGGCGGTCGACCTTAAAATTGCAGAAGTTCTAACTCAATGTGAGTCAGACTGACGGGCATGCATTCCAGAAGTTGTTTGAAAAAAATTCGTAGCGCAACGGTCATGGCAGGCCCGGGTGGGGCAGGTGGCCAGGGCCACGTGACCCATGCGTTGTAGTGCCGGTTGAATGCAACCGGCGGACAAGCGGCCCAGACTGTTTGAGCGCAGCGAGTTTCTGGGCCGCCCGCCGTGCATTTTACCGGCACTTGGCCGCTTGGCGTGTGGCATCGGCCACCTGCCCCGCCGGACCGGGTCTAATGAATTGCATTCAGGTCGAATCGCTGCGAACGGTGCAGAAGGCTTGATTTTTCTGCGTATTTGGATAAACTCGTCTCTTTGCCGCAGAAACATCCGGCTCCCTTACGGAAAACGACGCCCATGGCTAAAAGCAAACGTCCCAGCCCCTATGCATTCGACCAGGAAGCCTCGGAAATCAGCGCCGAGAGAAACAAGGCGCGTGACCTGCGGGCCTCCCAATGGTGGAAGCGCCGTTGCGCCAAGGGCCAATGCTACTGGTGCCTGCAATCCGTGCCGGCCCGGGAGCTGACCATGGACCACATCGTGCCGCTGGCACGGGGCGGCAAGACCACCAAAAGCAATGTCGTGCCGGCCTGCAAGACGTGCAACACCAAGAAGAAGCAACTGCTGCCCATGGAATGGGAAGCCTATCTGATCTCGATCCGCCAACCTGCCGATGGAGAGAACGATGCCTGACACGCAACCGCCGGTCGGTGTTCTGGTCGTTGATGACGAACCGAGAATCCGCGACGCGTTGATGCGTGTGCTGGGCCCCATGGGATTCAAAACCGAGACCGCCGGACGGGGAAAAGAGGCGCTCGACATCCTGTCCCGCGAGGCGATCGACATCGTGCTGCTCGACCTCAAACTGCCGGACATCAACGGCATGGCGGTGCTGGGCACGATCCGTGAACGTCATCCGCATATCGTGGTGATCATCATCACCGGCTTCGGCACGGTCCAGACCGCGGCCGAGGCCATGCGCAACGGCGCCTACGACCTGCTGCCCAAACCCTTTGAACCCGACCAGCTGCGCATCGCCATCAACCGGGCCCTGGAAAAGATGCGCCTGGAACGCGCCGCGCTTCAGCTCGAACAGGAACGGTTGCGCACGCTTTCGGATCTTTCGCTGGAGAAGAGCCGCGTCCACACCATTATCAACGCCCTGCCCATCGGCGTCATGGTCACCGATACCCAAGGCGAGGTGGTTCTGATCAACCCCGCGTTTGCCCAATATATGGAACTGCCCGCCGACACCGGCGCTGGCCGGCCGCTGAACGCCTATGTTCACGACGAAGGGCTGCGCCGCCTGATCATGGAGTTTTCCCAGGGATGCCATGTCGATACGGAAGAGGGCCCCACCTACGAATTCAGCGTGGGCGAGGAGAGATACCTCTTTGCCCGGGGAAAGCCGGTTTTGGGGGCCCGGGGACAGTGCCTGGGGGCCGTGGTCACCATCGTGGATATCACCGCCATGAAGGCCCTCGATCGCCTCAAGCGGGAATTCGTGGCCAAGGTGTCGCATGAGCTGCGGTCACCCCTGTCCACCATCCACGAACAGCTGGCCATGGTGCTCACCGACCTGGTGGGGCAGCTTTCCGCCGCGGATGCCCACCTGCTGGCCCGCGCAAAGGAAAAGACCCAGGGACTGATCTCTCTGATCGGCGATCTGCTGGATCTCTCCCGCATCGAATCCGGCGTGGTGAGCGAGGCGCCGGCACGGGTGCAACCGGAAGAGATCATCGAAAATATCGTCTCGTTTCTCAATACCAAAGCCGCCGGCAAACAACAGACCATCTCGCTGCACCGGCCTAGGAAGGCCCTGCCGGCCCTCCTGGCCGACCCGCTGGCCCTGGAGAGTATTTTCGGCAACCTGATCACCAACGCCATCAACTACACGCCCGAGAAAGGCGCCATCGATATCTTCCTGGAGGAGAACGGCGGGTTTGTCGAAGTGCGGATCCAGGACAACGGCTTCGGCATGGAGACGCGCCACCTGGAGAAGATCTTCGAGCGGTTCTATCGCGTCAAAACCGAAAAAACGCGCTACATCACCGGCACCGGCCTGGGGCTGCCCATCGCCAAAGGCCTGGTGGATGCCATGGGCGGCCGGATCCGGGTTCAAAGCGCGCCGGACCAGGGCAGCACCTTTACCGTCCTGTTGCCGATCCGCCCTGACAAATAATCAACGCGTCGGCCGTTCGCGCTCCGCTGCCTCAGGGACATGGCGCAGTATGGCCGAGATCCGCCGGGCACCCCATTTGACATCTTCCAGAATCATGTAGATCGACGGCACCAGGGCCAGGGTGATCACGGTGGCGAACACGACACCGAAACCCAGGGAGATGGCCATGGGGATGAGAAAGCGTGCCTGGCGGGAGGTTTCGAAAATCATGGGGGCCAACCCGCCGAAGGTGGTCAGGGTGGTCAACATGATGGGGCGGAAGCGCATCTGCCCGGCCTGGAGGATGGCTTCATAGGCGGTCATCTCGCGGATACGGTTGCGATTGGCCATGTCGATGAGCACCAGCGAATCGTTGATCACCACGCCGGTCAGGGCCACCACGCCGAACATGCTCATCAGGCTCAGGCTGTAGCCCATGATCAGGTGACCGACGACGGCGCCCACGATCCCGAAGGGAATGGAGATCATGATGATGATGGGCTGGATGTAGCTGTTGAGGGGGATGGCCAGGACGGCGAAAATCACCAGCAGAATGGCCAACTCCCCCTTGAGCAGGGCCTGTATGCTCTTACGCCGGTCGGCGTGCTGTCCCTCCAGGCTGTAGTTCAACCCGGCATACTTGCGCTGCAGTTCGGGCAGCACGTTTCTGATCACGTCGGCGAGCACCAGGTCGGCCTGGCTGCGCGGCTCTACGTCGGCCGTAACGGTGACGATTCGGCGCCCTTCACGCCGGTTGATGTCGGTGTAGGCCCGGCCCCGACTGAGATCCACGGCGGCCACGAGCGGCAGCTCGCCGCCGCCGGGCGTTCGCAGCACCATCTCTTCGAGATAGTATTCG